>NZ_JBEYTJ010000006.1:0-320195 GCF_040642995.1 Nonomuraea sp. NPDC047529 | reverse complement strand
GCCACCCCGCGCCAGGTGCGCCGGCTGGTGGCCGTCCAGGCCGTGGCGGCGGCGCTGCCGGCCGTGCCGCCCGGGGCCGCGCTCGGCTACTTCCTGGCCGCCCGCTTCGGCGAGCTGCTGGCCGGGATCGGGCTGGTGCGCGCGGACCAGCCGCTGGTCCACGGGCCGCTGCCGGCCGTGGCGGCGACCCTGCTGCTGCTCGGCGTCACGCGGGTGGCGGCCTGGGCGGGCTCGCTGCGGGTCTCGCGCATGCCGGTCGTCTCCGGGCTGCCCGAGCCGCGCACGCCGTCGCCGGCGCGGACGCGCGCGGGGTTGCTGCTCATGCTCGCCGCCCTGGTGCTGTCCGCGATGCCGCTGGTCGTGCGGAGCGAGGCGGCCGTGATCGGCCCGAGCACCGCCGCGATCGTGGCGGTGATCGGCCTGGCCCTGGCCGGGCCGCGGCTGGTACAGGGGGCGGCGCGGGCGGTGTCCGGCTCGCGGCTCATGACGCGGCTGCCCGGCCCGCTCTGGCTGGCGGTGCACAACTGCCACGGGTACGCGCTGCGCACCGCCGGAGCCGTGGCCGCCCTCGGCATGGTCGTCACGCTCGGCCTCAGCGTGGTGCTCACCCAGACCACGATGGCCAGGGCGCAGTCCGACGAGGCCGCCATGGGCCTGCGCGGGCTCGTCACGATCAGCGCTCCCGGCCTCGGCGGCGTCCCGCGCGACCTGCTGGCCGACGTGCGGTCGCGGACGAAGGCGGCGGGCATGGCGATGACGACCGTGGTGACCGAGCCGCTCCTGGCCGGTGACAGCCCCGCCCTGATGGCCAGACCGGCCATGGCGCTCGGCCCGGACGCCGAGGGCCTGGTCGACCTCGACCTCGCGGACGGCCGGCTGTCCGGGCTCAAGGGCGAGACCGTCGCGGTGGACGAGCACCTGGGCCGGGTCGGCCAGACCATGGACGTGATCATGGGCGACGGCGCGCGGGTGCGGGCGCGGGTGGCCGCCACCTACCGTCGGGCCCTCGGGTTCGGCCCGATCGTGGTCTCCCGCGACCTGGCCACCGCGCACACGACGACCGGCCTGGACAGCGCCGTGCTGGCCCGTCCCGCCGACTTCGGCGACCTCGCGCGCCGCGCCGAGCTGCGCTTCGACAGCCGCGCCGCGGGACCGCAGGCCGCCATGGCCTCGGCGCAGACGCTGGTAAACGTCGCCGTGCTCGCCGTGCTGCTGGCCTACGTGCTGGTGGCGGTCGCCAACCGGCTGGTGGCGACGACGACCGCGCGCCGCGAGGAGTTCGCCGGTCTGCGCGCGATCGGCCTGACCCCGCGTCAGCTCAGGCGCGTGGTGCGCTGGGAGGCGCTGCTCGTGGGAGCCGGGGCGTCGGCGTCGGGGCTGGTGCTGGCCGCCGTGCCGCTGGTGCTGCTGAGCGTGGGCTTCCTGGCCCGTCCGCTGCCGGCGGGGCCGTTGTGGCTGGTACCGGCCTCTATTCTGGGGGCGATGACGATTGTGTCCCTGGCCATGGAGCTACCCGCCCGGAAGATCATGAATTGATGTGAAGAATCTGTGGCGGTTTGTTCGGTATCACCTGATCGTGTTCGCGTCGGCCCTGGCGGCCATGGTCGCGCTGGCGGTGCTCGTCGCGGGCGTCCTGCTCGTCCCGGTGGGCGGGGTGGGGCTCGTCCTGGTGCCGCGCATGATGGCGGTGCTGCACAGGTGGACCGAATGGCAGCGCGTGCAGGCCGGCGCGGTGCTGGAGGTCGACGTCCCGCCGCGCCCGGCCCCGCCCGCCGCGGCCGGGGTGCGTGACCGGTGGCGGCAGCTCCTCCTGGGCCCGCGGTCCCGGCGCGACCTGCGCTGGACGGCGCTGCACGTCGCCGTGGGCCTGCCCGTCGCGCTGGTCGCGCTCGGGGTGGCCGGGCTGCTGGTGAACCCCGTCCTGGAGGCCCCGCTGTGGTGGCTGTTCCCGGCCGACGAGCCGCTGCGGCTGCTGCTGGCCTTCCCGGTGACCGGGTGGGAGCGGGCGATCGGCATGGGCGTCGCGCAGGTCGTCCTGGCCGCGCCGCTGGCCTGGTGGGCGCTGCCGAGGCTGGCCCGTCTGCACGCCCGCGCCTGCCTGGCCGCGCTCGCCCCGTCGGAGGCCGACCGGCTGGCCGAGCGCGTCGGGGAGCTGACCGAGAGCAGGTCGAACGTCCTCGACGCGCACGCCGCCGAGCTGCGCCGCATCGAGCGCGACCTGCACGACGGCACGCAGGCGCGGCTGGTCGCCATCGCGATGCGGCTGGCGATGGCCCGCGAGGCGCTCGACGACGACGGCGGGCCCGTCGGCCGGCTGCTGAAGGACGCGCATGAGGGAACCGAGGAGGCGATGACCGAGTTGCGCCAGGTGATCCGCACGATGTATCCGCCGATCCTGGCCGACAGGGGGCTGGCCGGCGCGGTGTCCGCCGTGACGGCGCAGGCCGGCCTGCCCGTCGAGACGGACGTGAGCGGCCTCGGCGCCGTGCCCGCCGCGGTCGAGACGGCGGCCTACTTCATCGTCGCCGAGGCGGTCACGAACGCCACCAAGCACAGCGGCGCCGCCCGCGTCGCCGTACGGCTGGCGTCGGGACGCGTGCTGCGCATCGAGATCAGCGACGACGGCAGGGGCGGCGTGGACGAGAGCCGCGGCACCGGCGTCACCGGCATCCGCAGGAGGGCCGCCGCGCTCGACGGTACGGTGAGCATCGACAGCCCCTCCGGAGGGCCCACCCGTCTCGTCGTGGAGTTGCCGTGCGCGTCGTGATCGCCGAGGACAACGTCCTGCTCTCCACCGGGCTGGAACTGCTCCTGACCAGCAAGGACATCGAGGTGGCCGCGGTCGTGCCGGACGCCGACGGCCTGCTGGACGCCGTCACCGAGCACCGCCCCGACCTGGTGATCGCCGACGTGCGGCTGCCGCCGTCGTTCCGCGACGAGGGCATCAGGGCCGCCGTCGCCCTCCGGCGCGCCGACCCCACTCTGCCCATCCTGGTCCTGTCCCAGTACGTCGAGCGCGTCTATGCCCGCGAGCTGCTGGCGCACGGCTCCGGCGGCGTCGGCTACCTGCTGAAGGACCGGGTCAGCCGGGTGGGCCAGTTCGTCGAGGACGTCCGCCGGGTCGCCGCGGGCGGCACGGTCATGGACCCCGAGGTCATCGCCCAGCTCATGGTCGGGCGCGGCGACGGCCTGGACAGCCTCACGGGCCGGGAACGCGAGGTGTTGTCGTGGATGGCCCATGGCCTGAGCAACACCGAGATCGGCGAACGGCTGACGATCACCGACAACGCGGTGCACAAGCACATCGGCAGCATCTTCGCCAAGCTCGGCCTGGCCGTCTCCGACGGCGGCCACCGCCGCGTCCTGGCCGTGCTGACCTTCCTCGACGACCGCTGACGGGCCCCGGCCGGACGTCCGCCTACGCGTGCGGGTTGGGCCGTACCGTGGCCTCGGGCACGTGTCGCCGCGCCAGTTCGGCGTGGACCGGGCAGGCCGGTCGCCCCGCCGGGCCGCCGGGCAGGTCGACCAGCAGGCCGTGCAGGTTCGCCGGGTCGCACGGCTGACCGTCCTCGATCTTCCCGGCCCAGGCGTCGTCGTGGTCCGCGCCGCGGACGAGTTCGCACACGTTGCCGAAGCGGGTGGCCTCGTTCACCGCGGCGCGCGCCGCCTTCAGGGCTTCGACGGCCGAGGCCAGGTGGCGGCGCGCCGCCGGGTGCAGGAGGCGGTCGCGGTCGGCGGCCACGCCGTCGGTCTCGTCCCGCAGGTTCTCGACCGCTTCCAGCACTTCCATCAGGTACAGGGTCGCGTCGCCGTCGCGCTCGATGCGCTCGTAGGCGTCGTCGCGGCGCAGGCAGGGGTCGGCGGCGCGGGCCGTGGGCCCCAACCGGCCGGGCGTGGCGAGCTTGCGCGACTGCAGGACGAGCACGGGCGTGAACAGCAACGGGCGGTTGCCGTCGGCGTCGGCCTCTCCGGTGGCGATCGGCTCGCCCGGCGCCGCGAGGCCGCCGCGCTCGCCGACCGGCAGCAGCTCGGCTCTGGCCACGACCGCCCATCCCGCCGAGCTGCCCGGCTCGTGGCCCGGCTCGATCTCCTCGGCGTCGATCTGGACGGGAGTCCCCGTGGGGAACCTCCCGGCGAGGTCGGCGAGGTCGTCGGTGGTGCCTACGATGCGCACCTGCTCCTGTTCCATAGTCATTTCTCCTTGCCCGGCGAGGAAACCCGTACGCGCCGGCCCCGGTTCACGTCGCGTCCTGATCGTCGGCGACCACTCGCCTGAGCAGGTCGAGCATCATCTTCGATTCCGCCGGGGAGAGGGCGCGCAGCAGTTCGTCCTGGGCGTCGGCGATCAGGGCGCCGAGCCGCTCCAGATGTTCCTTCCCCTCGGGGGTGAGCGTGACGATGTTGCGCCGGCCGTCGGCCGCGTCGGGACGCTGCCGCAGGAATCCCCGCTCGACCATCGTGTTGACGCCCGTCACCACGTCGCTGCGGTCGATCCCGGTGCATCTGCCCAGATCGGCCTGGCTGGACGGGCCGTACTCGTCGAGGGCCGACAGGATCGCGAACTGGCGCCGGGAACTCGTGCCGGCCAGCGCGCGGTCGGTCAGCCGGTTGGCGGCCATCGCCGTCTGGTTGATCACCCAGCTCGGCAGGGCGCGCAGCCGGGCGGGGGTCGGGTGCGGGGCGCGGTTCACGTCGCCAGGCTAGTCGATTGTTGGTGGGGCCATCAAATGTGTGTATTGTTGGTGTCACCATCATTGGTGGCACCAACAGAAGGCGCCGCCGGCACGAAGGAGACCCCCATGACCGTGAACCCCGGACCGCGCCCCAGCCTCGGCCGCGCGCTCGGCGAGACCGCACGCCTGATCGGCAGGCTGCACCGTCGCGCCCTCGCGGACTTCGACGTGGACTTCCCCACCTGGATGGTGCTGACCCTGCTCAAGGAGGCGGCCGCCCCCCTGCCCGCGGACGAGGTGGTGAGGGAACTCGACCGCCGTCTCGACCTGGCCGGGCCGGACGCCGTACGGGTGCTCGAACGCGCCGCGACGGCGGGGCATGTCGCGTACCGGCCGGGGAACGCCCCCGCCACGGCAGAGCTGACCGAGGCGGGCGCGGCCTACTTCGCGGCCCTGTACGCGCATGCGCGCGAGATCACGGACGCCGCCTTCGAGGGCATTGATCCGGCCGAGCTGGACACCGCCCTCACGGTGGTGCTCACGGCCGGAGAACGCGCCGCCACACTGTGACGCCCCCGGCCCACGCGCAGAAATCAGGCGCTTGACTTAAGGCGGCCCGCGTTGGTTGTCTGGATCTGACAAAGGAGAGTGCTGGTGCGTCACGCCGGAAGTCGATGAGCGCCGCGTGGGCCCACGCCACCCGCGCGCCCTGGCCGGCCCCGACGGCCCCCGCCACCACCGGCCCGGCCGGCCGGACCCATCGAGCGGAAGGAACACCGTCATGACGGCACTCCCGGACCAGGACACCTCCGGCACGTTGCCCGAGTTCCCCGGTGTCAGGGCGGCGGCGTGCCCGTTCGACCCGCCGCCCGCCTTGCAGGCGCTCCAGCGGGACACGCCGCTGACCCGGGTACGGCTGCGCGACGGCGGCACCGTATGGCTGGTCACCGGGTACGCCGAGCAGAAGGCGGTGCTGAGCCATCCGCAGGTCAGCTCCGACATCACCCGGCCCGGCTACCCGCTGCCGACGCTGTTCCCCAGACGCCCCGACAGCTCGATCAGCTTCATCCTCATGGACGACCCCGAGCACCACCGGTTGCGCCGCATGGTGCAAGGGGCGTTCACCGTCAAACGGGTCGAGACCATGCGCCCGGCCGTCCAGCGCATCGTCGACGACCTCATCGACGACCTGCTGGCCGGGCCGAAGCCGGTCGACCTGGTGGAGGCGTTCGCGCTGCCGGTGCCATCGCTGGTGATCTGCGAGCTGCTCGGCGTCCCGTACGCCGACCACGGCTTCTTCCAGGACAACAGCAAGATCATCGTCAAGCGGGACGTGTCGGTCGAGGACAGGGCCGCCGCGGGCGGGCGGCTGAGGCAGTATCTGGACGGGCTCGTCGGCGACAAGCTCGACCACCCGGGCGACGACCTGCTGTCGCAGGTGGCCGCCCGGGTCACGGCGGGCGAGCTGACCAGGCAGGAGGCGGCCCAGATGGGCGTGCTGCTGCTCGTGGCCGGCCACGAGACCACCGCGAACATGATCGCGCTCGGCACCCTCGCGCTGCTCCGCCACCCCGGGCAGCTCGCCCGGCTGCGCGAGGGCGACGACCCCGCGCTGATCGCGGGCGCGGTGGAGGAGCTGCTGCGGTACCTGAACATCACCCACGGCGGACGCCGCCGGGTGGCCAAGGAGGACATCGAGGTCGGCGGCCAGGTCATCCGCGCGGGCGAGGGCATCATCGTGGCCAACGACATCGGCAACCGCGACCCCGAGGTCTTCCCCGCGCCGGACGAGCTGGACGTGCGCCGCGACGCCCGCCGGCACGTGGCCTTCGGCTTCGGCGTCCACCAGTGCCTCGGCCAGCCCCTGGCCCGGATGGAGTTGCAGGTCGCCTACGGCACCCTCTACAAGCGCGTCCCCACCCTCGCCCTGGCCACCGACTTCGAGACGATCCCCTTCAAGCACGACGGCCAGGTGTACGGGGTGTACGAACTTCCCGTGACCTGGTGACGACGACGCCGGCCCGGGTGTCGAGCCGGCCGCCGGAGGCCCCCTGGCGTCTCAGCTCAGGAACGCGGGCCGGAGCAGGGTGAAGATCCGGTCCGCCAGGGCTTGCCGGTCGGCGGAGCCGTCCGCGCGCAGCCATTCGCGGGCCACCGCGTCGAGTGCCGCTCCGGCGGCCGTCGCGGCCAGGTCCGCCTCCAGCGTGGACAACCCGCGCTCGGCCAGCGCCTGGATGATCCGGGTGCGGGCGTGGTCGCGTTTCTGCAGGAGCCTGGCGCGCAGCGCGGGGGTGGACTCGATGAGCCGCATCACCTCGACCTGACTGTTGATCCGCGTTTCCCAGTCGCGCAGCACCGCGTGCAGGCACTCCCAGGGCCCTTCCCCCGGCGGCCGGGCCGAGATCTCCTCGGCGACCTGCTCCGCCATCGTCTCGACCTCGCCGAAGACGACGTCCTCCTTGCTCGGGAAGTAGCGGAAGAAGCTGCGCTTCGAGATGCCGGCCGCCTGGGCGATGTCGTCGACGGTCGTCTCGTCGAACCCGCGCTCGGCGAACAGCTCCAGCGCCCGGGTGGCCAGTTCGACGCGTACGGCGCGCCTCGTGCGATCCCGCAGACCTTCCATGGACGGTTACTCTACACCCATTGCCGTATGTGGCACTCGATGTCATATTGAGTGCAACGCTCTACACAGGAGGGTCTCATGCGAGGAAAGACCGCGCTGATCACCGGCAGCACCGGGGGCATCGGCAAGGAGACGGCGCGCGGGCTGGCCGCGCTCGGCGCCCGGGTGATCTTGGTGGGCCGCGACCCCGAACGCGTCCGGCAGGCGGTGGACGAACTGCACGCGTCCGGCGGCCAGGCCGAGGGCGTCGCGGCGGACGTGACCCGCCGCCGTGACGTGGCCGCGCTCGCCGCCCAGGTGGCCGAGCGCTGCGACCGGCTGGACGTGCTGGTCAACAACGTCGGCGCGAGCCCGCCCCGCCGTACGCTGACCGAGGACGGCGTGGAGGTCACCTTCGCCGCCCACGTGCTGGCGCCGTTCACGCTCACCCGCCTGCTGCTGCCGCTGCTCGGCGGCCGGGTCGTCAACATCACCGGCGGCATCCCCGGCGGGCCGATCGAACCGGACAACCTGCAGGCCGAACGGCGCTATCTGGGGTGGACGTTCAGCCAGTACAACCACACCAAGACGATGCTGATGGCGATGAGCCTGCGCTTCGCCGAAAGGGTCGCCGGCACCGGCGTCACGGTCAACGTGGCCTACCCGGGGCACGGCCACACGCCGATGAACCGGTCGATGACGGCTGCCGGGTTCCCCTACCTCTACCGGCCGGTCGTCCCGCTGCTGCGGGTGGCCGCGCCGCGGCTCTTCGGTGACCTGAGCAAGCCGGCCCGCTCCAGCATCCACCTGGCCTCCAGCGCCGAGGTGGAGGGGGTGAACGGCGCCTACTTCAGCATGAAGTGCCGCCGCGTGGAGTGGCCGGCCAGTGTCCTGGATCGGGGCAACCAGGACAGGGTGTGGGCGTTGTGCGAGAGCCTGACGCGAGAGACGGTCTGAGACCCGGCGGGAAGCGACCGCCTCCCGACCCCTTCACCCACCCGCCGTGCCCGCCTGGGTGAGGCCGGCGGCGACGATGTCGATGAGCAGGTCGAGGATCTTGGGGTGGTGGGCGGGGTCGCCGAGCCGTTCGCCGAACATCGGCACCAGGAGCACGCACTGCAGGACGCCGATGATGACGGCGGGTTCGACGGCGACCAGTTCGCCCTCGGCCCGGTGGGCGGCGACGTACTCCACCAGGGCGGTGGCGGGGCTGTCGGACATGGCGGCGATCCGCTCGGGCTCCAGCTTGCGGGCCACGGCCTGCATCTCCTCCGGATGGGTCATCAGGCGGCGCCACAGCGGGTTGACGGCCAGTTCGTCGATGGTGGCGTGCAGGAAGCGGCGCAGCCCCTCGCGGGGGTCGTCGGTGCTCAGCAGCGCGCCGTCGATGACCCGGCGCCTGACCTCGCCCGCCTGCTGGAGCATCAGCTCCAGATACAGTGCCTCCTTGGAGTCGAAGAACACGTAGAAGCTGCTCTTGGCCACTCCGGTGGGGGCCATCAGCTCCTCCAGGGACGTCTTGCGCAGCCCCTGGCTGGTGAACAGCTTCCGGCCGGTCGCCAGCAGCAGGGCGCTGATGCGGGTCTTCTCCTCGGCGGTGAACGCGGGCGGCATCGAAGACGGTCCTTCCTTCAGGCGAACAGATCGTTCATATGGTTTCACGGGCGCGTGCGGACGCGGTCGGGCGCGGCCTTCCGGTCAGGGGCGGGAGTCACTCGGCGGCGCCACGCCGCAGCCCTTCTTCGTAGATGGCGACGAAGCGGTCGATCTGCCACAACTGGGAGACGAAGATCAGCGCCCAGCCGAAGACGGCCGGCCAGGCCTCGACGCGGACCAGGCCGTACACCATGATCGCGGCGCCGACGGCGGCCATGGCGATCAGCCACCGGATGGCCGGCCGGTGCGCCTCGGCCGCCAGGGAGTGGTCGGCGGCGTACATCTTCTCGCCGTAGATGCCCTTCGACGCCCAGCTGCGCGGCTCGTGGACCGGCTTGAACGCGTGCGGGTTGAGCCACATCCAGATCACGCCCACCGCGACCGGGGCCAGGGCCCACCAACCGAGCTCGTCGCGGAAGTAGATCGGCAGCAGGATCGGCGCCAGGCCGGCCATCCGGGTCCACACGCTCCAGGCGTTGGCGTGCCGCTTCCAGGAGTCGTCGTCGAGACCGAACGTCGCCGCGGCGGCCTGGGTGAGCTTCATGGTTGCTCCTCCAGAGGGGGGTTCGCCGGGAACCTCCCGGCCATGCATCCATAAAACCAGTCTGGCGATTTGTTTTCAACTTGTCCTGTGACCTCAGGTTTCGGCGGGAGCAGGCGACTTCTCGACGGCGTCGAGGAACCGGGTGCCCCAGTCCCTCAGGTGAGCGACGAACTCCGGCGGCTGGAGCACCTCGAACGCGGCGCCGACGTTGCCCAGCGCCTGCGTGGGCCAGTCCAGGCTGGTGGAGATCATCGTGAGCCGGCATCGATCCCGGCCGACCGGTTCGATCTCACCCCATTGGCCGACCATCCGGCGTACGTGCTCGGCGGGTGCGTGAACCAGCGCGACGACCGTGCGGGCGGCCGGAACCTGGGCCGCGGTGCGTACGAACGCGGCGGCGTCCCCGCCGGGCAGCGGCCGCGGCAGGAAGGGGGCGCCGGTGTTGCGCGGCTCCGCCAGCCGGTCGAGGCGGAAGCTGCGCCAGTCGTGCCTGGTCAGGTCGTAGGCCACCAGGTACCAGCGGCCCCCGAGCGCGACGAGGCGATGGGGTTCCACCTCACGTTCGGTCTGCGCGCCGCCGCGTGTGGTGTAGCGGAAGCCCAGCCGTTCCTGGTCCCGGCACGTCTGGGCGATCAGCGTCAGCACCTCCGCCGGGATCACCGGCCCGGCGGACGCCGCCGAGACGGTCATCGCGCGCAGCGCGTTCACCCTGGTCCGCAGGCGAGGCGGCAGGACCTGCACGACCTTGGTCAACGCGCGCACCGCAGCCTCGTCCAGCCCCGCGATCCCGCTCTGCGCCGCGTCTCCCATGCCGACCGCCAGCGCGACCCCCTCCTCGTCGTCGAGCAGCAACGGCGGCAGCACGGCCCCGGGCTCCAGTTGGTAGCCGCCGTCGGTGCCCCGGGAGGCGCGTACCGGATATCCCAGCTCACGCAGGCGATCGACGTCCCGGCGCAGCGTGCGTTCCGACACCCCCAGCCGATCGGCGAGGTCCGCCCCCGGCCAGTGGCGGTGCGTCTGGAGCAAGGACAGGAGCGTGAGCGTGCGGGAGCTGGTGTTGGCCATAGGTCCATTGTCCGGGCACTTCCGGTCAAAAACTGACCGGAAGCCTCTCTACGGTGGACACCATGATGAACCACGAGATCCAGTTGACCGCCCAGATCGCCGGCGTCCCCGGCCCCGAGCACTTCACCGTCGCCCGGACGGAGATCGAGGGCGACGTCGTCGTCCGCACCGACTACTTGGGGCTGGCCGCCACCTACCTCGAACTCATGCGGGCCGACTGCCACCTGCCGATCCCGGCCTGGCAGCCCGGCCGGCGGGTGGGCGTGACGGCGATCGGCACCGTGCTGAGCTCGGCCGACCCCGCACTGAAGGAGGGCGATCTGGTCCAGTCGATGAGCGGCTGGAGCACGTACTCGGCGGGGCCGGCGGCCTCGTACGTCAAGCTGGACCCGGCCGCCTATCCCGACCCGAGCTACCACCTGGGCCAGGGCCCCACCGCCTACCACGGCATCGCGGACGTGGCCGAGGTCGGCGAGGACGACGTCGTGTTCGTCTCCGGCGCGGCCGGCGGCGTCGGCTCGCTGGCCGGGCAGATCGCCCGCAACCTGGGCGCCAGGAAGGTGATCGGCAGCGCGGGCAGCCAGGCCAAGGCCGACTACCTCGTGGACGAGCTCGGGTTCGACGCCGCCTTCGACTACCACCACGACCCGGCCGCCGCGCTCAGGGAACTGGCCCCGGAGGGCGTCACCGTCTTCTTCGACACCGTGGGCGGCGCGCTGTACGACGCCGCGCTGGAGGCCGCCGCGCCGGGCGCCAGGTTCGCCCTCTGCGGATCGTTGTCCACGCAGCTCGGCGCCGCGACCGACCGCTTCCCCGAGCCCGACCGCGACGCCGCCCTGGCCAGAGGGGTCGAGCTGCTGCCGTTCTCCTGCCATCACACGCCCGACCAGGTCGCCGCCTGGCACCGCCACTTCCGCACGGCGCTCGACCAGGGCCGTTTCGTCTACCCGCGGACCGTGGTCGAGACCGGCATCGACGGCGTGCCCGGCGCGTTCCTGGCCATGCTGCGCGGCGAGTACCGGGGCAACGTCTCGGTACGGCTGGCATGACCGCCCTGTCCCGCCGGGCGCTCAACCGGGCCCTGCTCCAGCGGCAGTTCCTGCTGGAGCGGTCCGGCCTGCCGGCCCTGGAGGTGATCCGCCACCTGGTCGCCATGCAGGCGCAGGAGCCGAACTGGCCCTATGTCGGCCTGTGGACCCGGCTCCGCCGCTTCACCCACGCCGACCTCACCACGCTGCTCACCGAGGGGCGGGTGGTGCGTTCCGGCTTCCTGCGCAGCACGATGCACCTCACCGCGGCCGACGACTTCCGCCGGCTGCGGCCGGTGTTGCAGCCCGTCCTGAACCGGACCGCCGGCTCGGCGCACTTCCGGCGCAACAACGCCGGGCTCGACGCCGGCACGCTGGTGGCCGACGGACGCGCCCTGCTGCGGACCGGGCCGCTGCCCAGAAAGGAGCTGGCCAGGCGCCTCGCGGCGCTCCACCCGGGCCGCGACAGCCGGGTCCTGGCCGGTGAGATCGAGCTGCGCACGCCGCTCGTCCACGATCCGGCCACCGCGTCCTGGGGCGGCTGGGGCACCCGTTCGTCGGTCACGGTCGGCGCCGCCCCGGTCGACGCCGTCCGCCCCGCCGCCGTCCGCGACCTGATCCGCCGCTACCTGGCCGCCTTCGGCCCGGCCACCGTGGCGGACGTCCAGGCGTGGTCCGGGTTGACCCGGCTGGACCAGATCGTCGCGGAGATGGGCCCGGAGCTGCGCCGTCACACCGGCCCCGACGGTCGGCGGCTGCTCGACCTGCCCGACGCGCCGCTCCCCGCCCCCGACACCCCTGCCCCGGTGCGGCTGCTGCCCGCCTACGACAACGCCCTCCTGGGCCACGCCGACCGCGGCCGCATCGTCGCCGACGCCGACCGCAGGCACGTCGCCCCCGGCCAGGCCAGGGTGCTGCCCACGGTGCTCGTCGACGGCTTCGTCCGCGGCACCTGGTCCTGGACCGCGGGCGAGGTACGGGTGACGCCGTTCCGTCCCCTCTCGCCGGAGGAGCGGCAGGCGGTCGACGACGAGGTCGGCCGGCTGCTGCCGTTCCTGTCACAGCGCTGAACCCGGCGTTGAGGTGCGGATGTCCTTCGGCGGGAAGGGAGGACGCCGGGTGATCCAGGTTCGCCGGCGACCGTCGGACGGCCGGCGAACCTGCGGCGCGGGATCGCCGCCGAGGTGGCGGGGTTCATGCTCAAGGACGCGGCCGCGGACGAGCTCGCGTCGGCCACCGTCAGCCGAGCGAACTGACCCGCAGGCTCCCTCCTCGCCGAGCGGGCGGTGGCCGTCGTTGGCGCCCCGCAGCCGCATCCGTCCGTCCCGGACGTGCGCCTCCACATGGCAGGTACGCGCCGCGGAGTGGCGTACGACGTTGGTGGCGGCTCGCGCAGGACGGTGGCCGGCAGCCCGTCGGTCTCGGCCGGCAGCGCCCCGAGTACAACACCCGCGACGGGCAGGAGGGCGACTGGCTGCACCCCCAATGACGCCGGACTCGACGCCATGGCCGGGCGCGGTCGACCTCGGCACGCTCTGAATCAGCGAAACTTCCAGTTGCTGGAAGTTTCTAGCGAGAGTATATTTACCCGCATGCAGGAGTCGCGGCGGGAGCGGAAGAAACGGGAGACCCGGCAGCGCATCGTGTCGGCGGCCATCGCCCTGTTCGAGGAGCAGGGCTACGAGCAGACCACCGTGACGCAGATCGCCGCGGCGGCCGACGTCGACCCCAAGACGTTCTTCAACTACTTCCGCACCAAGGACGAAGTGCTCTTCGTCGACCTGGAACGCGACTTCGACGTGCTGGCCGGGGCCATCGCGGACCGCCGCCCGGCGGAGGGCCCCGGCGAGGTGCTGGCCAGGGCGGTCGAGCTGTACGCCGCCCACCGCCGGCCCAAGGTCCCCGTCAAGGAGGCCGAGGAGCTGGCCGGCGTGACCCGGCTGGCCCTGACCACGCCGGCGCTCCAGGCCAAGGGGCTCTACCTGCTGCTCGACCTTCAGCAGCGCGTCACGGACGAGCTGCTGAAGGCGTTCCCCGGCCTCGACCCGGTCACCGCGGCCGCGATGACCGGGGCCCTGATGGGCGCCATTCAGCAGGCGGGCCTGGCCAGCGTCCGGCTCGGCCGGTCGCAGGAGGAGTTGTGGGCGGCCGCCAGGCACGGCGTCGAGGTCGCCATGCGCGGCCTGCTCTCGGTGCCGCCGCCCACCCCTGGCCCTTGACGCATCACCGGAGACAGGAGCGACGATCATGGGGGAAAGCGTCCGGCGGCTCGCCCGCGACATGCGGCGCGCCGTACGGGAAGGCCCTGAGGCGATCGCGCTGCGGCGGCGGGCCCGGCTGGCCGAACTGGTGCGGCACGCCCGCGCCCACTCGCCCTACTACCGCGAGCTGTACCACGACCTGCCGGAGGGGGCCGACGACCCGGAACTGCTCCCGGTCACCGGCAAGCAGGCGTTGATGGCCCGCTTCGACGACTGGGCCACCGACCGCGAGGTGACCCGTGAGCGGGTCGAGGCGTTCGTGGCCGACCCCGATCTCGTGGGCCACCGGTTCCTCGGCCGTTACCTGGTCACCACGACCACCGGCACCAGCGGGCAGCGCGGCCTGTTCGTGCAGGACGACCACTGCCTGGCCGTCCACACCGCCACCGGGCTGCGCACCGGCGCCGGGTTGTCGGCCCGCGACGTGCTGCGCACCCTCGCCCGCGCCGGCCGTACCGCCGTCGTCACGGCGCCGCGCGGCCACTTCGCCACCCTCGCCGGGCCGGCACGGGCGGCCCTGGACCGGCCGTGGCTCGGCCGGTTGATGCGGGTCGTCCCGACCGACCAGTCGATGGAGAGCATGGTCGACGAGCTCAACCGGTTCGATCCGGCGAGCGTCGCGGGGTTCGTGGGGCTGCTCACGCTGCTGGCGGGGGAGCAGGAGGCCGGGCGGTTGCGCATCCGTCCGGCGCTCGTCATCCCCGGCGGCGAGACGCTGAGCCCGCAGGCCCGGGAACGCCTGGCCACCGCGTTCGGCGCGCAGGTCCGGGCAGCCTATGCCTGCGGCGAGTGCGGTTTCCTCACGTCCGGCTGCCGGGAGGGCTGGTACCACGTCAACAGCGACTGGGTCGTCCTGGAGCCGGTCGACGCCGACCACCGGCCGGTGCCGCCCGGGCAGCTCTCGCACACCGTCCTGATCAGCAACCTCGCCAACCGGGTCCAGCCGATCCTGCGCTACGACCTCGGCGACAGCGTCCTGATGCGGCCGGACCCCTGCCCGTGCGGCAACCCGCTGCCGGCCGTCCAGGTGCAGGGGCGCGCGGCCGATCTGCTCACCTTCCCCGCCGAGGGCGGCGAGCGGGTCGGCATCTCCCCCATGTCCTTCAGCACCGCGCTGGCCGTGCCCGGCATGGACCAGTTCCAGCTCGTCCAGACCGCGCCCACCGTCCTGCGGGTACGCCTGCGGGCCGCCGGCGGCGCCGACGCGGACCGGGTGTGGCAGGCCGCCCGTGACCGGGTCGTCCACCTGCTCACCGAGCACAGAGCCGGTCACGTCACGATCGAGCGCGCCGGGGAGCCGCCGGAGCAGTCGGCCGGCGGGAAGTACCGCAAGATCATCCCGCTGCCGGGTCCCTGACGGCGTCCGGGGGCCTCTCAGGCTTTGTCCGTGGCCTGCCAGATGCGGCTACGCAGGTCCATGCCCCGGATGACCTGGACGCGCCAGGTGTCCAGGCGCAGCACGTGCAGCTTCGGATCGGCGGGCGAGCGCCAGAAGTCGCCCAGGTCGTAGCCGGCCCCGGGCGGGCTGGTCCGCCGGTAGAGGTCCCACACGTGGCGTTTGACGTCCAGGTCGTCCACCCACTCGGCCACGGTGTCGACGGCGACGGAGTCGTTGCCGGGCATCCAGTACGAGAAGTTCGTGTGCGGGTTCCCGGCGATGTGCGCCGCCTTGACGGGGGTCCTGTACGTGGCGAGCCAGCCGAGCGGCCGGCCGTCGACGTTCTCCCAGACGGGGATCAGCACCCTGGTCCTCGGCCGTCCCTTGGCGTCCACGGTGACCATGGTGGCGTACCCGATCCGGCCGATGGAGGCGTTGAACTCGTTCTCGATCTCGGCGAACGATCGTACCCGCACGGTCATGAACGGCTCCCGAGGTCGGCGGCCGGCCGGGTGCGGCGCAGGCCGAAGGCGGTGACCAGCACGCCCAGCGCGGCGGCGGCGATCGGCACGTACAGCGCGGTGTGGAAGCTGTCGAGCATCCCCTGCGGCGAGGTACGGCCGGCGGTCGCGGCCGTGGCGACGGCGGTGACCACCGCGAGCCCCAGACCCGCGCCGAACTGGAAGGACGTGTTGAGCAGGCCGCCCGCCAGGCCCTGCTCCTCCTCGGCGATCCCGTCGGTGGCGGCGATCGTCAGCGGCCCGTAGACCAGCGCGAACGCCAGCCCGAGCAAGATCATGGTCGGGAACATGGCGGCGTACGTCCAGTCCAGGGCGATCGGCTGGAACAGCGCGTAGGCCGCCGCGGCCAGCAGCAACCCCCCGAAGATCACCCGGACGTTGCCGAAGCGGTTGACCAGCCAGGGAGTGAGCGTCGGCGCCAGGACGGCGTCCACGCCGATGGCGAGCAGGGCCAGCCCGGTCTCCAACGGCGACCAGCCGCGCAACTGCTGCAGGTAGAGCACCGCGATGAACTGGAAGGCGAAGAACGAGCCGGAGAACAGGACGGCGCCCAGGTTCGCGCGGACGAGCGGGCCGGACCGGAAGATGCCCAGCCGCACGAGCGGAGAACGTGACCTGCGCTCGATGAGCACGAACGCGGCCAGCGACGCCAGGCTCGCGGCCGGCAGGAGCGCCGTCGTGACCCATCCGGTGTGCGCGGCCCGTTCGACGGCGAGGACGAGCAGCAACACCGAGGCGGTGACGCTGATCGCGCCCGCGAGGTCGAACCCGGACCGGGAACGGGCCGAACGGTCGTCCTTGGGCACCAGGACGAACGCCCCGGCGAGGATCGCGGCGGTCAGCAGGACCGGCGCGAAGAACACCCAGCGCCAGCTGATCGCGGTCAGCAGGCCGCCGACGACCAGGCCGAGGGAGAACCCGGCGGCGGCCGTGCCCGCGTAGACGAGCAGCGCCTTGTTGCGCAGCCGGCCCTCGGGGAAGCCGGTGGTGATGACGGACAGGCCGGCGGGGGTGAGGAAGGCCGCGGCGATGCCCTTGACCAGGCGGGACAGGATCAGCGCCCAGCCCTCGGTGGCGAACCCGCCCACCCCGGAGAAGACGAGGAAGACCGCCAGCCAGAACAGGAACATGCGACGGCGGCCGAGCAGGTCGGCGGCGCGGCCGCCCATGAGCATGAAACCGCCGTAGCCGAGCACGTACGCGCTGACCACCCACTGAAGTTCGCCGGTGGTCATGCCCAGCTCGGCCTGGATCGACGGCAGGGCGACGCCCATCATCGAGACGTCCACGCCTTCGAGGAAGATGGCGCCGCACAGGACGAGCAACATCGCCCAGGCTCGCCCGCTCATGCGGTCGGGCACGGTGTGGGCGCCCGGTCGTTGCAACAACATGACTTGCTCCTTGATCGGTCGATGGGTACGGCCGGGTGGTTATGCCGGGTCCGGGGCCGGCCCGGTGAGGGCGGGGATGATCCCGAGGTCGCTCTGGAAGACGAGGTTGTGCAGGTCTGCGGAGGCGATGGCCCGCAGTGTGGGCAGTTCCGCCGCGGCGTCGTCCTCGGTCGTGACGTTCAGCGGCCACTGGCCGACGGTGCCGCCCTGCAGGTGCGGGAGGTGGAGTCCGGCGCCGTGGAAGGCGTGCAGGCGGACGGGGTTCACGCCGGCGGCCCGCTGCGCCGGCCAGGACAGCTCCCACAGGGCGTCCAGGCCGCGTTCGAGGGTCCGACGCACGCCGGTGGCGCTGGTCAGCCCGGTTTCGAGGAGCAGGTGGGTGTTCAGCTCCTCCAGGGCCCGGCGGGCGTGCGGATCGATGAGCGGCACCGCTCGCAGGAACAGCAGATCCGTGTCCTGCCGGGTCCGGGCCGGGCGGCCCGGTGGCCGGTCATGGAGGTGGTCGCGCAGGTCGGCGAAATGCCGTCGCAGCGCGGTCAGATGGGGAGGAGATGTGACGGAGAGGGTCATACGATTCCTGTCCGGTGGCAGTGCTCCGCAAGGGACGCACGCGAAAGGGGATCGGGCCGGACGTGTCGACGTCGTTCCGGCATATCCACAATCGAAGATTCCGTTGTCCGGAACAAGGACGATCTGCGGCAGAATCGGTGATGCAAACTAATCGATCGAGGTCAAGGCGATGGAACGGCAAGAGATCGAGGCATTCCTGACGCTGGCCGAGGAGCTGCACTTCGGGCGTACGGCCGAACGGCTCGGGCTGGCCCAGGGCCGCGTCAGCCAGATCATCAAGAAGGTGGAGCGGACCATCGGCGCCCCGCTGTTCGAACGCACCAGCCGCCGCGTCACGCTCACCCCGATCGGCCGGCAACTGCGCGACGGACTGCTCCCCGGCCACCGGCAGATCCAGCGGGCCGTCGCCGAGGCCCGCGTCGCCGCGCGCGGCCTGACCGGCACGCTCCGCGCCGGCTACTCCGCCCCCTGGTGCGCCGAGATCCTCATCGCCGCCGCCGACCTGCTCCACGTCCGCAACCCGGCCGCCCAGGTGCAGGTCACCGAGGTCCAGCTCTACGATCCCCTCGGCCCGCTGCGCGCCGGCGCCCTCGATCTCCAGCTCACCGAGCTCCCGATCGACGAACCCGACGTCACGGTCGGCCCCGTCGTCTTCAGCGCGCCCCGCGCGCTCATCGTCCCGGTCGGGCACCCCTTCGCCGAGCGTGCCTCGGTCTCGTTGGAGGACTACGCGGCCGAACCGATGATCACCGTGGGCGGCGGCGCCGTCCCGGCCTACTGGCACGAGCACCACTACCCGTCCGCGACCCCGTCCGGCCGGGCCGTGCCGAGGGGGCCCGTCGCCACCTACTGGCACGAGATCCTGCCGCTGGTCAGCAGCGGCAAGGGCGTCTCACCCACCTGCCTGTGGGCCGCCCCCTACTTCGCCCACCCGGGCATCGTCCACGTCCCCCTCGACGACGCCCCGCCGATCGAGTACGGCATCCTCTGGCCGACCGCCCGCGACACACCCGCCGTCCGCGCCTTCGCCGACCTCATCCGCCAGGCCGCCGCCCGACGCACGGACCACTCGAGCGGCCAGTAGGCCGCAAGCGGGTCGCACGGAGGCGGGCGAGTGGGGCGGGCGCGGTGGGCCGGGCGGTCCGAGGGCCGCCCGGCCCACCGGTTCAGCCTCCGACCACCGGCAGGCTCTCGGGTACGGGCTCCGTCGCCGGAGCCGGTTCGAGGGTCGCGAGAAGCGTCACCAGGTGCTCCGCGATCGCGGAGATGGTGGGCTGCTGCCACAGCAGCGTCGCGGGGAGACGGCAGCCGAAGCGCTTCTCCAGACGCCGCCGGACCATGACGGTCATCACCGAGTCCAGCCCCTGCTCGACCAGGGGACGACGGATCGCCAGGTCCTCGGCGGACAGCCGCATCACGGCCGCGATCTCCGCGCGGACCTCGGGCAGGACGCGGTCACGCAGGACCTCCGGCGCCAGGCCGGCGAACGACTCCCCGGCCCCCCGGAGATCCTCCTCGGCCGGGACGGGCGCGTCGATCACCGGGTAGCGCAGCCCCCTGAGGTGCCCCACCACCCGGCCGTCCACGTCGGCCAGCAGCGCCCGTACGGTGTCCTCGGCGGCAGGGTCCATCTCCGCGTCGATGACCACCGTCGAGGGCGGCGCGCCGGTCAGCACCACCTCGTCGATGTGCACGACCATGCGCAGCACCGGATCGCCGGGGAACACGCAGGGCGCCACGGACATCGCGGCGTCCAGCGCGGCGGCCCAGCTCTCCGTCTCGCCGGTGCGGACCGTGGCCCGCAGCGCGCCGTGCGCGGCCAGCAGCGTCCCGATCGTCCAGTCGAAGCCCGTCGAGGGCACGCCGACGGCGGCCAGCCGCTGCTGCACGAACCCGGGGTCGATCGGGGCGAGCGCGCCGGCGTCCGGCAGTACGTCGGGCTTGACCTGGCCGGGGGCGGCCACGTCCGCGGTGACGTGCACCAGCCAGGCCGGTTCGGGCTCGTCGGGGTCGGCCGGCGTGCGGGCCGCGAGCCGTACCGCCGGGGGTTCGTGCACGACCTGGATCTGCCGGCGTTCCGCGGTCATCAGCGGATGCGTCATCTCCACGTCGGTGAGCGTGACGTCCTCGTCCTCGACCGCGTGCAGGAACGTGTTGACCAGCACGGCGGCGGGCACGATCTCGACGCCGTTGAGGGTGTGGCTGCCCGGGTAGGGCCGGTTGGCGTCCTCCAGGCTGGTCCGCCACACGCGGGTCCGGCTGCCCGCGAGGCTGGTCCCGGCGCCGAGCAGGGTGTGGGAGTGCACGTCGTGCCCTCGGTTGTCGTCGTCGCCGGAGGCCTCGCGCCAGTGGCGGCGGTGCTGCCAGGCGTACGGCGGCAGGTCGGCCAGGCCGCCGTCCGGTTGCAGCCGGTGCCAGTCCACCTCGACGCCGTGACAGTGCGCCGTGCCCACCGCGACGAGGAAGGCCGTCTGCTCCGGCTGGTTCCGGCGCAGCGAGATGCCGACGTACACGTCCTCGAAGCCGTTCTCCGAGAGCGTCTCGGTGACGGAGTGCGCGACCACGGGGTGCGGGGAGATCTCCAGGAAGACGCGGTGGCCGTCCTGGGCGGCGGCCGTCGTCGCGGCGGTCAGCCGGACGGGCTCCCTGAGGTTCGCCGCCCAGTACGCGCCGTCCAGGACGGGTGTCGCCCGGGGGTCGGCCAGCGCGGTCGTGTACATGGGGATGCGGGGCGCGCCGAACGACAGGTCGGCGGTGGCGGCGGCCAGTTCGACGGCCAGCGGGTCCATGTGCGGGCTGTGGAAGGCGACGTCCGAGGCCACCCGACGCACCACGATGCCCTCGGCCGGCCACTCGTTCACCACCTCCTCGACCGCGGCGACGTCGCCGGACAGCACGGTGGAGCCGGGCGCCGACGAGATCGCGGCCACCAGGTCGGCCCGGCCGGCCAGCCGCTCGGCCGCCTCCTCGAAGGACAGGTCGACCATCACCATGGCGCCCTTGCCCTCGGCCTGCCGCAGCAGCCGGGAGCGGCGGCAGATCAGGCGGGCGCCGTCGGCGACGCTCATCGCGCCGGCCGTCACCGCCGCCGCGATCTCGCCCACGGAGTGGCCGATGACGGCCTTGGGCGCGACCCCGTACGCGTTCCAGAGCCTGGCCAGGCCCAGCTGCATCACGAAGATCATGGTCTGCACGCGGTCGATCGTGTCGAGGTCGCCGTCGGCCAGGACCTGCCGGGGCGAGAAGCCGATCTCCGCGGCGAAGATCGGCTCCACCTCGTCCACGACGGACGCGAACTCCGGCACGGCCAGCAGTTCCCGTCCCATCCCACGCCACTGGCAGCCCTGCCCGGAGAAGACCCAGACCGGCCCGGGGCCGAGGTCGGGCAGCACGTCCCCGGTGAGGACCGCCTCGGCCGGCGCGTCGTCGGCGAGCCGGCGCAGGTGGGCCGCCAGTTCGTCCTGGTCCGTCCCGATCACGACGGCGCGACGGGCCAGGTGGGTGCGCCGGAGCGCCAGCGTGTGCCCGGCCGACGCCAGGTCGGGCCCGTCGCCGAGGTGGTCGGCGAGCCTGCCCGCGTACTGCCGCAGAGCCTGCTCCGAGGCGGCCGACAGCGGGAACAGCCGCTCCGACCGGGCAGGCGTGCCCTCGGCCTCGGGAGCGGGCGGGGCCTGCTCAAGCAGGATGTGCGCGACCGTGCCGCCGTACCCGAAGCTGGAGACGCCCGCCCGGCGGGGGTGGTCACGCTCCGGCCAGGCCGATCGTTCGGTCACCACGCGCAGGCCCGAGGTTTCCCACGCGACGGCCGGGTTCAGGGTGTCCAGCACGCTCGGCGGGATCTCGCCGCGGTGGAGGGCGAGCACCGCCTTGATGACGCCGGCGATGCCGGCGGCGCCTTCGAGATGGCCGATGTTGGACTTGACCGAGCCGATGAGACACGGGTCGCCGGGCGGCCGCCCGGCGCCGTACACCGCGGAGAGCGCGCCCGCCTCCAGCGGGTCGCCCAGCCGGGTACCGGTGCCGTGCGCCTCGACGTAGTCGACGGTGGACGGCGCGACGCCCGCCTGCTTGCAGGCCCGGGCCATCACGTGTTCCTGGGCCTCCCCGCACGGTGCCATGATGCCGTTGGTGTGCCCGTCCTGGTTCACGGCGCTGCCGGCGACGAGCGCGAGGATCCGGTCACCGTCGCGCTGCGCGTCCGACAGCCGCTTGAGCACGACCACGCCGCAGCCCTCGCCGCGGCCGTAGCCGTCGGCCGAGGCGTCGAACGACTTGGACCGCCCGTCGGGGGCCAGCGCTCCGGCGGTGCCGAGCGTGAGGGTCTGGCCGGGGGTGACCAGCAGGTTGACGCCGCCGGCCAGGGCGACGTCGCTCTCCCCGAGCCGCAGGCTCTGCGCGGCCAGGTGCAGCGCGACCAGCGACGCCGAGCAGGCGGTGTCGATCGCCATGCTGGGGCCGCGCAGGTCGAGGGAGTAGGAGATGCGGTTGGCGACGGCGCAGGTGGCGGCGCCGATCCCGGTCCACGCCTCGATCTGGGGCAGATCCTCCAGCAGCCGGCCGCCGTAGTCGGCCGTGCAGACGCCGACGAACACCCCGGCGTCGGTCCCGGCCAGCTCGTGCGGCGGCAGTCCGGCGTGCTCAAGGGCCTCCCACGCGGTCTCCATCAGGATGCGCTGCTGCGGGTCCATCAGCTCGGCCTCGCGGGGCGACAGGCCGAAGAACTCCGCGTCGAAGCCCTCGATGTCGCTCAGGAAGCTGCCGTGCCGTACGGCGTCGCGCAGCGCGGCGGCGTGTTCGGGGCTCCGGGTCTCGTAGCGGCGCCAGCGTTCGGCGGGCAGCGGCCGGGTCGTGTTCCGTCCGGCGCAGAGCAGGTCCCAGAACTCGTCCGGCGAGTGGACGTCGCCGGGAAGACGGCATCCGATCCCGACCACCGCGACTGGTTCCACCCGGGCTCCGCGCGGAGTGTCGACCATCTGTGTTCGTTTCCCTTCGATGTCAGATCCACTGGGGAGTGTCGATGATGTTGATCACGGCGCCGGAGACGGTCACTCCCGGCCCGGTGCCGAGCATCAGCAGGTGGTCGCCCGGGCCCAGCTGCCCGGTCGTGAGCAGGTGGTCGAGGGAGAGGACCTGGTCGCTGGCCCCGCAGTGGCCGATGGTGCGGCCGTAGTGCCAGGTCGAGCGGGACATGGGCAGGTCGAGCAGGGCCATGCACCGCTGTTCGACGATCTCCTCGGAGTAGTTCATGAACGCCACGCGGGTGAGGTCGCGAGCCTCGATCCCGCTCTCGTCCAGCACGCGCTCGACGATCTCCATGAGCGCCCGCTGGATGTTGAACAGCGCGGCGGTGGCCTCGCCCTTGGGCATGACCTGCTGCCGGAACTGCTCGTTGCGGGCCGCGAAGCTCATCCGGCGCCCGACCGTGACCCCCGGGGGGAACAGGGGCTCGCTGCCCCGGTGCAGTTCCTCGGCCTCGGCCACCGTCGTCGTGCACACCGACTTCAGGCGCGCGAAGCCGCCGTCCTTGGAGAGCACGAGCGCGCTGCCGGCGTCCCCGCCGATGTATCCGGGGCCCATCCGCCACCGGTCCATCAGCGGAGTGCCGTAGTTGTCGGCGGCGACCAGCAGGGCCGCCTGCCGGCCGGGGGCGGCGTCCAGGTGGCCGGCCGCGAGCTCCAGGGCGATGAACATGCCGTTGCAGCCCTGCCGGATCTCGGTGGCCAGGACGTCCCCGCCGACGAGGTGCCGTTGCAGGTAGGAGTGCGGGGGCCAGCCGTCCGGTCCCTGGTGCCAGGTCGAGGCGTACAGCAGGAGGTCCAGGTCGGCGGGGGCCCGGCCGCTGCGCTTGATCGCGCTGCGCGCCGCGTGCAGGGCCATCTCCGGCGCCGGCACGTCCCCGGCCACCACCGTCCCCGCCAGGTTGTGCAGCTCGGCCTCTTCGGCCGGGTACCAGCCCTTGGCGACGGCCTTCTCGACGCTGACGGCGGTCCGGGGAAGGTAGGCTCCCACGCCGCTGATGTACGTGTCCGCGTACCGCATGACTTCGTCCTCGTCCCGATTATGCGGATCGGAGTTCTCTGACCATCGTCACGATGGTCGCGACGTCCCTGAAGTTCTCGGGGTCGAGCCTGGCCGCGCTGATCGTGACGCCGAGGTCCTTGCGGAGGAAGTTCAGCAGGCGCGCCGTGCGCAGGGAGTCCAGGAGACCGGACACGAGGAGCGGGGTCGTCTCGTCGACCTTGACGTCGTCGCCGTCCAGGACGAGGTGCTCCTGGATGAAGTCGACCAGCCTCTGCGTGATGTCGCTCATGCGCGCGCTCCTCGCGTGACGGGAGAGGTGGACAGGACCCTGAACGCGGCCGCGGCGACCGACGTCCCGGAGCCGAACCCGACCATGAGCAGGTGGTCGCCGGCGACGAGCCCGCCGGTCGCGAGCAGGTGCTCGAAGGCGATGAACTGGTCCACCGCGCCGCAGTGGCCGACGCGCCGCCCGTAGTCCCAGGTCGTCTGGTCCTCGTCGATGCCCAGCCAGGACATCTGCCCGTCCAGGTCCTCGCGGCGGCCGTGCGGGAAGGCCACCTTCGTGATGTCGGAGAGCCCGATCCCGGCCTCCTCCAGGGTCTGCTCGACCTGCTGCATCATCGTCTTCTGGATCGTCAGGTGGATCCCGGTCCCCTGCGCCTTGAGCAGCCGCTGGCGGAACTCCTCGTGCCGGTCGCCGAAGCTCAGCCCGATGCCGACGGTGGCGTCCGGGGGGAACAGGGGGTAGGCGCCGTCGTTGACCGCGTCGGCCTCCGGGATCACCGTCACGTTCACCGACAGGAGCTCGGCCATGCCGTAGTCCTTGCCGAGCACCATCGCCGCCGCGGCGTCGCCGATCAGCGCCCCGGGGGTCATCCGCCAGCGGTCCACCAGCGGTGTGCCGTGATTGTCGGAGGAGACGACCACGGCCGTGTCCCGGCCCGCGTCGGCCTGGAGGTAGCTCGCCGCCAGTTCGAGCGAGCTGATCATCCCTACGCAGCCGCTCCGGATCTCGTGCGCCGGCACGCCTCCGCCGAGCAGGTGCATCTGCAGGTAGTGCTGAGGCTGCCAGCCGTTCGGTCCCTGGTGCCAGACCGACGGGTAGAGCAGCAGGTCCAGATCGCGCGGGGACGACTCGCCCCAGCGGTCGTACGCGTCCAGGACCGCGAGCCGCGCCATCTCCGGCGCCGGCATGTCCCCGGCCACCGCCGCGCCGATCTGCCGGAATTCCTCGGCCTCCGCGGCCGGGTACCAGCCCTCGCGAACCGCCTGCTCGACGCTCACGCTGTCAGGCACATAAACGCCTAAGCTCCTGACAAACATGTTGGATGTACGCACACGTCCCCTTACTCATCGACGAATCCCGGACAACGGCCTCCGGCAGGGGAAGGCGGCTTATCCGATTCAATTCGGCTCCGGGAATCACACGGCCACGGCCGGACAGGGAAAACAACTGAAATGGGCCGGCGGGCCGTCCGGGGTAAGGATAGGGGCGGCCCGTCGGATAAAGCAATGACTTGGTCCGCGACCTTCCGTGACCGCGGATCGACGGAACGTGGCGCATTCAGGAAATGCGCATTTCCGCTTCACTCCATGGATTCTCGAATGCAATTCCGGAATCCGCGCCCTCAGGAGAGGGCGCGCCGGGCCGTCGTCAATCGGCTCCGCCCCGGCGCGCGTCGTCTCAGGGCACCCGCGTGCAGGGGATGTCGTTGAGTTTGAACTGGGCGGGAATGGCGTTCGTCCCGGTGACGGTCGCCGAGAAGCCGAGACTCTGACTGGAGCCGGGGCCGATGTAGGTGTTGCTGCCGTCGTCGCGGGCGGTCACCTGCGTGCCGGTCTGGGTCGTCGTGGAGTTCCAGGCGTACGTGATCTGCTGGTTGCCCGCCCAGGTCCAGTTCAGGGTCCAGCCGCTGATGGGGGTCGTGCCGGTGTTCTTGACGACCACGGTGCCGTTGAAGGCGCCGTTCCAGACCTCGGTGAGGTAGGTGACCTCGCAGGAGGTGCCCATCTTGAGCCCGCCGCGCAGGAAGGTCGCGAAGTTGGCCCAGGTGGGGTTCAGCGTGCCGGTGCCGACGGTCTCGGTGCAGTTCTTGGTGGTGGAGACGGTCTGCGAGCCGAAATGAGCGGGGTCCATGATCTGGGGGACCATGTGGTCCGCGCCGGGCACCGAGATGAACGTGGCGTCACCGCACTGAGCCTTGATCCTGTTGTAGAGCAGCACGCTCTGCCCGTGCGGCACCAGGAAGTCGGCCTGGCCGTGCATGAACATCAACGGCGGGTCGTTGCTGTCGACGTACGTCATCGGATTGGCCTGGGCCACGGTGGCCGGGCAGGTCTGGATCGGGCAGCCGACCAGGAGGGACTCCGGGGAGGCGGGCGAGTCGTGGTCGAGCCCGCCGGTCGGCAGGTTCTGGGAGTTCATCTGCAGGAAGTTGGTCGGGCTGAAGAACGCGACCCCCACCTGCACCGCGCTGGAGACGCCGGTCGTGCCGACGGTGCCCTCAAGCGCCGACACGCCGCCGGACAGGGTGGCCATCTCCGTCAGCCAGCCGCCCGAGGAGTCGCCCATGATCGCGAAGCGGTTGGGGTCGAGCTGGTACGTGGCGGCGTTCGCGCGCAGCCAGCGGATGGCCGCCTTGATGTCGTGGACCTGGGCCGGGAAGATCCCTTGGGAGCTGGACCGGACGCTGACGCCGGCCACGGCGAAGCCCAGCGGGTTGTAGATCGCCGCGATGGCGTCCGCGCCGGCCTTGCCGTCGTCGCTGCTCCACGCCGAGCCGGTGTGCCAGATCAGCAGCGGCCGGGGGGTGAGGCCGGCGGACGGCAGGTAGAGGTCCAGAAGGTGCCCCTTGCTGCCGGCCGGTTGTGCGGGCGCGTACGCGATGTTGGTGATCGTCTGCGCGGCTTGAGCCGGCGGCGCGAAGGCCGCCGGCACACCGACGGCGGCCAGCACCGTCATCATCAGGCCGACGAGCCAGGCCGTGCGGATGCGAGCTTGCATGGTGCGACTCCGGTTGGTCGGATGGTCGCCGCTTCCCGGTGGCCGTGCGCGTCTCGTCCGGGGCAGCCGTGATCAGCACGCCGACGGTGGTGCCTGCGAGAACAACGTCGTGCTCAGTGTCGCGGCTCACATCGATATGGGCGGGGAGACGATATGACACGTCCGCGACGATGGTCAAAGTTTTCTTGGTTTCGTTTCCCTTCAAACGAAAAAGCGGCATAAATCGTACTTTGGGGGCCTAAGGCGCGGAGACGGCCCCAGAGCATCCATGCCGCGCCCAGGCGGTCCGATACGCACCGACGAGGCCTTTCACGGCCGTCCGGCTCCGCAATTGACAGCAGCCCCAACTCTGTGCGTCGT
Organism: Nonomuraea sp. NPDC047529; assembly: GCF_040642995.1. Lineage (NCBI taxonomy): Bacteria > Bacillati > Actinomycetota > Actinomycetes > Streptosporangiales > Streptosporangiaceae > Nonomuraea > Nonomuraea sp. NPDC047529. The sequence continues at coordinate 293,121 of NZ_JBEYTJ010000006.1, read as the reverse complement.
TCCATGGCAACGCCGATGAAAGTTTCATGGCCGCCCTCGGTCGATTCCGTCGGGACAATCCCTCCGGCGCGGTGGGTGATAATGTCCTGCGTCATGATCTCCCCAGCCGCAGGAGGACGAATGCGAAAGGCACGCGCTGTTCTCGTCTCAGCCGTCATGGCCCTTGGAGTGACGCTGACGATCGGGGCCGCACCGGCGCACGCCGACAGACTGGCCGGCGTCTTCAGGGAGCACGCGGAGTGCGAGCGGACCGGAACCTACGGCGTCACCCAGGAATGGTGGGACGACTATTCATGCCAGTGGGAGGACCGGTACCTGTACTACTTCCTCTACGCCTGATCCCGTGAGACGCACGCGCCCCCGGCCCTGAGGCTCGGACCGGGGGCGCGTGCGTCATCGGCATGTCCGGGGGGCTTTCTCGCGCCCTCCGTCGACGCCTCCGGGACCCCGAGGAAAACTCCCGCCCGGCGATGCAACATCTTGATCCCTTCGGCCGTCTGGGATGTGACTACCGAAGGGACTGCACGTGGATGACGAACCCGGCTTCGACGACTTCGTGGCGGAGCAGACGGACGCGCTGCTCCGCTACGGGTACGTCCTGACCGGAAACCCTCATGACGCGGCCGACCTGGTCCAGGAGGCTCTGGTACGGCTGTGCGGCGCCTGGCCGAGGGTGAGACGCAAGGACAGCCCGCACAGCTACGTCCGGACCACGATGGCGCGGCTGCACATCAGCGTCTGGCGGCGGCACAGGCGTGAGCAGCTCATCGGAGAGCCGCCGGAGCGGGGGCACCACGATCTCCTCCCTCCCGACGAGGACCAGGGCCTCTGGGAAGAGCTGGCCGGGCTGCCCCGCAGACAGCGCGCCGTGCTGGTGTTGCGCTACTACGAACAGCTCGCCGACAGCGAGATCGCCAAGGTGCTCGGCATCTCCCCCGGAACCGTGCGCAGCCAGGCCTTCCGCGGCCTGGACAAGCTGCGTTCCGCCCTCTCCCCCGCGCCGGCGTCCCACAGGAGCATGCGATGACCGATCTGGAAGACAAGCTGAACCGCGTCCTGTCCGGGGCGGCGCAGCGTGCCCCGCAGGCGCCGGCCGGGCTGCTCGCGACGGTCAAGACGCGCCATCGCCGACGGCGGGCGCGATCCGCCGCCATGCACGCGGCCGCGGCCGTGGTCCTGGTGGCGGGCGTGGTGGGTGTGGCGGTGAGCGCCATGGGCGCGTCGGCCGAGCCGGCGCCCGCGGTCGGCGCGACCGGCACGGCCAGCCGCCCCGCCGACCGGATTCCGCCGCCCGTCGAGAAGGTGTGGCCGCAGGCGGTGCACAAGATCCCGGTCAGATTGCCCGACGGGCGCGCGTACTACCCGCAGTTGCTCCTCGACGATCGGACGCTGCTGGTCATGACGGGCGTCAGCGATGGGAGGCGTCAGTTCCTGTGGGCCTTCGACCTGGGCACCGGCCGGGCCAGGCGGATCGCCGAGATCCCCCCGACGAAGGGATCGGCGATCTTCGCCGACGGCGTCGCCGCGGGTGGCGGCGACATCGTCTGGTGGGCGTCCTACAAGGAGGCGGGCGGCCCGCGGGTCGCCCGGATCTGGACGGTCCCCGCCACCGGCGGCCGGTCCCGGCCGGTGACCGACGTCCCTCTCGGAGACGTCATGAGGCAGGGGCACATCAACGGGCTGGCGGTGACGGGCTCGGACGTGGTCTTCGCCTACGAGAAGGGCGGGGTCTACCGGGTGCCCCTGAGCGGGGGCTCGCCACAGCGGGTGGAGGGCACCGAGGGGTACCACGTCCTGCGATGGCCGTGGGTGGGCCGCCACCGGGGGAAGGCGGTCTTCCGCGACCTGCTCAACGTCGAGACCGGTGAGCGGCGCGACGCCGTCGTCAAGGCCGACGAGGAGGTCAGGTGCGGCGTCGAGCGGTGCGCGGGCGTGGCCGTGCGCTACGAGACCGTCAAGGTCGAACGCCCCCGCGACCGCTCCGGCAAGGAGATCAGGTGCGGTGCTCGCCGGTGCCCGGACACGACGCGGGTGCAGACGATCCTGCGCAGGTTCGTCCGCGACCGGGACGGCTCCCACGAGCGTGAGCTGCCGCGCGACTTCCAGCAGGGCGACGACGCGCCCCTGGAGCGCTTCTTCAAGGTCGACCTGATGGCACCGGGGAACCAGTCCGTCCTGACGCTGTACGACGCCGACACCGGCACCTCCGCCGACCTCGGCGTGCGGCCGGACGCGCAAGGAGGCATGGCCTACCCCGACGGCGGCCTCGACCGGCTGATGACCTACCCGATCAAGAACGAGATGTACGTCCTGGACCTGGCCGCGATCAAGTAGTGGCACGCCCCGGGCGGCGGCGGGCCGGGAGGTCGGGGCCGCCCTTGTTCAGCCGGGCGTTGATCTGGCCGGCCTCCACCTCCGTGATCACGCCGTGCGGCAGCTCCACGCCCAGCGCCGTGGCCAGTTCGCGCTGGCGGACGTCCACCAGGCTCTCCACCAGGGTCGCGTACGCGTGGGCGTGGCGTCGCGCCGCCGACCGGCCGGCGGTCAGCAGGCCGGCCGCCACCACCGCCCCCGGCCACCACAGGCAGCCCAGGAGCGCGTACAGCAGCCCCCAACCGGCGGTGAGCGCGGCGGTGTCGAGTGCCGCGCGGGCCTCCCGTACGGGCACCCGCTGGTGGTCCTCCAGCAGCGCCCACAACCGGGGCCACACCAGGGACACCCGCAGTCCGTGGTACTCCGCCCGCACCCGCTCCTCCAGCAGCGCGAGCCGCCGCCCCGGCCAGGTGAGCCTGCGCCCGCGCCGTTCCAGCAGCCACAACCGCTCCACCGCCCCGACCGCGAGCCGGGCCAGCCCCGCGGCCGCGACGGCGGCCGCCACGGCGAGCACGCCCACGGTCACCAGCGCCACCGGGTCGACGCCGATCCGGGTCAGGCCGTCGCGGGTGCGGCGGACGAGCAGGCCCAGGTCCAGCGCGTGGGCGTGGCCGAGGGTGATCGCGCACCAGGAGGCCGCCGCGAAGCACAGGCCGAGCGGCCAGGCCGGGGACAGCCAGCGTTCGGTGGCCTTCTTGCCCACCTCGGTGAGCAGCCCGTCGAGCACGGCGGTCACGACTCCGTGAAGCGCATGGGCCGGCGGCGCAGGTCGCAGACGGGGGGCCGGTTCCTGGCGTCGCGGCCGGCCCGGCGGCCGCACCAGCCGTCGGGGCAGACGTACACGCCGTGCAGCTCGGGCCCGGCGGCGCCGAACAGCAGGTACGGCTGGAGGTCACCGCGCACCTCCTCGTCGGCGTCGTCCGCCGGGGCGGGATCGAGCAGGGCCAGCACGTCGAGGGCGGTGCCGCCCTCGTCGAGCACGGTCAGCGCATCGGCCAGGGCCGCCGTCCAGCCGCCGGCGGCGGCCTCCTGGCGCAGGGAGGGAAGTTCGGCGCACAGGAACGCCCGCGCCTCGTCCTCGGTCATGCCCCACATCGTCCACGACGACGGGCGTCCCCGGTATCCCTTGACGGCCCCGCCCGCTCTGGGAGGACATGGACTCCGACGCGGCCGAGCTGCTGGCCCGCTACGAGCGCGAGGACGACCGCGATGCCCTAGACCGGGCCGTCGATCTGTACGCCGGTGAAGGCGGCGCGGCGTACGCCAGGGCGCTGCTCATGCGCCACTCCCGCACCGGCGCGCGGGAGGACCTGGACCGGGCCGTCGCCGTGTGCGGGGCGGCCCTGGAGAACCCCTCCGCGGTCCCCCGGGAACGCCTCAAGGAGCTGGTCGTCGCGGCCGACGCGCTGGTCGCGACCTGGGACGTCACCGGCGCCCCGGCCGACGTGGACGCCGCGATCGCCTGGTACCGCCAGGCGGTGGAGCTCGAACCCGGCTCGGCCGTGGCGCTGTCGAAGCTGGGGCTGGCCGTCGCCAGACGCCGTCTGATGGGCGGAGGAGGGCCCGGGGACCTGGCCGAGGCGCTGGAGCTGTGCCGCCGGGCCGTCACCCTGGGCCGCCCGGACGGCGACACCGACCTGGACCGGGCGGCCGATCTGAGCAGGCTGTCCCTGGCGATGAGCGGGCGGGCGACGGAGGCCGAGGACCCCGCGCTCGCCGAGGCGGCGGTGGAGACGATGGACGACGCGCTCGCGCTGCTCCCGGCGACCGGCCCGCAGCGCTGGGGGTACGAGATCGGGCGGTTGACGGTCATCGGCAACCGGTACGCCCTGCTGGAACGCCCCGAGGACCTCGACACGCTGCTCACCGGCCTGCCCGCCCTGGCCGGCACGCTGCCCGAGGACCTGCCCGGCCGCCGTATCGTCCTACTCCAACACGGTCTGATGCTGTACGCCCGATTCAGCCGTACCAAGCTGCCCGGCCACCGGGACGACGCGATCAGCGCCCTGCTCCGGACGCTCGGCGACCCGCGGCCGGGCCTGTCGGCGATCGAGGGGCTCGCCGACCGGGTTCTCCGCAACCTGCTGTGGAACCGCATCGCCCGGGGGCCGCGGCTGGAGGACGTCGACGAGCTCATCGCCCGCGTCCGCGCCCTCCTCCAGGACCGGCCGGGCGACCAGGAGCTGCGCGAGGAGCTGCACTCGGCGGCCACCGCCCGTTTCTCGGTCACCGGCGACCAGGCCGACCTGCCGACGGGCGAGGACCTGCGGGACGAGGTGAGCCGGACCGAGGCCAGGGTGATGCGGGCCATCGCCGCGGGCCGGGAGGAGCTGGACGCGGCCATCGCCCAGGCCGACCGGGTCCTGGCCGCGCCCGGCCACGACGAGGACCGGCTCCTCCCGCTGCGCTTCACCCTCACCGGAGCCCTGTACGCCCGTTACGCGGTCCGCGGCGACCGCGACGACCTCGACCGCGCCGCGGACATCCTCACCGACCAGCTCGGAAGCGACGGCCCGATCACCGGCCACGTGCACGTGCAGCTCGCCCTCACCCGGTGCGCCCTCCACGACGTGACCGGCGAACCGGCCGTCCTCGACGAGGCCCTGGCGCACGTCGCCGACGCCGGCCGGCTCATCCCGCCCGGCCACTCCGACCGCAGGCTCGTCGAGCACGTCCGCGGCATGGCCTTCACCCGCCTCCACCGGCGGGACGGCAACCCGGCCCACCTGGACACGGCCGCCGACGCCTACCGGGCGGCGCTCGCCGCCATGCCCGCGAACCACCCCCACCGCGCCCTGTTCGAGTCGGAGCTCAGCCTGGTCCTGCAGGAGCGCGCCGCGCAGTCAGGCGGGCCCGGCGTCGATGCCGGTCTCGATGCCGGTCTCGATGCCGCCCTCGACCTGGCCCGCCGGGCCGGGCGCGCGGCCCTGCCCGGCGAGCAGCGCTTCACCGCGTACTTCGCGCTCGGCCAGGCCCTGTCCCAGCGATTCCGGCTGACCGGCGACACCCGCGCGGTCGGCGAGGCGATCACCGCCTTCCGGCGCGCCCTGCCGGAGTTGCCGGACGGCCACCCGAACCGAGCCTTCGTCCTGAGCGGGCTGTCGCACGCCCTGGCGGCGCACGCCGAGTGGACCGGGTCCCCGGCCGCCCTGGACGAGGCGATCGCGGCGGGGCAGGAGACACTGCGGCTGCCGGTGCGCGGAGCCGTGCGGGTGAACGCCGTGCTCGGCCTGGCCGAGGCGCTGCGGCTGCGCGGCCAGCGCACCGGCGGGCGGGCCGACGTCGAGGCCGCCGTCACGACCGTCACCGCGGCGCTCGCCGACCTCCCCGAAGGCCATCCGCAACGGCCGGCCTGCCAGGTGCAGCTCGCCGTCGCGCTGTCGCAGCGCTACACGATGAGCGGCGACGTCGGCGACCTCGACCGGTGCGTCGACGTCGCCCGCTCCGCGCTGGGCGCGCTGCCGCCGCACTCCCCGCTGCGAGGGCCCGCGCTCCACGCACTCAGCGGCGGCCTGTGGAAGCGCGCCGACCACCGCGGCGACCTGGAGGACCTCGACGAGGCGGTCGAGACGATCGAGCAGGCCCTGGCCGCTCCCACCGGCGACCACCGGCATCGGGCGCCGATGCTCTACCACAAGGCGGGCGTGCTGCGCCGCCGCGCCGACGCGCGCGGACGGCCCGGCGACCTCGACGCCGCGATCGAGGCCGGCCGCGAGGCCCTGGAGGCGCTCCCGCCGGGCCACTCCTACCGGCCCGTCCTCACGAAGGGCCTGTCGCTGCTGTACGTCAGCCGCTACGACGACGACAACCCCGGCGACCTGGAGGAGATCGTCCGCCTGGGGCGCGTGGGGCTCGCCGCCACGCCCGAGGACGACCCGTCGTGGGCCAGCCAGCAGCACGTGGTGGGCCACGGCAGCCTGCTGCGCTTCTGGCGTACGGACCGGATGCGCGACCTGCGCGCCGCGATCCGCCACCTTGAGCTGTCCGTGGCCGCCACCGCACCCGACGACCCCCTCCTGGCCGCCCGCGCCGCCCAGCTCGGCCTGGCCGTGAACATCAGGTACGAACGCCGCCACCGCCGTCGCGACCGCGACCGTGCCATGGCCGCGCTCAGGCTCTCGGCCGGCGTCACCTCGGGCGACGTTCTGTCCCGCCTGGCGAACACCCGCATCTACGCCGGCTACAACCTGCACCACGACCGCCCGGCCGAGGCGCTGGAGCAGTACCGGGTGTGCGTGCAGGAGCTGCTGCCGCTCGCGGCCTGGCGCGGCCTCGACCGCGGCTCCCAGGAGAACCAGCTCAGGCAGGCGACCGGGCTCGCCACGGAGGCGGCCGCCGCCGCGCTGGTGGCCGGCTCGCCGAGGTCCGCCGTCCAGCTGCTCGAACAGGGCCGCAGCGTGTTGTGGGCCCAGCTCCTGCAGACCAGGAGCGACCGCAGCGAGCTGCGTGCCCGCCATCCCGGGCCGGCCGCCGAGTTCGACGAGGTGAGCGCCGTCCTGGACAGGCCGCCGGCCGGCGAGCCGCTCCAGCCCGACGAGCTGGGCTCCGCCGGACGTCCCGCCCGGCGGGCCGAGGCCGACCTGCGGCGCGAGGCCACGGCCCGTTTCGCCGAGCTGTGCGATCAGATCAGGCAGTTGCCCGGTTTCGCGTCGTTCCTGCGGCCCCCCGACTTCGCGACCCTGAGCGCGGCGGCCGACCGCGGGCCCGTCGTCATGGTCAACGTGGACCGGCGGCGCTGCGACGCGTTGCTCCTCACCTCCGGCGGGCTGCGCGTGCTGCCGCTGCCGCAGCTGAGCCACCGGGAGGCCGCCGGGCGGGCCGAGGGGTTGCGCCGCACGCTCGGCGCGGCGCACGGCGGCAGGGCGGCGCGCATCTCCGCGAACCAGACCGTGCTGGCCACCCTCGAATGGCTGTGGGAGGCCGTCACCCGCCCGGTGCTCCACGAGCTCGGCCTGCTCGCGGCCCCGGGCGGCGACCCGCCCAGGCTGTGGTGGTGCCCGACCGGCCCGCTGGCGGCCCTGCCGCTGCACGCCGCCGGACGCCACCGTGACGGCGGGCCCTGGGTGGGCGACCACGTCGTGTCCTCCTACACGCCCACCCTCCAGGCCCTGCTGCGGGCCAGGTCCACACCGGCGGCGCCGCCGTCCGCGCCGGTGCTGGTGGCCGCGCTGGCCGCGACCGCGCGCCCCGGCGGGGGGTACGCGGACCTGCCGCAGGTCCCCGCGGAGGTGCGTGCCGTCCGCGACGCCCTGGGACCGCGGGCCGTCGTGTTCGAGGGTCCGGCCGCCACCCGCCGCGCCGTCCTGGACGCCATCCCGGCCTACCCGTGGGTCCACTTCGCCTGCCACGGCGACCAGGACGACGCCGAACCGTCCGCCAGCCGCCTCGTGCTGCACGACGCCGACCTGACCGTGCTCGACCTGACCGGCGTCGGCGTGGACGGCGGCGACCTCGCCTTCCTGTCGGCCTGCGAGACCGCTCAGGGCGACACCGCGCTCACCGACGAGGCCATCCACCTGGCGGCGGCGTTCCAGCTCGCCGGCTACCGCAACGTGATCGGCACCCTCTGGTCGATGTACGACGCCTCGGCCGCCGAGGTGGCCGCGGACGTGTACGCCGTCCTCGCCGCGGGCGCGGCCGATCCCGCGGTGGCGCTGCACCGGGCCGTCACCCGGCTGCGCGGGACACCCCGTTTCGGCAGCCCGCTGTTCTGGGCGCCCTACGTCCACCTCGGCGTGTGATCGGGGGCACGCTGACCGAGTTGCTGATCCCGACTCTGTCGGCCGGCGCGCCGAGAGGGTAGGGCGTACGGGGTTCGCCCGGAGCCCGGCCACTATGGCGACGCTCACATTTGTCCAAGTTCTGGCGTAATGTCCACCGGCGCGGCCTTCGCCTGTTAGATTCCGTACTGATGATCAAGGAAAGGCGCGACGGCGGCCCCGCCATGGGCCGCTGAGGCGTGAAGGGGTGCTTCACGGTCCGGGGACCTTCGACGGGGGTCTGATCCTGTCCCCGCGCGGCCGTCCGGTACGGCGAGCCCAGGACTCGATCGTGTGCCGTGCGAGCAGCCCTGCCGATCAACGTGCCGATCGACGATAGGAGCAATGTGCTGAGAAGAACTCCCCTGCTCGCCACCGCCCTCATGATGGTGACGACGCTGTTAACCGTCCCGATGGCGGGGACGGCCGGCGCGGTGGTGACCGGGCAGGACGTCACGGATGCCGTCGGCAAGCGCGGCATCACCTGGGGGCCGTGCGAGGAGGAACCAACCGTCGAGTGCGGCACGCTGGCCGTGCCCATCGACTGGTCCAGGCCCGACGGCCCCACCGTCGACCTGGCCCTGGCCCGCCGCAAGGCCACCGACCCGGCCGCCCGGATCGGTTCCCTGCTGAGCAACCCCGGCGGGCCCGGCAACTCCGGCGTGAACGACATCCTTCGCCCCTCCGGCTTCAGCCAGGAGATCCAGCGACGGTTCGACATCGTCGGCTACGACCCCCGCGGCGTCGCCCGCAGCGGCTCGGTGACCTGCTCGGCCTCGGTGTACAACCAGATGCCGAACCCGGTCATGACCAGCCAGGCCGACTACCTCAAGTGGGTCGCCTACGACGCGAGACTTCGCGCCGACTGCCGCAAGCTCACCGGCCCGCTGTACGACCGCCTCGACTCGGCCAACGTGGCCCGCGACATGGACGCCATCCGTGCCGCGCTCGGCGACGACAAGCTGACCTCCTACGGCGTCTCCTACGGCACGCTCGCCCAGCAGATGTACGCCGAGCTGTTCCCCGGCCGCATCCGCGCCATGGTGCTGGACAGCAACATGGACCACAGCCTGGACGTCAAGGCGTTCCAGGTCACCGAGGCGGCCGCCGTCCAGGACAGCTTCCAGGAGTTCATCGCCTGGTGCGAACGCGACAGCGAGTGCGTCCTGAACGGTCGCGACATCCGGGCGCTGTGGAAGGGCCTGCTGGAGAAGGCGGACCGGGGCGAGCTGCTGTGGCCGGGCGACGGCCGTCCGGTGAGCGCGCACAACCTGATGTGGCTGGGCGTCGTGCTCAACGAGGCGCCCTCCTGGCGGCAGGAGGCCGTGGTGCTGCGCGCGCTGGACGGCGGCCCGGTGCCGGACGACATGCCCGGCCCTCCCGGCAACTGGCCCGTGAACGGCCAGTACGCCGAGCTGCCCACAGCGATCCTGTGCCAGGACTGGAACCTGTCCCTGCGGGGCTACGACCAGTACGCCGAGGTGATGCGCGCCTCCAACGCGGTCGCCCCGGACATGCGGTACAACCCGATGCCGATGGGCGACATGCCGATCTGCCAGGGCCACCCGGTCAACAACCCCCAGCACCCGCTGCGGTACCGGGGCACCACGCAGCTGCTGGTGGCCAACACCAGGCACGACCCGGAGACACCGTACGAGTGGTCGGCCAACGTGGCCCGGCAGCTCGGCTCCAAGGCCACCCTGCTCACCTACGAGGGCTGGGGCCACGGCGTCTATGGCATGACCGAGTGCACCACGGTCGCCATGGACAACTACCTGATCTCGCCGACCGTACCCGTCAAGGGCAACCGCTGCCCGGCGGAAGAGCCCCAGGGCTAGGCGGAACAGCAGTGTGAAGGTGCCGGGCCGACCCGATTCGGCCCGACACCCAGGCATCCTTGACGAACTGCCGATGGGGTGACGTGCGCACCACGATCCCGTATGGTGTACGGTACGTCGTACGATACGAATGGAGGGGCAGCATGCACCAGCCGAGCGCCGAGGAACTGAAGAGCGTCGAGAACTGGTTCGCCGACTACGACGCACGCGCCGAGCAGGGCGAGATCGAGAAGTTGGCCGACCTGGCGGTCTTCCCCATGAACGTGGCCACCGACGTGCCGGACGGCCACGCCAGCGTCCGCCAATGGACCCGGGACGAGTACGTCGAGGCGATGAAGGAGTCGATGGGGGGCGGCACCGCCGGGCTCGGCCTGCGCTCGACGCGCACCCCGCGCTTCCTCAGCCCCAACCTGGTCGTCGTGGAGACCGAGGCGACGATGACGATCGAGGGTCAGGAGCACCACATGCACTACGCCGACCTGCTGGTGCGCACCGAGGAAGGCTGGGCGTTCCAGACCATGGTCCAGGGCGGCTGGGGCCACGGCTGGCCGTCCGCCAAGCGCGGCTGACCTCTCCGCCCCGGCCGGGACATGCCCGGGCGAGGAGCCGGCAGGCAGGCGGCCGGCTCGTCACCGTCCGAACGCCCCCTACGCCGGGCCGAGGCGGTCGAGTACGGCGGCGTGCACGTCCGGAGGGAGGGGGCCCTTGCGGGCGGCGGTGATGTTGGCCCGCAGGTGTTCCGGGCGGGCCGAGCCGACGATCATCGAGTGCAGGTCCGGATGCCCGAGGATGAACCGGAGCAGGATCTCGGTCACCGGTGCGCCGTCCGCCAGTTCGTCCAGGCGGGCGGCGGCGAGCCGGGCGTGGCGCTCGGCCAACGGCCGGCGCACCGGCTCGGGCACGGCCTCGGGCGGCGGCGCGAGCGAGCGGGCCACCGAGCCGCGGGCCACCGTCCCGGCCCCGGTCGCCGCGGCGGCCCCGACCAGCCGCTCATGGGAACGGTCGAGTGCCGAGTACGGCAGCAGGAACACGTCGAACGCCCCCGTCGCGATGTGGTCGGGAAGGTGGGGCAACTCCCCCGACATGCCGGTGAAGCGGATCTTGCCCTCGTCCTGGAGCGCCCGCATCTCGGCGACGGTGTCCTCGGCCTCCATCACGGCGACGCTCGGGCTGAGGTGCACCATCAGGATGTCGAGACGGTCGGTGCGCATCCGGCGCAGGCTCCGCTCGACCCCCGCGCGGACGTTCGCCCTCGTGTAGACGTGCGCCGGGTCGCCGCCCGGAGGCGGGCAACCGCACTTGCTCGCCAGGACGAACTCGTCGCGGCGATGCGCGATCCAGCGGCCGATGTGCTCCTCGGCGTCGCCGTAGTCGGGCGAGGTGTCGATGAGGTCGACGCCGGAGTCGAGGGCCTCGTTCAGCACGGTACGGGCGGCGTCGTCGGTCACCGGCGGGCCCCAGGCGCCGGGGCCGCGCAGTTCCATGGCTCCGTAGCCGAGGCGGCTCACGCGCAGGCCGGTGCGGCCGAGGATCGTGGTCGGGAGGGTCACGTCGCCGTCCTCAAGATCGATGGGTGGTGCATCTGCCAAGCCTTTCCACGGGGTGATCGAACCGGAAGGTGAGGTCAGTGTTCGCCGTAGTGGCCCGCGACGGCGGCGAAGACGGCCTTGGGGTCCCAGGGCAGGCCAGGGTAGGCGGTCCCGAGGCGGTCCTCGTACACCTTGACGATGCCGTAGGAGGCCAGGTCCAGGTCGTCACGCGGGTCGCCGTCGGGGCGGTGCGGGTGGTCGCGCAGCGCGAAGGTGAACACGAAGGCGCCGTCCACGCCGGCGGCGTCGAAGATCTCCAGGAGCTCGCGCACGTACGCGGCCTGGCCGTCCTCGTCCCGGGCGTGTTCGCCGGTCAGCCGGAGGGGTGCGCGGGTGCCCTTCTCGTACTCGACGATCTCCAGGCCGAGCGCGCCCCGGTCACCCGCGCCCCGGTACGTCGCCGAGCCGAACTCGGTGATCGCGACCGGCCTGCCCTGCGCGACGAGGGTACGCACGCCCTGCTCGAACACGCCGGCGATCTCGGCCGACCGGTAGAGGTCCACGGAGACGAGGTCGAAGGGCGTCCAGTCGACGGCTTCGAGCGGCACGGAGGCGTAGGTCACCCGGCCGCCGAACCGCTCGCGCACCACGGCCACGGCCCGGCCGAGGAAGTCGTTGACCCGCGCGCCGACCCCGCCGACCAGCTCGCGCACCCGTTCCGGACGGCTCAGCAGGGCGACCCGTTCGTCGATGTCGTCGCCGGGCAGGAAGTCCTTGTTCATCAGGCACAGCTCGGCCCCGGTGACGAAGACGACCTCGGCGCCGCGCCGCCTGATCCGTTCCGCACGTTCGGCGCAGTCGGCGAACAGCGCCAGCATCTCCTCCTCGGTCAGCTCCAGCGGGTAGGGCGAGAACCAGACCTCCAGGCCGAGGTCGGCGGCGTGGCCGGCGGCGATCTCCAGACGCTCGGGGTCACCGCCCATGACGCGGACGGCCGTGCAGTGCAGATCGTCCCGGATGATGCGCATCTCGCGCGCCACCACGTCGGGGTCGAACCCGGGGTGGCCGATCGATCCGTTGACGACGAAGCCGGTGTCGTAGCTGATGCCTTTGGCTCGCATGATGGCGTCCTCTCCATTTACGGTACTGAACGTACCTTAACCGACTTGCGGTACGGTCAGTACCCTCAGGCCGAGGAGGGCGGGCGATGACCGAGGCGAGCGGGCGGACGCGGCGGCGCGGCGCCGCGCTGGAGGAGGCGATCCTCGGCGCGGCGGCCGACGAGCTGACCGCGTCCGGGTACGCCGGGCTGACCATGGACAAGGTCGCCGCCCGCGCCGGCACCAACAAGAACGCCATCTACCGCCGCTGGCCCAACCGCCTGGCCCTCGGCGTCGCCGCCTACAAACGGCTGGCCACGACGGTCTCGCCGCCCGACACCGGGGAACTGCGCGGCGACGTCCTGGAGCTGCTGCGCCGGGCCAACCGCTATTGGAGCTCGCCCCTCGGCGCGATCCTGCGCGACCTGATCGCCGCCGCCGGCGGCGCCGCCGAGCTCCTGGCCCAGCTTCAGGAGCAGTCGGACGACGCGGTGGCCGCGCCCTGGCTGGCCGTCCTCGAACGGGCGGTGGCCCGCGGCGAGGCCGCCCCCGAGGCGCTGCGCCCGCGGGTCGCCACGGTGGCCATCGTGCTGCTGCGCAACGAGTTCGTGGTGCGGGGAGCGCCCAGCGCGCCGGACGACGTGCTCGTGGAGATCGTGGACCAGGTCTTCCTGCCGCTGGTCCGGCGGCGTCAGGGCGCGTGAGGAAGGCTCACCAGAGTCGGTCGATCTCTCCCGGGTGGAGGTCGATGCGCGCGTGGTGGAACGACAGCCGGCGCGCCCGCCCCTCGGACGAGAGGAAGTCGCCCATGGTGACCTTGTCGAACCCGGGCTGGTCGCTGGGGAACGGCGCCTGCGGGGTGCCGCCGACCAGGACCGCGCCGGGGATCGCCGACCAGCCGGCGCTCTCGTAGAAGCCCTGGAGCGGGCGGTCGCAGGTGAACAGGGCCAGGTCGAAGCCCGCGTCGGCGATGGCCTCGTGCGCGGCGGTCACCAGGTGGCGGCCGTGTCCCCGGCCGCGGGCCGCCTTCCTGGTCACCACGGTGCTCAGACCGGCGGCGCGGAACCGGTGGCCGGCGTGGGTGAGGGGTTTGGACAGGATGTCCAGGGCGGCCACGACCGTGTCCCCGTCGAGAAGGATCATGGACCGGGGGGCGAGGGCCGGGTCGTGGGAGGGGCCCCCGCCGTCGGGCGCGGGGAAGGAGTGGCCGGGCCAGGCCTCCCGTTGCAGGTCGCGCACCTGGGCCAGCAGCTCCAGGGGGATGTCCGGCTCGGGGAACGACCTGATGAGCATGGCTCCCGAGTGTGCCCGGCGACGGACGCGCGAGGCAAACCGATTCCCGGAGGACGGCGGTGGTCAGGGGTTGGGTGGGGGGCGGCAGGAGGCTTGCCGGGGGTGTCCGCCAGGACGGAGGTCAGGATCGCCAGGATGCGTTCGGCGTCGGTGAGCAGGCTGCCGCTCAGGGCCCAGCCCGCCGGATGGACGACCTCGCCCTTCTGGATCTCCGTCGTCATCTGCTCGTGGATGCGGCCCGCCTGCGCCTCCGCCCGGCCGAGCAGGGTGCGCGCCCTGGACGGGTCCGGGTCCCGGCGTACGGTGGCGGTCAGGGCGTCGCCCAGCAGATCGAGCAGGTCGGCGTAGTCGCGGGCGTAGTCGGGGCTGACGTCGGTCGAGGGCCCGTCGTGGTGTTCGAGGTGGGACAGCGCGTGCACGATCGTGTGCGCGTGCGCGGCCAGCGTGGTCAACCGGCGCAGGACCTGGTCGTGGTCCTGCGCGGCGGCGGCCGGATGAAGGCTGTGGCGCAGGTTGTAGCGGCGGCTCTCGGCGCCGTCGGCCACGGCGGCGGCCGCGTCGGCCAGGCGCTCGTCCAGCCGGACGGCCTGGCGTTCCCAGTCGGGCAGCGCCGAGAGGTTCCACTCGTCCCGTAACCCCTCGGCGACGGAGGTCAGCAGGGCGGCCGTCTCGCGGGCCAGGCGGCGGACGGCGGCGCCGGGCCGGTCGCGGTACAGCGGCGGCCACAACACACTGTTGACCAACGCCCCGCTCAGCGCCCCGATGGCCGTGGCCAGCACGTACGCCAGCAGGTAGCGCTCCTGGGAGGCGGCGGCCAGGGCGGGCGGCACGACCAGGACCAGGCTGAGCACGCCCAGGCCGAGCAGGTGCCCGATGCCGCCGACCAGGATGACCCCGGCGCCGACCGCGGCCACGCGGCGCAGGCCGTTGGTGAGGGTGCGGTACACGGTGGCGTGGACCATGATCACCGCGGTGGCCGGGGCGATCCAGGTGGCGCCGAGCGCCAGCAGCCTGCTGGCCGTCAGCCAGGCCAGCACCGCCGCCAGCGTCGCCTTGGCGATCTGGAGCGCCTGCAGCCGCTGGTACGACCCGGCTTGGCCAGCCCGGCGGCCTGCCCCCGGACGTACGACACCTCACGCCTGACAGCCGCGGACATCCGGTCACCCCAGCCACGCCACATGACGTGACATTTACTCACATTTAGGACGAGCCGCAAGCACTCCCCCGCGCGAGTCCGAGCACGCGGCGACATGAGAGGATCACGGGCCATGGAGATCATCGACAGCGGCCGGTTCGAGCCCGCCCCGGACGGTTCCGCCCACTTCGCCGAACACCTGAGCGTGCCCGCGCTCAGCTTCGGCACCTACTCCATCCCGGCCGGCGCGACCGACGGCCAGTCGCCGCACGCCGAGGACGAGATCTATGTCGTCACCGGCGGGCGCGCCTCCTTCACCTCGGGCGGCGTCACGGTCGAGGTCGGCCCCGGCACCACGCTGTTCGTCCCGGCCCGCGAGGAGCACCGCTTCCACGACGTCACCGAGGACCTGGTGACGCTGGTGTTCTTCGGCCCCGCCTACAGCGGCGTCCCGGAGGCCTAGCCCCCGCGGGCGACGGCCGGAGAGGACGGTCCGTCCCCGGAGGCGCGAACTCGTGGGCCGCGACCGCGCCACGCGGGCGGAAGGCTGACGAGACTGGAGAACGGGAGCGGCGCGAGCGGCCGTCCCTGTGCGTGTAACCGTTGCCGCCCGGCCCTGACGAGATGAGAGCCCTCATGACTGTCACCCCCGCCCAGCTGCGCGACCTCGCGCGCCGCGCCCAGGACCTCGCCGCCGAGGTCCGCTCCCTGTGTGACGCCGAGCCCGCCGGATCTCCCGAGGGGGACCAGCTCAGGGCGGCGCGGCACGCCGCCGACTGGCTGGACCGGGGCGGGGAGGACCTGCAACGGTCGGCGGGCGACCTGGCCAGGCTCCGTGCCCAGCGCGAGCAGGTCTGCGGCATGCCGTGGGGCGTCTGCCCCGAACACGGCAACACCCTGTCCTACCGGGCGAACATCACCGAGTGCCGCGTCTGCCACCGCACCTGGCCGCAGGACCGGCTCGGCAGGCCCTGCCAGGAGCTGGTCCGGTGGAAGGTGACCGACCAGGCCGGGACGGTGACCAGGATGTGCGACGGGCACGTGCTCGGCGCCCGCGCCGTCCTTCAGGGCGCCACGTTCACCCGGCTTGATGCCGAGGGCGCCCAGGCCTGAACCGGCCCGACAGCACCGTCGCGGTGTTGATCACCGACACGTGGCTGAAGGCCTGCGGGAAGTTGCCGACCTGCCGGTCGTTGACGGTGTCGTACTCCTCCGACAGCAGGCCGACGTCGTTGCGCAGGCTGAGCAGCCGTTCGAACAGCTCGACGGCGCGGCGCCGGCGGCCGGTCGCGGCCAGGGCGTCGGCCAGCCAGAACGAGCAGGCCAGGAAGGTGCCCTCGCCGCCGGGCAGGCCGTCGACGTCCCCGGCCGCGGACCGGTAGCGCAGGACCAGCCCGTCGTGCACGAGGTCTCGGGCGACCGCGTCCACGGTGCCGACGACGCGCGGGTCGTCCGGAGGCAGGAAGCCGAGGCGCGGGATGAGGAGCAGGGCGGCGTCCAGGGCGGTCGAGCCGTAGTACTGGGTGAAGGTGTTGCGTTCGGCGTCGTAGCCGTGGGCGCAGACGTCGTGGTGGATGCGTTCACGCAGGTCGCGCCAGCGCCCGGCGGGGCCGTCGCGGCCGAACGCCTCGACGGCCTGGATCATGCGGTCGGCCGCGACCCAGGCCAGCACCTTGGAGTGCACGAACTGGCGGCGCGGCCCCCGGGTCTCCCACAGCCCGTTGTCGGGCTGGTCCCAGATGCCTTCGAGGTAGTTCATCAGGGTGGTCTGGAGGTCCCAGGCCTCGTCGTCGATCGCCAGGCCGGACCGGCGGGCCAGGTGCAGGCAGTCGAGGGTCTCGCCGTAGACGTCGAGCTGGAGCTGGCCCGAGGCGGCGTTGCCGACGCGGACGGGCTCGGACCCCTCGTAGCCCGACAGCCAGTCCGCGGTCCACTCGGGGATGCGCCTGCCGCCCTCGACGGTGTACATGATCTGCAGGTCGGCGGGGTGCCCGGCCACGGCCCGCAGCAGCCATTCGCGCCAGGCGCGCGCCTCGGCGTCGTAGCCCGCGGTCATCATGGCCTGGAGGGTGAAGCTGGCGTCGCGCAACCAGCAGTAGCGGTAGTCCCAGTTGCGCGGGCCGCCCAATTGCTCGGGCAGCGAGGTGGTGGCGGCGGCGACGAGCCCGCCGGTGGGGGCGTAGGTGAGGGCCTTGAGGGTGAGCAGGCTCGTGCGGACGGCCTCGTCGTAGTCGCCGCGGTAGCCGCAGCGGCGGGCCCACTCACGCCACAGCCGCTCGGTGTCGGCCAGGGCCTCGGGCGGGTCGACCGGCTCGGGGCGCGGCAGCCACGACTGCTGCCAGGTCAGCGCGAACGGCACCCGCTGCCCCTCCCCGACCGTGAACGAAGCGGTGGTGCGGTGCTGGTCGTCGTCCGGGCACAGCTCGACGGGGGTGCGCAGCCAGGTGGCGTCGCCGCCGGCGACCGCGGCCAGGACGCCGGGCTCGTACCGCAGCCAGGGGATGTCGTTGCCGTAGTCGAAGCGCAGCACCAGTTCCATGGTCATCTCGACGCTGCCGCGCACGCCCTCGACGATCCGCACGACGTCGGGGGCCTCGCCCCGGGGCGGCATGAAGTCCACCACCCGGACGCTGCCGTCGGGGCCGTCCCAGGTGGTCTCCAGGATGAGGGTGCCCTGGCGGTAGCCGCGCGAGGTGGCCGGGCCGCCGCCGGCGGGGGCCAGCAGCCAGCGTCCGGCGCGCGGGCCGTCGAGCAGCGCGGCGAAGCAGGCGGGCGAGTCGAAGCGGGGCAGGCACAGCCAGTCGATCGAGCCGTCGCGGCCGACGAGCGCGGCGGTGTGCATGTCGCCGATCAGGGCGTAGTCCTCGATCCGCATCGGCGCCCGCTCCTTCCGTCAGGCCACGCGGTGGGGTTCGGCGGCGGCGGCGCGCAGTTCGAGGCCGTGGCCGGGGGCGTCGGGCCGGGGACGGGCGAGGCCGCCGGAGGGGTCGGCGGCGCCGTCGAACAGCTCGGACTCGATGCGCTGGTGGTCGTGGAACCATTCGACGTGGCGCAGGTTGGCGGTGCTGGCGGCGGCCGGGAGGTGCAGGTTGGGCGCGCAGTGGGCGGACACCTGGAGGTTGTGGCCGGCGGCGATCGCGGCGGCGGCGAACCAGCCGGTGTAGCCGCCGCAGCGGGTGGCGTCGATCTGCAGGCAGTCGACGGCCTGGGCCTGGCACATGCGGGTGAAGTAGGCGGGGTCGCAGCCGTACTCGCCGGCGGTGACGTCGGGGGCGGCCCGCTCGCGTACGAGGCGCAGGCCCGGCAGGTCGTCGGAGGAGACGGGTTCCTCGAACCAGGTCACGTCGTGCTCGCGCATGCGTCCGGCCAGGCGGATCGCCTGTTTGGCGGTGTAGCCGCCGTTGGCGTCGACGTACAGCTCGGCCCGGTCGCCGATGACGCGGCGGGCCAGGGCCACGCGGTGCAGGTCGCGGTCGGGGCGGGTGCCGGACGACTCGCCGATCTTGATCTTGACGCGGCCGATGCCCTGCTCGTGGACCCAGTGCGCGAGCTGGGCCGTGGTGGCCTCGTCGTCGTAGGTGGTGAAGCCGCCCGAGCCGTACAGGGGGACCTCGGGCCCGGCGGCGCCGAACAGGCGGGTCAGCGGCAGGCCGAGCAGCCGCGCCTTGAGGTCCCACAGCGCCACGTCGGCGGCCGAGACGGCGTAGCCGGCGACGCCGGGACGGCCCGCGTTGCGCACCTGCCGGACCATCTCGCCGTGCAGGGCGGGGATGTCGGCGGCGTCCGCGCCGGTCAGGACGCCGGCCAGGATCTCGGTGACGACCGCGACCGCGGCGGCGGGGGCGTACGTCCAGCCGGTGCCGGTGACGCCCGCCGCCGTCAGGGTGACGACGACCATGGTGGTGGACCGCCAGGCCAGCGTCCCGTCGGCCTCGGGCCGGTCGGTGGGGACGCGGTAGGCGGCGGCCCCCACGTTCTCGATCGTGCTCATGACACCCCTGGCCCTACCCGGTGGATCCCGCATGACGCCTCGCCCCCTTTAGGCAACCTGGATTGCCTGATCCCGCGACGGACGCCTAGGGTGGCTGGAATGTCAGTCAAGGAGCCCGCGGACGCGCTCGCGGCCGTGGTCGCGCTGCGCCGCCTGGCCGACCAGCTGGAGGACGCCGCCGTCGAGCAGGCGATGCGGGCGGGCTGGAGCTGGCCGCAGGTGGCCGAGGCGCTGGGCATCACCCGCCAGGCGGTCCACAAGAAGCACGCCAAGCGGCTCATCGCGGCCGGGGTCGAGCTGAGGAGGCGGGCGTGAGCGGCGCGTTCGACACCTACCTGCACGAGGTGCTGATCCGGGGGCAGGCCGAGGCGCGGGCGGAGAGCTCGGCCACGATCGAGGCCCACCACCTGCTGCTGGCCATGGCGGCGCCGGAGGACACCGGGGCGCGGACGATCCTGGCCGCCGCCGGGCTCGACCAGGCGGGGGTGCGGGCGGCGCTGCGCCGGGAGTTCGAGCACAGCCTCGCGGCGGCGGGGGTGTCGGCGGCCGCCTTCGACCTGCGTTCGACGCCCGATCCCGAACGCCGTCCGCAGATGGGGGCGTCGGTCAAGCTGGCGCTTGAGCGGCTGGCCTCCACGCATCGCAAGAAGGACCTGCGGCCGATTCACGTACTGCTCGGCGTCCTTCAGGCCGAGGTGGGCACGGTGCCGCGGGCGCTGGCCCTGGCGGGCGTCGACCGCGCCGCGCTGGCCGAGCGCGCCCGCGAACTTCTGTGACCCGGTGATGTCGATCCGGCCCCCCGCCGTTCGTGTAGGGGGCAAAGGAGGCATGACGACATGATCGAGACGAAGACACTGGTGACCGGACTGTGCGTGGCCGAGTCGCCGCGCTGGCACGAGGGCAGGCTGTGGTTCTCCCACTGGGGGGAGCAGGAGATCCTCGCCGTCACCCCGGACGGCGACCGCGAGGTGATCGCCCGCGGCCCGAAACCTGCCGGTTTCTGCCTCGCCTGGCTGCCCGACGGCCGCCTGCTGGTGACCGGCGAGCGCGAGCTGCTGCGCCTGGACCCCGACGGGACGACGGCCGTCCACGCCGACCTGGGCAAGCTGCCGGCCGGGCCGAACGAGGTCGTCGTGGACGGCCGCGGCCGCGTCTACGTGAACTGCGTCGGCTTCGCCTTCGGCCGGGAGGACTTCGCGCCCGGCGTGATCGCCCTGGTCGGCCCGGACGGCGAGACCCGGGTGGTCGCCGAGGACCTGCACTTCCCCAACGGGATGGCGGTGACCCCGGACGGTTCCACGCTGGTCGTCGCCGAGTCCTGGACGCGGCGGCTGACGGCGTTCGACATCGGCGCGGACGGCGGCCTGTCCGGCCGCCGGGTGTGGGCCCCCGTCGGCGGCGACGGCATCTGCGTGGACGCCGAGGGCGCGATCTGGACCCAGGTGGACGACGAGGACGGGGCCGCCTGCGTACGGGTGCGCGAGGGCGGCGAGGTGACCGACCGGATCGACCTCGACCGGGCCTGCTTCGCCGGCGCCCTCGGCGGCCCGGACGGCCGGACGCTGTTCATGACGGTCGCGGTGTTCCCGGGCGTCGAGCGGATGGCGGAGATGTTCGCCGGCCGCACAGGCGAGGTCCGGACCGCCTCGGTGACCGTCCCGGGGCTCGTCTGAGCCGGTTCCCCGGCGGGGCCGCGCCGGCCGGTCAATGGAACTCGGCCTGGAACAGGTCGGCGCAGGTCCCCAGGAAGTCGCCCCAGTCGCCGTTCACGTTGGCGGTCAGCGTGTGCGTGCCCCGGCGGTCGCCCATCGCGTACGTCATCGACCCCTGGATGAACCCGCCGCCGCCCCAGAGCGTGACCCCGGACGGAAAGCGCTGGGAGTAGACGCCGAGCCCGTAGCGCGCGTCGGGCACCCAGCCGGCGCCTTCGGTGGACACGGTGGTGAACATCTCCTCCTGCTGCGCCGGCGGGAGGAGGTGCCCGCCCAGCAGGGCGGCCAGGAAGCGGTGCAGGTCGGCCGTGGTCGAGACCATGCCGCCGGCGGCCCAGGCCCAGGACAGGTCGGCGTCGGTCACGTCGTGGCGGCCGACGTCCTGGCCCGTCTCGTCCTGGCCGGAGTAGTGGCGGGCGTGCGGGTCGCGCAGCCCCTCGCCGGCTCCGGGCAGGTACGTCCCGGTCAGCCCCAGCGGGCCGGCGACGCGGCGGTCGATCTCCGCGGCGAGCGTCGAACCGGACACCGCCTCGACGATCATCCCGGCGAGGTTGTAGTTGACCTTGGAGTAGACGAACCGCCCGCCGGGCTCCTCCGCGGGCGGGGTCTCCTGGCCGGGGATCGCGTCCGGCAGGCCGCTGGTGTGGTTGAGCAGCAGCCGCGGGGTGATGCGGCCGGCGTCGGCGTCGGGGAAGTACTGCTCGACGACGCCGGGCAGCCAGGTGGTCACCGGGGCGTCCAGGTCCAGTTCGCCGTCGGCCGCCAGGCCGAGCACGACCGTCCCGACGAACGCCTTGGTGAAGCTGCCGATGCGGAAGTGCTCCCCGGGCCTGCGGGGGCGGCCGGTCTCCAGGTCGGCCACGCCCGCGGCGCCCGACCACGGCGGCTCGTGGCCGTTCCGGACCTCGACCACGAGGCCGGGGCCGCGGTCGTCGGCCACCAGCCGGTCGATCACCCGCCGCAGCCTCGGACGATCGGCGTGAACCATGGACATGTTGCCTCCAGCGACAGGAAGGGGATCGACGAACGCGAGCAACCGTAGTTGACTATTCGGCAGACAGTCAACCACGGTTGCTTATCGCGGGCGCGGAAGGCCCTGGAGGCCGCAGAGGGTCAGGCGTCGCGGCGGGCGGAGGCGATCAGCCGCATCAGTGCGGCGTGCAGGTCCTGGAGCTCGTCGAGGTCCATGCCGAGCCGGGCGACGATGGCCGGCGGGATCTTCTCCGCCTCGGCCCTGAGCTGCCGGCCGGCAGGCGTCAGGGTGACGGCCAGGGCGCGCTCGTCCTTGCTGTTGCGCTCGCGGTGGACGTAGCCCAGCGCCTCCAGCCGCTTGAGCAGCGGGGACAGCGTGCCGGGGTCGAGCTGCAGCAGCTCGCCCAACTCCTTGACCGACAGCGGCTCGTGCTGCCAGAGCGCCAGCATCACCAGGTACTGCGGATGGGTGAGCCCGAAGGGCTGCAGGAGCGGCCGGTAGAGTCCGATCACGCTGCGCGAGGCGATGCTGAGCGCGAAGCACACCTGCCGGTCGAGCGCCAGCAGGTCTGTCGCCTCTGTCACAGGCTCCATGCGTGTCCGCCTCCGATGCCGTCTGGTAACTTACTTTGTGTACAAACTAATAGCCTGCAAATCGATGCCACACAAATCGTACCCGTGGCCGGGCCGCCGAAAGAGGGACGCCTCATGTTTCACCGCAAGCCCCTGGAGGAGCGCATCGCCGAGCGCCAGGCCAAGCTGCCTCCGTTGAAGGAGGGCAAGCACTTCGAGCACGGCCCGGCCAAGTTCGTGTTCGTCACGCTGCTCGTCGTGGTGGTGGTCACGCACCTCGTCGGCCTGGCCATCGTCATGCACTTCGCCTGATCTGCCGGGAACATCCCGGAAGCGGGTGCCGTTACATCCATCGTGGCCGGTGTGCCCAGTGTCCCCGGGCCTCACCTATCGCCTTCGCGGACTACCGTTCGGCTGGAGCCGCGTTGTGCCCTTCGCCGAGAGGCGACACGCACACCGGTACGCACGCGTTGAGGGCCCCCCGCCCGTCCCGGCGGGGGGCCCTCGCGCGTCCCGGGCCCCGGCGGGGCGACCGGGTCAGGAACGGGGCCAGGGGCGGCCGGCCAGGCGTTCGATGTCGGTGTTGAAGCGCCGGAGGTAGTCGGCGAAGGCGGTGACGTCCTCCGGCGACCAGTCGGCCATCACCTTCTCCAGCCCGCGCACGTTCTTCGCCCGCTCCTCGACAAGGCTCCGCTCGCCCTCCGGCGTGAGCCGGAACTTGCGGGCGATGCCGCCCTCGGGGTCGGGGATGCGTTCGACCAGGCCGGCGCGCAGGAGGGCGGAGGTGTGCCGGTTGAGAGTGGAGGCGTCCAGTCCGAAGGCCTCGCTGAGCTGCCCGATGGACATCGGGCCCGAGCTGTGCAGCCGCCTGAGCAGGAGGTGGGCACTGCGGTCGTAGTGCCGGTGCCGGCCGAGCAGCATCGTCTCGAACTCGATGAGATGTGTGGGCTTTTCCATCCCAATCCCCCCTTTCGCGAGGTATGTGCACCTTACATGAATTGTGTACGTAACACATGATGTGTAGCGTGCACATCCTTCGACGACGGGAGAACAACGTGGGGGGCTCCACATCCACCGCCCGCCCCGGCGGCATCGTCAGCGTGATGGCGGTGGCCGGCATCGTCGCCTCGCTCATGCAGACCCTGGTCGTGCCGCTGGTCGGCGAGCTGCCGCGGCTGCTGCACAGCACCGCCTCCGACGCCTCCTGGGTGATCACCGCCACCCTGCTGGCCGGCGCCGTCACCACGCCGGTCACCGGACGCCTCGGCGACCTGTACGGCAAGCGCCGCATGATGCTCGTCTGCACGGCGCCGCTGATCGCGGGGTCGGTGATCTGCTCGCTGGCCGGGTCGCTCACGCCGATGATCGTCGGCCGCGGGTTACAGGGCATGGGCATGGGCCTGATCCCGCTCGGCATCAGCGCGCTGCGCGACCTGCTGCCGCCCGACCGGCTCGGCCCCTCGATCGCGTTGATGAGCTCGTCCATGGGCATCGGCGGGGCGCTGGGCCTGCCGGTCTCGGCCGCGGTCGCCGAGTACGCGAGCTGGCGGGTGCTGTTCTGGGGCTCGGCCGTGCTGAGCGTGCTGATCGCCGTGCTGATCCGGCTGCTGGTCCCGCCCACTCCCCCGCTGCCCCGCGAGGGCGCGGCCGGGCGGCTCGACGTGCCGGGCGCGCTCGGCCTGGGCGCGGGGCTGGTGTGCCTGCTGCTGGGGGTGTCCAAGGGCGCCGACTGGGGCTGGGCCGGTGGCACCACGCTCGGGCTGCTCGGCGCGGCCGTGCTGGTCCTGCTGGTGTGGGGCCGGTGGGAGCTGCGGGTCCGGGAACCGCTGGTGGACCTGCGGGTGACCGCCCGGCGTCAGGTGCTGCTGACCAACCTGGCCTCGATCGTGGTCGGCTTCTCGATGTACGCCCAGGCGCTGATCGTCATGCAGATCCTCCAGCTCCCGGCGGCCACCGGCTACGGGCTGGGCCAGTCGATGCTGGCCGCCGGGCTGTGGATGGCCCCCTCCGGCCTGATGATGATGGCGGTCTCGCCGCTCGGCGCGCGGCTGTCGGCCGCCCGCGGCCCCAAGGTCACCCTGATCACCGGAAGCCTGGTCATGGCGCTCGGGTACGGCTCCTCGATGGCCCTGCTGGGCTCGGCCTGGGGCATGCTGGTCGTCACCTGCGTGTGCAGCCTCGGCGTCGGCCTGGCCTACGGGGCGATGCCCGCCCTGATCATGGGCGCGGTGCCCCGGTCGGAAACCGCCGCGGCCAACAGCTTCAACACGCTGATGCGCTCGATCGGGACGACGGTCTCGGCCGCGGTCGTCGGCGTGATCCTGTCACAGATGACGATCCGGCTGGGCGCGCACACGCTGCCGTCGGAGGCCGGGTTCCGCGTCGGGATGCTGGTCGGCTGCGGGGCGGCGCTGGCCGCGGCGGCCGTCACCATGGCACTGCCCGCCCGTCCCGGCGACCACGCGGCCGGGGACGAGGCCGCCGCACCCGTCTCGCCCGCCCGCCGCTGACGGCGGGACGGGCCGGTCGCCGCGGCCGGCTGTCGGGGCCGCGGCGGTTCGGACGGCTCAGCCGGTGAGGTCGCTCTTGTAGAAGACGGTCGCCCGGAACTCGTCGGGACTGCCGCTGATCTTGCTGGAGAAGCCGAACGCCAGACGCGGCCCGTCCGACGATCGCCAGATCGCCATTCCCTGAGGCTCACGACCGGGCAGGGACTCGCCCGCCCTCGTCCGGTAGACCTCCTCCACCGAAGCCCCTGCCTTGTTCATGTCGAGACGGACCAGATAGGAGGGCTTGGCAGGGTCCGAGGGCTTGGCGGGCGGGCCGCCGTAGGAGAGGTACACGTACTGGCCGTACGAGGTCACGCCCTGGAAGTGGTCGGATTCGGAGAGGCCGAGCTCGGCGTTGGTCGGGAGAGCGCGCTTGGCGAGGGCCGGAGTGGTGTCGCCGATGCCCTTGCCGATGACGGCGGGAAGGTCGAACAGCGCCAGGCGCCACGGGCTCGTCGTCCCCATGTACCGAACGAGCAACCGGTTGGTGTAGGGATCGATCGAGGGCCTCGGACAGTCCCGGAAGTCGGAGAGGCCGATCGGGAAGTTCCGAACCCCCGCGTCCTTGTAGCCGAGCGCGCCCCCGTCCCTGTACTTGACGCGGCAGATCGTGTGGCTGTTCGGGGCCGTGCCGGCGGACAGGCTCCTCCAGTCGCCCGCGAGCCAGATGTAGGGGGATTCGGCGGTGTCCGGCTGGATCGCCATCGACGAGCCGTGATCGAACCCGTGCAGCGCCATGGCGCCCAGCACCTTGCCGTGCAGGTCGGTCCTGGTCACCCAGAGGTCGCCGTTCGTGCTGCCGACCTTGGTCTGCACGAAGTAGATGTGCCCGTGGACGTGGTCGAAGGCGAAGGACTGCATCGCCCAGTAGGGCTGGTGGAGTGTGGCCCGTACGACGGGGTCGCCGCCGGCCCCCTCGAAGACGAAACGCTGCGACGCCGGGACGGTCGCGTACGCCGGTTCGGCCGCGAAGAGCGCCAGGCCGCCGCCCGCGGCGGCGGCCGCCATCCCCGCCCCGGTCCGGAGGAGCGCGCGACGGCTCACGGCAGATGTTCCGCTGATGTGGGGATTTTCACGCAAGTGCATCACCCTGCTGATCGTTCGGCCGTTGTGGTGGATCATGATCAACCTAGCGGTCGGGCCGAGGGCGTCGAAGACAGAGACGGCAATCGGACGAGCGGAGCGGCTCCGACCTCTTGAATTTCCGACACTGTTGGTAGGAAAGTTAGGCAATAGCGGTTCTCGTCACTGGGAGGAAAACGGTGCCCTTGCCTGATTTCCTGATCGCGGGAGTGCCCAAAGCGGGGACGACGGCGCTGCACACCGCGCTGCACCCGCACCCCGACCTGTTCCTGTCGCCCATCAAGGAGCCGAAGTTCTTCCTCACCGACGGGCCACCGCCCGGCCGGGGCGGACCGGGCGACGCCGAGACCTACCGGGAACACGTCTGGCGGCGCGCGGACTACGAAGCGCTGTTCGCCGCCGCTCCCCCCGGCACGCTCGCCGGCGAGTCCACCCCCTTCTACCTGTACGACCTGGACGCCCAGCGGCGCATCCGCGAGACGATCCCGCACGTCCGGCTCATCGTGAGCCTGCGCGACCCGGTCGAGCGCGCCCACTCCAACTGGACCCACCTGTGGTCGGCCGGCCTGGAGCCGATCGGCGACCTGGTCCGCGCCTGCGAGGCCGAGCCGGACCGGGTCGCGGCCGGATGGGCGCACTTCTGGCACTACACCGGCCTCGGCCGGTACGGCGGGCAGCTCGCCCACCTGTTCACCCTGTTCCCGCGCGACCAGGTGCTGATCTTCCGCTACCGGGACATCGTGGACCGGCCGGCCGAGACCCTGGACCGCATCTGCGGCTTCCTCGGCGTACGGCAGGGCCTGCTCGACGGCGTCCCCAGGGAGAACGTGACCGCTCACCCGGCCCCCGGCGCGCGGCACGCGCTGCTGTCCATCCTGCGCCGCACCCTGCCCGCGCCCCTGTCCGGGCCGCTGGAGCGGCTGCTCCAGCGCAGCGGCCGAGCCCGCCGGCCGCTGGAGTGGGAGCAGCGGCAGCGGCTGATCCGCTACTTCGCCGCGGACGTCGAGCTGCTCCAGCAGGTCACCGGCGAGGACTTCAGCGACTGGCTGCGGCCCCGGGAACGTTCGGGCGGCCTGGTCGGCAGCCGGCCACCCGGCCAGCGCCAGGCCAGAAACGGCCGCGCCCACTGACCGGGTGCCGGGGGCCGGGGCCAGAGGGTCGGGGTCGGCGGACTCCGGCCCGGCCCCGCCCGACGCCGGGGTCGGGGCCGGGCGGGTCGCGGTCAGGGGGCCGGGCGTAGTTCCGTGCGCAGGTCGTGGGCGCCGTCGGCGCGGGTGTACTCGTAGTAGAGGCGCAGGCGGCCGTCGGGCAGGTCGACGAAGTGGAGGTAGCGCAGGCCCCCGCCGTGGTGCGGCGACATCGCGGCGGGCCGGTCGCCCAGGGCGGTCAGCGCGTCGGGGTCGGCGCCCACGGCGACGCCGGTGCGCTCCTCGTAGTTCTCCTCGGCGCTGGCCCGGCCGTCGTAGAAGGCCACGACCCGGGCGCCGTCGAAGCGCACCGCGCTGATCCGGACGCCGCGCGCGTCCCACAGGCCGGGGCGGCCGGTCAGGGCGGTGCCGTGCCAGGTCCAGTCCAGGCCGTCGGCGCTGGTGGCGTAGTCGGTCACCATCTGGTCGGCCTCGTCGGGGTCGGCCAGCGGGTGGCAGGAGGCCCACAGGTGCCACACGTCGCCGCGCCGCACGATCACGGTGTCCTTGACCCCGGTCTTGGGGTCGCCGGGCAGCACGGTCGTCCGGGTGCGCGGGTCGAACGCGGCGGGGTCGTCGGCCTCCACGACCTCCACCCGCCAGTGCTTGGTGCCCGGCGTGGCACAGCTCAGGTACAGCCGCCAGCGTCCCTCGGGGGTGCGGACCAGGGCGGGCCGTTCCAGTGACTCGGCGTGCATCTCCTCGCGGGTGATCGTCGTCAGCGGCTCGAAACGCTCGCCGTCGGCGGAGCGGGCGACCACGACCGCGTACCCGCGGCCCTCGCCGACCGGGCGGCGCAGGCGGTAGGCGAGGTAGATCAGGCCGTCGGCGGCGACGGCGCTCGGCGCCCCCGCCCAATGGCCGTGCGCCGGGACCGGCGGCTCGACCGCCACGACGGCGCGGCCGGGATCGGGCAGCAGGGCGTTCTCGTCGATCGGCATGGAACCGAGGCTAGGCCAGGACGTGGAGCCGGACATGGCTGCTTACCTCTCCTTGGGATTATCCTTATTACCTATAGACTTTATGGGGTTATGGCGTCCCGCCGCATGCCCGGCACGCCGGAAGGCCCCGGCTTCTCAGCCCTCCCGCCCGCCACCGGGGTCTCCTCGGGGGCCGGGCTCGGGTGATCAATGACGAATATGCTGGGCGGATGCCAACCCCTGAGTTCGTCCTCGCGTTGCGCGAGAAGATCGGCACCGAGCCGCTGTGGTTGTCCGGGGTGACCGCGGTCGTGCTGCGCGAGGACCAGGTGCTGCTGGTCCGCCGTGCCGACACCGGCGCCTGGACCCCGGTCACCGGCATCATCGACCCGGGCGAGCAACCGGCCGACGCCGCGTTGCGCGAGGTCGCCGAGGAGACCGGCGTACGGGCCGTCGCGGAACGGCTGGCCCTGGTGGACGTCACGCGCGAGGTCACCTACCCCAACGGCGACCGGGCCCGCTACCTCGACCTGGTGTTCCGCTGCGCCTGGCGGTCGGGCGACCCGTACCCGGCGGACGGCGAGAACAGCGAGGCCCGCTGGTTCCCGTTGCGAGCCCTGCCGGACCTGACCGCCGAGATGCGCGCCCGCCTCGACGCCGCCCTCACCGACGACCCGGCCGCCCGCTTCCGCACCACCGGCCCATGACCCCGCGCCGGACGGATCCCTTCGGCGACGCTCCGGGCGGTGGCGTGGCGGGGGCGCCGTCGAGCGATCTATGGTGGTGGGCGGATGCGGAAGGATCGGGCCCATGGCGGGAAAGACCATCATCCTGACCGGCGCGAGCGACGGCATCGGCCGCGCCGCGGCACGCGCCCTGCGGGAGCGGGGCGACGAGGTCGTCGTCGTCGGCCGCTCGGCAGGCAAGACCGAGGCGCTGGCCAAGGAGCTGGAGGCCGACCACCACGTGGCCGACTTCGCGCGCCTGTCGCAGGTACGCGCCCTGGCGGCCACCCTGCTCGACCGCCATCCGGCCATCGACGTGCTGGTCAACAACGCCGGGGCCATCATGGGCTCGCGCACCACGACGCCCGACGGCCACGAGGCGACCTTCCAGGTCAACCATCTGGCGCCGTTCCTGCTGACCACGTCGCTGCTGCCCCGGTTGCTGGCCTCCGGCGGCACGGTCATCACGACCTCCAGCCTGGTCAACACCCGTGCCCGCCTCGACCTCGACGACCTCGACGCCGTCCGCCGCTACTCGGGCAGCCGGGCCTACGCCAACTCCAAGCTGGCCAACATCCTGTTCACCCGGGAGCTGCAGCGCCGCCACGGCGCGGACGGCCTGGCCGCGGCCTCCTTCCACCCCGGCGTGGTGGCCACCAACTTCTCCGGCGGCGGCGACAGCACGGCGCGCCTGCTCTACCACACGCCTCTGAAGCGGCTCCTGCTCACGCCCGAGCAGGGCGCCGACACCCTGGTCTGGCTGGCCACCGCGCGGCCGGGCGCCGACTGGACCACCGGCGGTCACTACGAGAAGCGCCGCCCCTCGGCCGTCCACCGCCTGGCGGACGACGCCGACCTGGCACGCCGCCTCTGGGACCGCAGCCAGGCCCTCGTCGAGACCGCCTGACCACTCCTCGCTCCTCTTCGTCGGCGCCATGAGCTGAACTTCCTACCCCGTCATGCCGGTGTTAGGTCAGGCACGGCATCCTGGAGGCCCCGGAAGGAGAGAGATGCCGCCACGTCCCAGGTTGCCCGCCCGCACGGCACGGCTGCGCTTCACCGTTCTGTACGGCGGGCTGTTCCTGGCCTCCGGCGCGGCCCTGCTGGTCCTGGTCAACCTCGTCGGCCTGCCGATGTCGCGGACCGAGCCCGCGCCGGGTCCCTCCGACGGCGGGACGGCCCTCGACCAGGCCCAGGAGCACGTCGCCCTGCTCCAGGCCCAGCTCGCCGACGTGCACGCGACCCAGTCGCGGCAGCTGCTGGCCGGGTCGGTGCTCGCGCTGGCCGTCATGGCCGTGGTGTCGATCGTGCTCGGCCGGGTGGTGGCGGGCCGGGTGCTGCGGCCGCTGCGGACGATCACCGCCGCCACCCGCCGCATCTCCGCCGACAACCTGCACGAGCGCCTGGCCGTGCCGGGCCCGGCCGACGAGGTCAAGGATCTCGCCGACACCATCGACGGGCTGCTCGCCCGGCTGGAGGGCGCCTTCGCCGCGCAACGCCGGTTCGTCGCCGACGCCTCGCACGAACTGCGCACGCCGCTGGCCACGATGCGGGCCCGGCTGGACGTGGCCGTGGCCAAGCCGGAGCCCGTACCGGCGCAGACGTTGACGCTGGCCGACCGGCTGCGCACCGACCTCGACCAGGTCGACCGGCTCCTGGAGGGCCTGCTCGCGCTGGCCCGCGCCCAGCACGGCAGCCTGCCCGACGCCGCCGCGATCGCGCTCGGCGACCTGGTGGCGCGGACCCTCGACGCCCGCGCCGCCGACCTCGCGGCCCGGCGGCTCGTCGTGGACGACGAGGGCGTCCAGGACGGGGTCCGGACGGTGGGAAGCGTGGCACTGGTCACCCGCCTGGTGCACAACCTGATCGACAACGCGATCGTGCACAACCGGGACGGCGGCTGGATCAGGGTCGAGGCCGTGGCCGACGGCCGGTGGGCGCGGCTGGTCGTGGAGTCCGGCGGCGACCTGCTGGACCCGGCGCAGGTGGCCCGGCTGGGGCGGCCGTTCCAGCGGCTCGGCGCGGACCGTACCGGATCGGGGGAAGGCTCCGGGCTCGGCCTGTCGATCGTCGCGGCCGTCGCGCAGGCGCACGGCGGCGGCCTCGACCTGGCCGCCCGCCCCGAGGGCGGGCTGCGCGCCACCGTGCGGCTGCCGGCATGAGGGTGCTGGTGGTGGAGGACGCGCGGCCGCTGGCCGCCGTGCTCGCCGAGGGCCTGCGCGACCAGGGCATGGCCGTGGACGTCGCCCACGACGGGCTGGAGGCGGCGGCCAAGCTCGACCTCAACCCCTACGACGTGGTGCTGCTCGACCGCGACCTGCCGGGCATCCACGGCGACACGCTCTGCCAGATGCTGACCGACCAGGACGAACGTCCCATGGTCCTGATGCTGACCGCGGCCGGCTCGCCCGGCGACCGGGTGAGCGGCCTGACCCTGGGCGCCGACGACTATCTGGCCAAGCCCTTCCACTTCCCCGAGCTGGTTCTGCGGGTACGGGCGCTGGCACGCCGCCGTCCCGCCGCCCGGCCGCGTACGCTGCGGGCGGCCGGGATCGAGCTCGACCCGCTGCGGCACACCGTCACCCGGGACGGCCGCCCGCTGGAGCTGTCGGTCAAGGAGTTCGCCGTGCTGGCGGCGCTGCTGCGCGTCTCGCCCGGCTTCCTGAGCACCGAGTCCCTGCTCGAACAGGTCTGGGACGAGCACGCCGACCCGTTCACCAACACCGTGACCGTCACCGTCGGCCGTCTGCGCCGCAAACTGGGCGATCCACCGGTGATCGCCACCAGGCCGGGCGTCGGTTACCGGATCGGCTGACGGGGTCGTCCGGCGCGTCCCGGATGCTCCGGCTCGACGTCAGACCACGGGCTGATGCGCGGCGGCGTCCCGTCTGCGATCGTGAGGGCGTGAGATCGGCCGGCGATCGCCCTGTCAGGGGGCCGGAGGAGACGCCATGATCAGATTCGGCTACGCCGACACCCCGCTCGGCCAGATCCACCACGCCTCGTGCGGCACGGGCGACCCGGTGCTCCTGCTGCACCAGACCCCCCGCTCGTGGGACGAGTACCGCGAGGTGCTCCCCCTGCTCGGCCGCACCCGGCGGGCCGTCGCCATGGACACGCTCGGCTTCGGCAACTCCGCCCGCCCGCCCGAGCACTCGATCGAGACCTACGCCGACGGGGTGCTGGCCCTGATGGACGCCCTCGGCCTGCCACGAGCCGCCCTGGCCGGGCACCACACGGGCGGCGTCATCGCGGTCGAGACGGCGGCGCGCGCCCCCGAACGCGTCACTGCCCTGGTGTTGTCGTCCACGCCGATGATCGACCCCGAGGGGCGGCAGCGTCGTGCGGGCCGTCCCTCCATCGACGCCGTGCGCGAACAGGCCGACGGCTCCCATCTGGGCGAGCTGTGGAGCCGTCGGGCCCCCTACTATCCGTGGCCGCTGCTGACCCGGTTCGTGCGCGACGCGCTGACCGTGCTGCCGGAGGTGGAAAGCGGGCACGAGGCGGTGGCCGCGTACCGGATGGAGGACCGGGTGGGGCTGGTGCGCTGCCCCGTGCTGGTCGTGGGCGCCACCGACGACCCCTTCGCCTTTCCCGAGCTGGAACGGCTGGCCGCCGCCCTTCCGCACAGCACCAGGGCCGTGGTGAAGGGCGGCGTGATCCCGCTGGAGCACCAGGCAGCGGAGTTCGCGGCGCTCGTCCAGGAGTTTCTCGACGGCCAGGCCGCAGAGGCCGGCTGACGGGGGCTCGGGCCGGGCCGTCCGACGTCAGTGAGGGAGGTGGGCCAGGGGCGGGCCGTCCGACGTCAGTGAGGGAGGTGGGAGGGGGCCAGAGGCGGGCCGGGCGGGGTCTGCCAGGTCGCCAGGAAGTCCTCGGCCAGCGCGCACGCCCCGGCGTACGGGCCTTGCGGATGGTCCAGAGCGGTGGCGGTGAGCTCGGCGACGCGGCGCTCGACCAGGGCACGGGCGGCGTCCGCGTCGGCGACCGTCCCGGCCCGCTCGGCGAGGTAACCGATCGTGGCGCCCGCGCCGCAGACGAAGTCCGCCAGCGTCACCACGCCCCGCTCCCCCAGCGTCCGCAGCCCCTCCCCGGTGTAGGGCACGTTCGCGGCGGGCGCGACGAGGCCGGCCCGCACCGCCGCCGCCCGCCGCGCCGACAGGGCGCCCGTGCGCGCCCCGGGCACCAGCACGTCGGCGGCCACCTCGTACAACGCCTCCGGCGGCAGCACGGGCAGGCCGAGCCGGGTCACGCACGCGTCCCCGTGCCCGGCGCGCAGCTCCTCCAGGGCGTCGACGTCCAGCCCGGCCGGGTCGCGCACGCACCCGTGCAGCGTGGACAGGGCCACCAGGCGCGCACCGCGCCGCGCGGCCTCCCGCACCACGGCGCTGCCCACCTTGCCGAAGCCCTCCACCGCCACCGTCCGCCCGGCCAGCCCGCCGAGCGCCGTCTCGGCGGCGACGACCACGCCCAGCCCCGTCACGACGGTGTCCACCAGCTCGCCGCCGACCTGCCCGTGCATGATCGAGTCGGTCCGGTACCCGGGCAGCGGCGCGAAGTCCTGCGTCCGCGTGCCCAGGTCCGAGGAGGTGAGGAAGGCGCCCTTCTCCACCAGCGGCGCGATCTCCCGGCAGAAACGGGCCACGGTGCCCGCCCGGTCGCCGGACGAGGCCCGCAACACCGCCTTGGCCCCGCCGATCCGCTCGCCGAGCACGGCCAGCTTGTACGTCATCGCCCGCGCCAGCAGCCCCGCCTCCTCGCGGGTGACGTCCGGCGCCAGCCGGGTGCCGCCCGCGCTGACCTGGCAGTCCAGGTCGAAGGCGATGCAGCCGTCCACCGAGACGAGCTCCATGATCCTCATCCACGCTCCCCGCGTCCGTGCGAACCGGGCCCGCCGCCCGGACTCGACGCCGCCCGGCCGCCGGTCCGGCCGGGCCTACCGTCCAATCTCGACGCGGCCCGGCCGGCTGTCCATGGGTCAGGGAGCGTTGTAGCCCAAGGTGTACGAACCAGACCCGGAGTAGGAGTGCACCCGATAGCGGTAGTACCCGGCCGCGCCGGTGTAGGTGAGCGTCTCGTCGGCTCCCGCCCCGGTGCTCTGGGCGACCGTGGCCCATGACGACCCGTTCCAGCGCTGCAGGTACAGGTCGTAGTCGGCGCCGGACGGCCCGTCCAGGCACGCCTGGTGCGGGCCGGTGACGGTGGTCTGGAGATACCCGCCGTCAGGCTGGTACTGCTCCGCCCCGGAGGCCAGCGTCCCGGTCTTGGTGGTCTCGTAGCCCGAGCAGCCGCCGGCGGCGGCCACGGAGAGGGCGAAGGCGACCGTGTGGGTGGCGGCCGGGCCGGTCGCGCTCACCGTGATCACGTACATGCCTCCGGGCGTCTGCGCGGAGGTGGAGACCGTCATGACGGACGTGCCGCCCGACGGGACGGAGGGCGGCGCGAACGTCGCGGCGGCTCCCGCCGGCAGCCCGGAGGCCGCGAACTGCATCTGCTGGGGCCCGCCGCGCGTGACGGCGGTGCTGATGGTGCTCGTGGTCGACCCGCCCGGCGTGACGCCGCCGCTCGTGGGCGAGAGCGAGATCGCGAAGTCGTCGCCGCCGCCGTTCGGCGGGGTGTTGTCGATCATGCCGGAGATCTCGTTGTACACCTCGGTGATCCGCGTCCCCCAGTTGGGGCAGCCGCCGAGGTGGTGCAGCGCGATCACCTTGTGGCTGGAGGCGGCGATCACCGGGGAGCCGGAGCTGCCGCCCGAGGTGTCGCAGCGGTAGCCGGTGTTGACGCCCGACGACACCACGTCGATCTTGCAGGCCGCGCCGCCCTGCGTGTCCTCGTACAGGGACAGGCGTTTGGGCAGGGTGTCGCCGTGGCCGGGGATGTAGATGCGCTCGCCCGCCACGGGGGTGCGCGGATCGAGGTACAGGGTGCCGAACGCCTGGATCGCGGCGAAGTCGGCGACGCTGAAGAGCGTGTAGTCGAGCGCTTCGAGTGCGCTGGTCTTCAGGAACTGCCCGCCGCCGACCTTCGTCCCCGCGCCCGGGTTGTCGCCGCCGCAGGTCGCGCAGTCGTAGTCGAACTGGAACTCGCTGGCGCTCAGGTCGGCGGCGCTCTCCATGCAGTGGTTGTTGGTCAGCATGCGGTTGGTGTTGCCGACCCGCCACGCGGTGCAGTAGCCGAGGCCGTTGAGGAGCTGGCGGGCCACGGCGCGGCTGCGGGCGTACTCGGTGGGATTGCTGTCCTTGTAGCAGACGACGTCCCGGCGCGCGTCGGTGCCGCACACGCTGAACGTCCTGGGCGTCAGGGCCGCGGCCTCCTGGGTGGTGTAGCCGCGGAAGTACCGGTCGACGCGTACGCCGAAGCCCTGCCGGGCCAGCCGGACGGCGTTGCGCGGCCCGGAGGCGTGCAGGGTGACCACCGCCGTGTCGCCGTCCACGGAGAGCGCGGCGAAGCCGGGCACGCCGTGCAGCGTGTAGCCGGAGTTGGCGGGGTAGCGCCCGCGGGTGGGGTCGCCGTAGTAGGTGTGGATCTCGCGGCCGTCCGGCGCGGCGACGGTGACGTAGTCGCCCGGGACGAGGGTGAGCGCGGCGAAGTGCACCTTGACGTAGCGGGAGCCGGGCCGGGTGACGCGCGTGCTCCAGCTCCGTCCGGCGCCGCCGTAGAGCAGGGACAGGTCGGCGAGAACCTCCTCGCCGGCCGGGGAGACCCGGCTGTCGATCTGCGCCTTCAGGGGTACGGCGGCGGGGGCCTGAGCGAGGGCGGGGGCCGGGGTCGCCGGCGCGACGACGGCCAGTGCGGCGATCAACGCCGTGGCCGCCGCTCTCCATCGGGAAGGACTCATGCGGGGGACACCTCCACGTGAGGGGTGACCGAAGCAGGCCGCCGGTCGCCGGGTGCCGGGCCCGGTCCGGGCGTGTAGGCCGCGCCGGCGGGGGGCCGGCGATTCCGGCGAACAGGCGGCCCGCCGTGGTGGGGGGTGGCCAGAGGGTAACTCCGTCCCCCATCCGTACCGTTATCGGTAGCGATACCGATATTTCGCGTTATCGACCCAAATCACCGACACTTCGCTCCCCCATCGCGGCTATGTCCAAAATACTTGACACCATGTCGGCCTTCTTTTACGTTCGTCATGTCTACTTTCTTTGACATGGAGACCTGCCTTGAAGGCCATCACCCGGCACGTCTACGGCCCCCCGGCCCTCACCGACCTCGACCGTCCCGCCCCGGGCCCCGGCGAAGCGCTCCTGCGCGTGCACGCCGCCTGCCTCGACCACGGCGTCTGGCATCTCGGCGCCGGGCTGCCCTACCCCGTCCGCCTCGCCACCGGGCTGCGCCGCCCCCGTTCCCCCCTCCTCGGCCGCGACGTCGCCGGGTCCGTCGAGGCCGTCGGCCCAGGCGTCACCGGCCTCGCGGTCGGCGACGAGGTCTTCGGCGTCTGCGACGGCGCGCTGGCCGAGCACGCGGTCGCGCGCGAGGACCGCCTCGTCCGCAAACCGGCCGGTCTGTCGTTCGAGGCCGCCGCCGCCGTCCCGACCAGCGGCCTGACCGCGCTCCAGGCGCTGCGCGACCACGCCCGCGTCCGGCCGGGGCAGCGCGTCCTGGTCATCGGCGCGGGCGGCGGGGTGGGGACGTTCGCCGTCCAGCTCGCCAAGGCGTACGGCGCGCACGTCACCGGCGTCTGTGGCCCCGGCAAGGGCGACCTGGTCCGCTCACTCGGCGCGGACGAGGTCCTCGACTACACCCGCCAGGACCCGACCACCGGGCCCGGCCGCTACGACGTCGTCCTGGACACCGCGGGCAACCGTTCCCTGCCGGGCCTGCGGCGCGTGCTCACCCGCCGGGGCACCCTCGTGATCGTCGGCGGCGAGAACGCCTCCGGCCGCTGGCTGTACGGCACCGGCCGCCAGCTCAGAGCGACGGCGATGTCCCCGTTCGTCCGGCACACCCTGCGCGCCCCGATCGCCAGGACCGACCCACGGGACCTGCGCCACCTGGCCGGCCTCGCCGCGTCCGGCGAGCTCACCCCCGTCGTCGGCAGGGCCTTCCCGCTCGCCGGCTTCCCCGACGCGATGGACCACCTCCGGTCGGGGCACGTGACGGGCAAGATCATCATGGTCATGCCCGTCACGGAGTAGATCACCAGTCGCCGGCGGGCACGCGGGTGTTGCGCAGCGCTTCGCCCGCGCCCTCGGCGGGCGCCGCCCACACCACCGCGTTGGCCAGGATCCGCCGCACGCCCGGCTGGTGGAAGACCGGGTAGTTCTGGTCGCCGGGGCTGAAGTAGAAGACGCGGCCCTTGCCGCGCCGGTAGCAGCAGCCGCTGCGGAACACCTCGCCCCCGGAGAAGGAGCTGACGAACACCAGCTCGTCGGGCGCCGGGACGCCGAACGGCTCGCCGTAGGTCTCCTGCTCGGGGATGACCAGCGGCTGGGGCACGCCCGCGGCGATCGGATGGGCGGGCTCCACCGTCCAGACCAGCTCACGGTCGGCGGTGTCGCGCCAGTTGACCGTGCAGGTGGTGCCCATGAGGGC
The DNA here is from genome assembly GCF_040642995.1 of Nonomuraea sp. NPDC047529. Classification (NCBI taxonomy): domain Bacteria; kingdom Bacillati; phylum Actinomycetota; class Actinomycetes; order Streptosporangiales; family Streptosporangiaceae; genus Nonomuraea; species Nonomuraea sp. NPDC047529. The sequence goes on along the minus strand of NZ_JBEYTJ010000006.1, from coordinate 255,856 downwards.
GCGGAAGACCTTGGAGTAGTGGCCCGAGTGCAGCACCAGCAGGCCCATCCCGGCCCAGACGCGCTCGCACACCCGCGCCACGACCTCGTCGCCGACCTCCTCGTGCGCCGCGTGCCCCCACCAGGTGAGCACGTCGGTGCCGGACAATGTCGCGGCGTCGAGGCCGTGCTCGGGGTCCTGCAGGGTCGCGGTGCGCACGCGCACCCGCTCCCCCAGGTGCTCGCGCAGGCCGTCGGCGACCGCGCCGTGCATGCCGCCGGGGTAGCGGCGGCGCACCTCCTCCTCCCGCTGCTCGTGTACGTTCTCGCCCCAGACGGTCACGTTGATGCTCACGCGCGATGCTCTCCCTCCGGACCTGCCGCACCTACTGTCCGGTCCTTACCCGCCAGGCACTCGGGTCACAGCCCCGCGCCGCCGACGGGCGAGGCCGGCGGACGGGCGGAAAATGTCTCGCGGAAGGGAGGAGCGTTTGGGTAGGTTCGCCAGTGACCATGGAAGTCATGCCACGCCCCGCGCAGGCCGCCCTCGTACCGGACGGCCGTCCTGTCGAGATCGCCTGCGACGAGTCCGGCGCGGAGGGCGAGAAGCTCGTCGGCGGCAACACCGACGTGTTCGCCCATGCCGGCGTCTCCCTCGACGCGGCCGCCGCGGCCGACTGCGTACGGGAGCTGCGGCTGCGGGCGCCCTCGCCGGTCACCGAGTACAAGGCCGAGCACGTGCTGCGCGAGAAGAACCGGGCCACCCTGGTCTGGCTGCTCGGCCCGTCGGGCCCGATCCTCGGCCATGCGCGCGTGCACCTGACCGACAAGGCGTACTTCGCCGTGAGCAAGGTGACCGACCTGCTGACCGGCCACCATTCCGTCCTCGGTGGCCTCGACCAGGACGAACGGTCGGCGGCCATGGCGGTCACCCTCTACCAGGAGGGCCGCCGCGCCTTCGGCCCCGCACGCTGGACGGCCTTCCTCGACGCCTTCAACCACCTGCTCAGAGCCAGGAACGGCCGGGGCCCAGAGGTCTCCGCCGACTCGGTCTTCGAGCTGGTCGCCGACCTGCGCACGACGCCCGGCCCGGCCGGCGAGATCATGGACGAGCTGTGGGCCGCCAGGCCGCTCGTGGACGCCTTCACCGCGCGCCTGCTCGACGACCCGCACCTCTTCCCCGCGCTCGACCCGCTGATCCCGGGCATCGCGCACGCGGTCGCCCACTGGGGCGCGGGCGGCCGGCCCGTCTCCGTCGTGCACGACCGGCAGACGACGCTGACCGAGGAGCGCATCGAACGGCTCCGGCTGCTGCTGGCCCGCCCGGACGCCCCCGGAGGCCCGCTGGTGCTGACGAGCCTGACGCTGGTCGCCTCCCACCTGGACCCCCGCGTCCAGGTGGCCGACATCGTGGCCGGGGTGGCGCGCAAGATCGCGTCCAAGGAGCTCAACGGCCGCGGCGACCCGGAGCTGACCGGCCTGCTGCGCCCGTACGTGGACGTGTCCTCGGTCTGGCCGGACGAGCGCAGCCGGGCCGCGCTGATCCCGGCTCAGCCGAGCCAGGCGCGGGCCTCGGCGGCGGCCTCCGGACCGAGCACCGGCTGGGAGTAGACCTCGACCAGCGTGCGCATCAGCAGGCGCTCGCCCTCCGGCGTGGACAGGTCGGCGTCCATGCCGCGGCAGACGTGCGGGTACAGGACCGTGACCGACAGCGCCATCGCGGCCATCACGGCCGCCCGCGCCCGCGGCGGCACGTCCGGCGGGTCGGCCCGGTCCCGGTCGGCCGCGGCCAGCCAGCGTTCCCCGATCCGGGTCATCTCGTCGAACAGCGGCGCCGCCCAGCCCTCGGTCAGGGCCCGCGCCAGGTAGGCGCGGTAGGGGCCGAGGGCGGCCACCGGGTTGAACCCGGCCGGCGGGCTGCCTGCGGCCTCGGCGTTGAGCCGGCGCACCGTCTTCATCAGGTGCTCGTCGCACGCCTCGCGCAGTGCCTGCTTGGAGCCGAAGTGGTGACGTACCAGGCCGAGCGAGACCCCCGCCGACTCGGCGATGTCGCGGATCGTGGCCCGCTCGAACCCGTGCTCGCCGATGTGCCGGATCGCGGCGTCGCGGATGCGGGCCCGCGCGGTGAGGTCCTCCGGGTCCTGGACGGTTGTCATCGCACCACCGATTCGTACAGCGAACTGTTCGCGAAAAAAGCATCCTATACCGGCGTACAGCACCGACCGGCCCGAACCACGCGAGCCCGGCCGCGCGGGACCGGCCGCGCGGGACCGGCCGCGGGCGGGCGGTGTCGTTCGGCCCCGGGCGCGCAAGGCCGGCCGTCGGCGACTACGCTCCTGCCCTGTGCCGACGTTCGAACTGCCCCTGCGCCTGGACACCACGATCCGCCCCTACGACTGGGGTTCCGTCACCGCCATGCCCGAGCTGTTCGGCACCGAGCCGACCGGCCGCCCGCAGGCCGAGCTCTGGATGGGCGCCCATCCCGCCGACCCGTCGATCGCCGGCGGGGTGCCCCTCGACCGGCTCATCGCGGGCGACCCCGTCGCCGCCCTCGGCTCCCCGGCCGTCGAGAGGTTCGGGCCCGCGCTGCCGTATTTGCTGAAGGTGCTCGCGGTCGCCCGGCCGCTGTCGCTCCAGGTCCACCCCACGATCGCGCAGGCCGAGGCCGGGTTCGCCGCCGAGGAGGCGCGCGGCGTCCCGATCGGCGACCCGGCCCGCACCTACAAGGACCGCTCGCACAAGCCCGAGATGGTCTGCGCGATCACACCCTTCCACGGGCTGTGCGGCTTCCGCTCCCCCGTCGTCACCGCCGGGCTGCTCGCCCGGCTCGGCCTGCCCGCCCTCCAGCCGTGGATCGACGTGCTCGCCGTCCGGCCCGCCGGCGAGGCCCTGCGCACGGTCTTCGCGCAGATGCTCGACGACGCCGCCGCGCCGCTGCGCGCCAAGGTCGAACGCGCCCTCGCCGGCGGCTCCGACCCCGAGCTGGCCCCGTACGCCGAGATCGCCGCGGCCTGCCCCGGCGACCCGGGAGTGGTGGCCGCCCTCCTGCTCAACCACGTCGACCTGCTGCCCGGCCAGGCCCTCTACCTCGGCGCCGGCGTGCCGCACGCCTACCTGGGCGGCGTCGGCGTGGAGATCATGGCCAGCTCCGACAACGTCCTGCGCTGCGGGCTGACCACCAAACACGTCGACGCGCCCGAGCTGATGCGCGTGGTCGACTTCACGCCCGCCGAGCCGCACCTGGTCGAGCCCGAGCGTCCCGCCCGCGGCGAGCGGCGCTACGTGCCTCCGGCCCCCGAGTTCGCCCTCACGCGGTACGACCTGACCGGGGCCGACGCCTTCGAGCTGCCCGCCGGGCCGCCCAGGATCGTGTTGTGCCTGGAGGGCGAGGCCCGGCTCGGCGAACTGACGCTGCGGCCGGGCGAGTCGGCGTTCGTCCCGGCCGTGGCGGGTACGGCCCTGTCGGGCAAGGGCGTGGCGTACGTGGCCGAGCCGGGCGCCTTTACGGTGTAGATCAGCACAACGGCGACATTTCGGCCGCCGGTTGAACGTCGCCTTCCTAGGCTCCCCCCATGAACACGGCAACCCTCGGCCACGTCGCCATCGAACCCAGCATCCTCTACTTCGGCACCCCGGTCGTGCTGCTGAGCACGGAGAACCCGGACGGCTCGACCAACCTGGCCCCGATGTCGTCGGCCTGGGCGCTCGGCCGCACCGTCGTGCTCGGCCTCGGCTCCGAGGGGCAGACCGCGCGCAACCTTGCCGACCGGCCCGACCTGGTGATCAACCTGCCGGCCCCGCACCTGTGGCCGCAGGTGGAACGCCTGGCGCCGCTCACCGGACGCGACCCGGTGCCCGCCACCAAGGCGGCCGGCTGCCGGTTCGAGCCCGACAAGTTCGGCGCGGCGGGCCTGCGTCCGGAGCCGTCGGAGACCGTACGTCCGCCGCGCGTGGCCGAGTGCCCCCTCCAGTTCGAGGCCGTGGCCGCGCAGATCCGGCCGAACGAGTCCGGCGACTTCGTCATCATCGAGGCCGTCGTGCGCAAGGTGCACGCCGACCCGCGCATCGTCGTCCCCGGCACCCAGCACGTGGACCCGTCCGCGTGGAGCCCGCTGCTGTACAACTTCCGCCACTACTTCGGCCTCGGCCCGGAGCTCGGCCACTCCTACCGCTCGCAGACGCCGCACCCGGCCTGACGACCCGCGCCGGATCAGCCGGCCGACGAGGCGCAACCGGCGTACGCCGACCGTACCGCCGCCTGAACGGGAGACTGGGCCGCCGACAGCGCCGACGGCTCCTCCAGCCCGCGCGGCGGCGGCGTGGGACGGTCGGCCGCCACGGTCAGCACGAGATGGCCGAACCGGCGCCACCACCCGTGCGTCACCCCGCGCCCGCCCGCCCGAACGGTCACCCTGCTCCATCCGTCGGAGGGCCGGCCGCAGCCGAGGGAGACCTCCAGCGCCCGGCTGTCGGCGCGGCGCAGCACCTTCGCCGCGCTCTCCTTGGCCGACCACAGCAGGCTGCCCAGCAGCGGATCGTTGCCGATGATCCGCTGCTCCTGGCGGGTGAACCGGTCGGCGACGAACCCCGGGCCGCGCGGCTCGACCACCTGCAGGTCGCAGCCGACGGTCCCGGGCTCCAGTCCGAGCAGGCACACCGCCCATCCGTCACGGCTGGTGAGCGAGATGCCCACCGGCAGCGGGCGGCCGTCCCGCCACGCCTCGGCCGCGCCGTCGGGACGCCGCCGCAGCTCCGGGTCGCCGGCGGGGCCGGGACAGACCAGGTGCAGCGCCTGACTGACGGTCCAGCGGGTGAGCGGGTGCTCGGCGGGCCGCCCGTCGCCCGCCCGGCCCTCTCCCGCCGGGAGTTGCCCCTCCCCGCGAGCCAGCCACCTCATCGAGCCTCCATTCCGCGCTCCAGCGCTAGGGATGACCTCCGGCCGCGGCACGGCGGCCGGGATCGCGTGATCGACCGACCCGGCCGCCACGCCCGGGCGGCCGTCTCGCGCAGCTTCCCCGCCCGCACCTCCTCGAACGCCTTGTACGGCGGCGGTCGCGCCCGGCGCCGCCCCGCGTGCGTGCTTCCCCGTACGTGCCCGCGCTCCGCCGCCGGACACCCGCGGGACCTCTCGACTAGTGTGATCTTGTGACCGGAATTTTCACAGTGTTCCCAGCCTCGCCGGGCGACGGTGAGACGCTGGGAGAGATCCACGCCGAATCCTGGAAGGCCGCCTACGCCGGTCTCTTCGCCACGGAGTTCTTCGACCAGGCCGTCAGCCACCGGCGCGGCAAATGGCACGACGTGCTCGCCGAGACGCCGGGCGGCCTGGTGCTCGCCGCGCTCGACGGACGCCGGCTGGCCTTCTCCTCCTTCGGGCCCTCGCCGTCCCGGGCGGGCGCGGCGGAGATCTTCGGCTTCTACGGCCATCCCGACGGCTGGGGCACCGGCGTGGCCGCCGCCCTCATGACCGACACCCTGCGCCGCATCCGCGACGAGGGCTTCACCCGGGTGCACCTGTGGACGCCGCGCGACACGCCACAGTCACGCCGTTTCTACGCCAAGAGCGGCTTCACCGAGTCGGGCGCCACCCGCGCGTACGACTACGGCGACGGCAACCCGGTCGAGCAGGTGGAGTACGAGCTGTCCTTCCCCTGACCCGCCGGCCCTCCTCCCACGCGCGCCGACTTGACAGAGTTCCCCGGCGTATTTCGCGGTGCACAGCCCGGCGCGGGCTCTTTCGTTGACCGTCCCCATGGCCCATGACAACCATTCTTGAGTATGGCCAAGCGGGCACGAGAAACGGTCGAGTGATCGCGTGAGAGGAATGGCATGAGCGCGAATGCTTTGTACGCCGGTCGAGACTGGAAACTCGACCACGACAAGCGAGTCAAGGTCAGCAACGCGGAACTTCGTTACACGGTCGTGGGCCGCGGCGAGCCGGTCCTGTGCATTCACTGCACCTCCATTTCGGACGGCCTCATCACGCCGCTCCTGAAGTACAACCCGGAGCTGCTGGACAAGTACCAGTTCATCAGCTATTACCGTGCCGGTTACAACGGCAGCACGCTGGAGAAGGACAGCCTCAGCATCGAGGAGGGCGCCGAGCACGCCAAGCAGCTCCTCGACCACCTCGGCATCGACAAGGCGCACGTCATGTCGTACTCCTTCGGCGGGGTGATCGGCTTCCAGTTCATGCTCTCCTACCCCGAGCGCACGCACTCGGCGGTGCTGCTGGAGCCGTACCTGCCGCGTGAGGGCGCCGAGGCCGAGAAGGCCAACAACGACGCCGTGATGACGGCCATCGAGCTGGTGCACAAGGGCGACAAGCTCACAGCCGCCTGCGACTTCATGGCCGCCGTCTGCGGCCCGAGCTACCTCGGCTCCGTCGACATGAGCTGCCCCCTCGACGTGTGGGAGCGGGTCGAGGAGTGCGCGGACGTCACGTTCAAGGTGGACTTCCCGGCGCTGGGCGGCTGGGGCTTCCGCATGTCCAAGGCCGACCAGCTCGTGCCGAACAAGCCGCAGATGCCGGTGCTGGCCGTGATGGGCCTGGACAGCGAGGCGGCCATGCCCGGTTTCCGCGAGGCGCAGCACTTCCTCATGAACTGGCTGCCCCAGGCCGAGCGCTGCGGCATCGTCGGCGCCACCCACGGCCTGCAGATCATGAACCCGAGAGCGGTCGGCGAAGGCGTCTCGGCCTTCCTCGCCAAGCACCCGATGCAGTAGCACCCGACGCAGTGAGAGGAGAGCGATGTCGGATCTGACGGCTGAGCGACTGGCGGCGGCACACCAGGCGTTGCGCTCCGGCGACCGCGAGCGCGCGCTGGAGTACTGGCACCCCGACGTGCGGTTCCAGTCCCCCGGCAACCACCCGTACGCCGGATGGCACGACGGCCTCGACGCCTTCATGGGCTTCATCAAGACCTGGCAGCGGCTGGCCGGCGGCACCCTGCGCATGGAGCAGATCGCCTGCCTGGTCAACCCGGTGGACGGCTACACCATCGACGTCAACCGGTGCACCGCGGTGCGCAAGCGCACCGGCTCGGACGGCACCTCCTTCTACGAGCACCTGCAGATGGAGGGGGTGGACCTGATGCGGTGGGAGAACGGCCGCGTCGTGGAGGGCCGCGGCGGCATCTTCGGCGACGGGACCGCCAACTTCAGCTCCTTCTTCGGCCCGATCGGCCCCGACGGGCGCAGATCCGACGACTGAGCGGGCAATCCGGGCGGGCCGGTGACGACCGGCCCGCTTTCTCATGCCCGCGGTCGGCCCTCGCCGCCTTTGTGCCCTTTTCCCCAGGAACGCGCCCACAGGAGAAGACATGACCCGTTTCCGTGGCGTCCTCCGCGCCTCCGCCGCCGCCCTGGCCGTCACCGCCGCGCTGGCGGCGGCCGCACCGGCCCAGGCCCTCCTGGCCCCCGCCGTCCGGGCCGTGGACCCGCCCGGCGACCCCACCACCCTCTGGAACGTGGACGTGCTGGACGCCACCCACGCCTACGCCGTCGGCTGGCGCGGCTACGACGGCTCGCCGGACACCTCCGTGCTGCGCTGGGACGGCTCGGCCTGGAGCAGGCTGCCGCTCACCGCCGGGTACGACGTGCCCAGCCCGTGCTGCGTCGCGGCCGTCGCACCGGACCAGGTGTACGTGACCGGCAGCCGGAGCATCGCCGACGTCTCCTGGCCGCGCTCGGCGTACTGGAACGGCTCGGCCTGGTCGGAGATCCCGCCGCCGCCCGGCTGGACGCCCCCGCTGCCCGGCGACGAGTGGACCGGCCCGATCGCCGCCGCCAAGGACGGCTCGCTCTGGTCGATCAGGTTCAGGAACACCGGCGGCACCGACATCCTGCGCCTGCGCCAGGGCGTCTGGACCGTCTACCCGCGCACCGAGAACCTGGGCCTGCTGCGCGCCGTCGACGGCGGCGACCAGATCGTCTTCGCCGCCGAGAACGGCGTCGTCCTGTGGGACGGCACGGCCCTGCGCTCCCTGGGCAGGCCGGGCCTCAGCCCCAGAGGCGTGTACGTCGAGGGCCCCGGCCGGATCTGGGTCAGCGGCTACCAGCCCCGCCCCAACCGGCCCGCCACCCCCGCGATCGCCCGCTACGACGGCGCCCGCTGGACCGTCTCGGCGCTGCCCGGCGACCCCGGCAACGGCTCGGCGAGCATCAGCGGCGACGGCGAGGGCCACCTCGTCGTCCCCACCGGCGGCGGCACCACCGCCCCCGCCTACCTGTACTTCGACGGCACCTCGTGGACCCGGGTCAGCGGCCCGGCCCGCCCGTCGGCCGGGTACGCGGGCGCGTACGCGGTGGACCGCGTCCCCGGCACGTCCACGATCCTGTCGGTGGGCGGCGCCAACGTGACCAACCTGACCGGGTTCGCGATCAGTGAGCTGATCAGCCCCCGCTGAGCGGGCCGGCGCGGACCCCCGGGCGGGGAGGGGCGGCAGGCCCCTCCCCGCTCACGCGCGCCCTGACGCCGCCGGGGTACGGCCCGCGCGGACCTCCGCGAGCAGCGTGCCGGCCAGCAGCAGCGCCGAGGCGGCCGTCAGGACGACGCCCAGCCGGTGCAGGCCCTCGTCGGTGGCGCGCTCGCCGTAGGTCACGCTGATGAGCAGCGCCGAGCAGATGGCCCCGGCGTACTGCGAGGTGCGCAGCAGGCCGGCGGCCATGCCGATCTGGCCCGGCGGCGCCTGGGCGTACATGGCGGCCTGGTTGCCCACGATGTTCAGCCCGTTCTGCACCCCGAAGACCATGCTGAGCAGGCACAACGACAGGATGGACGCCTCGCCGTCGAGCGCCGGCAGCCAGGCGCAGCCCGCCAGCAGGAACGCCGCGCCGGCCGGCAGCATCCAGCGCGCCCGGCCCGAGGCGCCGTCGGCCCGCGCGGCCAGCCCCGAGACCACCGCGCCCACGGCCGAGGTGGGCATGAGCAGCAGCCCGGCGACCGCCGCCGTCAGCCCCCTGCCCTGCTCCAGCCACTGCGTCCAGCCGTACAGGAAGCCGTAGGTGGCCATGAACGTCACCGCGTTGCGCAGGTAGGTCACCAGCAGCGGCCGGTTGCGGGCCAGGTCGCGCAGGCTGCCGCCGCCGCCCGTACGGGCGGGCTCGTACGGCTCGTCGCGCGGCAGCCACACCAGCGCCGAGACCACCCCGGCCGCGGCCATCGGCAGGTTGACCAGGAAGATCCAGCGCCAGCCGCCGAGCGCGTCGAGCAGCCCGCCCAGCGGCGGCCCGAGCACCATGCTGACCTGCCCGGCCATGGCCAGCGCGCCCATCACCGAGGCGGGCGCGGCCCCGCCGGACCGCTCGGACCTGCGGCGGACCATGCTCATGGCGGCCGGGTAGGCGGCCGAGGTGCCGAGGCCGATCACCACGCGGGCGGCCACGAGCAGGCCGAGGGTCGGCGCCCAGTAGCCGAGCAGCCCGCCGGCCGCGACCGTGACCAGCCCGGCCAGGTAGACGCGGCGCGGGCCGAGCCGGTCGGCCAGCCGGCCCAGCACCGGCTGGCCGACCGCGGTGGCCAGGTACAGGCCCGACACCAGCCAGGACGTGGCGTCCGCGCCCACGCCGAAGTGGTGGGCGATGGGCACGAGCGCGATGGCGATGATCGAGGAGTTGATCGGGTTCAGCAGCGAGCCGACCGAGACCGCCGTGACGAAGCGGGGGCCGAAGGGTGCCTGGCCGGGCTCGCTGTCCGGCCGGGGCGGCGCGGTCACAGCTGGTACTTCTCCTCAAGCTTCTCGTAGATCTCGATCTTGTAGTCGATGGCGGCCAGGTCGTCCTTGAGCTGGGAGATGCGCTTGGCCACCTCCTCGCGGTGGGTGAGCAGGATCTGCTTGCGCTCGGCCGCGGTGCTCTCGCCCGCGCGGACGAGTTCGGCGTAGCGGCGGACGTCGGCGATGGACATCCCGGTGCCCCGCAGCCTGGTCAGGAACCGGATCCAGGCCAGATCACGTTCGGTGTAGCGGCGGTGCCCGTTCCCGCCGCGCGGCGGCGTCTCCCGCATCAGGCCGGCCTTCTCGTAATAGCGCAGCGCGTGGGCGCTGAGGCCGGTCTCGGCTGCGACTTCCGCGATCGTCAGGCTCTGACTCATACCGATCATTGTCGCCCTTCGAGCGCGATCCAAGTCAAGTGCATTCGGCCGAATTCCGGTGAATGCGAGCCCGGACTTGACGGAGTGGGATCGGCTACCTCCATACCGCCCGGTCACCACCGGGCGGCGCGTTGACGCGTTTCCCGGCGGCTGGACATGATTTCCCCGTAGCGCCGGACGAAATGGTGGTGCCAATGGCGAAGAGCGAATTCGTGAGATTCCTCGGCGACCTCCGGGAGAATCCGCAAAGACGCGCTGAGTATAGCGCGAGAAATCTCAGTCAATTGTTGTTCCACGCATCCGACGAGGGCTTCCGGTTCACCGCCGAGGAGCTGGTGTCGGTGGTCGGGGCCCTGGAGATCGAGGTCATCGTCGCCAAGGACGGCGAGCCCGTCGACGGCGGCAGCACGCTCTGGCGGCACATGTGGGGCAGGCGGTACCTGGACTACCTCCTCGATCACGTGGTGGCCAGGTTCGGCGAGGAGGAGCTGCGCGGGTTCGCGGCCGACGAGAGGCGGCCGGTGGCATGAGCGGGACGAACCTGATCGCGTTCCTGCGCCTGGCGGGCTCGCGTCCCGACGTGCTGGAGTCGCTGAAGGCCAAGAGCAAGGCGGAGGTCGTCGCGGCCGCGGCCGGGCACGGGCTGCCGTTCACCGAGGCCGACTTCGACGGCGTGGTGTGGGAGCTGGAGGAGCGGCTGGCCGACCTGCGCGGGGAGCCCTTCGACGCCACCTTCCCGCTCTGGCGGACGATGTGGGGCCGGCACTACCTGGAGTTCCTGGTCGGCGACCTGCTGCCCGCCCTGGAGCGGGCCCGGCTGCTGGAGTCGTCGTGAGCGCCTACGACTACATCGTGGTGGGCGCGGGCAGCGCCGGCTGCGTCCTGGCCAGGCGGCTGCTGGACGCGCTGGGCTGCCGGGTGCTGCTGCTGGAGGCCGGCGGCCCGGACGTCGCCGAGTCCGTGCACCGCACCGACGTGCCGTCGATGACCTCGATGTGGGGCTCGCCGGAGTTCGTGTGGGACTACGCGACCACCCCGCAGCCGGAGCTGGGCGGCCGGGTCGTGCCGATCCCGCAGGGCCGCGTGGTGGGCGGCGGCAGCTCGGTCAACGCCATGATGTACGTGCGGGGCAACCGCCGCGACTTCGACGGCTGGGCCGCGCTGGGCAACGACGGCTGGTCCTACGACGAGGTGCTGCCCTACTTCAGGCGTTCGGAGGACTACCCGGGCGGTTCGCCGGAGTACCGGGGCAGTGGCGGGCCGCTGAAGGTCGTCGACTACGGCTCGCCGTCGGACGCCTCGCGGGCCTTCGTCCGGGCGGCGATCGCCCGCGGCCGCGCCGACGGCACCGGCGACTACAACGGCCCCCGGCAGGAGGGGCTGGCCTTCTTCTACCAGTCCACCCGGGACAAGGACGACCGCCGGTCCAGCACGTCGGAGGCGTTCCTGGCGCCGGTGCTGGGCGAGCCCGGTCTGACGCTGGAGACCGGCGCCGTGGTCACCCGGCTCACCGTCGAAGGTGGCCGGGCCGGCGGCGTGGAGTACGTCAAGGACGGGCGTACGCACCGGGCCACCGCCGGGCAGGAGGTCATCGTGACCTGCGGCGCGCTGGGCTCGCCCGCGCTGCTGCTGCGCTCGGGCCTCGGCCCGGCCGCCCACCTGCGCGAGCACGGCGTCGAGGTGGTCGCCGACCTGCCGGGCGTGGGCCGCGACCTGCAGGACCACGTGCTGTTCGGCATCGGCTACGAGAGCCTGCGCGAGCTGCCCTTCCCCGAGCTGCTGGCCGAGGCGGGGCTGTTCACCAACGTCCTGGGCGGCGACGGGCCGGACCTGCAGTTCTTCTTCGGCCCGGTGCAGTTCATCGACGACCGGTACAGGACGGACGGCCCGGGGTTCACCTTCGCGCCGATCCTGCTGCAGCCCGAGAGCAGGGGCGAGGTGCGGCTGCGCCCCGGCGACCCGCTGCGTCCCCTCGTCGACCCGCACTACCTGGAGGCCGGCGCCGACCTGCGGCTGCTGACCGAGGCCGTCGTCCTGGCCAGGGAGCTGGTCTCGGACGCGGCCTTCGACTCCCTGCGCGGCCGGGAGCTGGCCCCGGGGCCCGGCGTGACGAGCCCGGCGGACCTGGCCGCATACGTGCGGGCCAGCGCCTCGACCGTGTGGCACCCGGCCGGCACCTGCCGGATGGGCCGCGACGGCGAGGCGGTCGTCGAGCCCGACCTGCGGGTGCGCGGCGTGGACGGGCTGCGCGTGGCCGACGCCTCGGTCATGCCGGTCATCACCCGGGGCAACACCAACGCGGCCACGATCATGATCGCCGAGAAGGCCGCCGACCTGGTCGCCGCATCGGCACGGAGGTGAGCTGAGATGACACAGACCTTCGACTTCGTCGTCGTCGGCGGCGGCACGGCCGGATCGGTCGTCGCCGCCCGGCTGAGCGAGCTGCCCGGGGCCCGCGTGCTGGTCCTGGAGGCGGGCGACACGAAGATCACCGACGCGGTCGAGGACCCCGCGCGGTGGAACGAGGTGCTGCTGACCGAGCTGGACTGGGCGTACATGAGCGAGCCTCAGCCGGGGCTCGGCGGGCGCCAGGTCTACTCGGCGGCGGGCCGCGGCCTGGGCGGGACCTCGAACGTCTATCACATGATCCACACGCGCGGCCGTCCGGCGGACTTCGACGCCTGGGCCTACGACGGCTGCCCCGGCTGGTCCTTCGCCGACGTCCTGCCCTACTTCCAGCGCCTGGAGGGACAGCGGGACGCCACCAACCCCACGGCCGGCCATGAGGGCCCGATCAGGATCGTCAACGCCCGCGACATGGGCAACCCGGTCTCGCGGACGTTCGTCGAGGCCTGCGTGGAGCTGGGCTACCCGCAGGTCGAGGACTTCAACGCCGACAGCTTCGGCGTGAGCTGGCACCACGTCGACATCGACGTGGAGAAGGGCACCCGCTGCGGCGTGCGCGCCGCCTACCTGGAGCCCGCGCTGGAGCGGCTCAGCGTCGAGGTGGGCGCACTGGCAACCCGGCTGCTGTTCGAGGGCGAGCGCTGCGTGGGCGTGGAGTACCTCAAGGACGGCGAGCTGCGGACCGTCAGGGCCGAGCACGAGGTGATCGTCACCGCGGGCGCGATCCAGTCGCCCAAGCTGCTGCAGCTGTCCGGCATCGGCGAGGCCGGGGAGCTGGCCGCGCTCGGCATCCCGGTGGTCGCCGACCTGCCCGGCGTGGGCGCCAACTTCCACGACCACCCGCTGGTCATCGGCCCGATCGGGTACATGGACAAGGCGGCGCCCGACCCGCGCGGCCAGGTGACCGAGGTCGGGCTGTTCTGGGGGTCGGAGCCGGGGCTGCCGGTGCCCGACATGGAGATCTGCCTGGTGCACCGGGCGCCGTTCGGCGACCAGTTCTTCGCCAACGTCATCAAGCGGGTGGAGACCGGGCAGCCGCTCACGCCGGTGCGCGAGCTGGTCGACCCGAAGATCGTGCTTACCCTGCCGGGTCTGGTCCGGCCGCTGTCGCGGGGCAGCGTACGGCTGGCCGGCACCGACCCGACGGCCTACCCGAGGGTCAGCGCGAACTACTTCGGCGAGCGCTCGGACCTGGAGCGCACGGTGGCGATGGTGGAGATCGCCCGCGAGATCTACGCCAGCTCCGCCTTCCGGCGCGACTGGGGGCTGACCGAGGTCGCGCCCGGCCCGGACGTGCGCACCCGCGAGCAGCTCAGCGCGTGGGTGACGGAGAACGTCGGCTCGTACTACCACTTCGCCGGCTCCTGCAAGATGGGCTCCGACAGCCTCGCGGTGGTGGACACCCGGCTGCGGGTCCGCGGCGTCGAGGGGCTACGCGTCGCCGACGCCTCGATCATGCCGACGATCGTCTCGGCCAACCCCCACACGACCACCGTGATGATCGGCGAGCGCGCCGCCGAGTTCGTCGCGGCGGACTTCCGCCCGGCCCGACAGGAGGCTACGCGATGATCCACCAGTTCATCTTCGGCGCTCCCAAGCCCGGCTTCACCGCCCAGCAGTTCCAGGACTACTGGGTCAACGTGCACGCGGTGAAGTTCGCCGGCAAGATCAAGCAGATCAGGCAGTACCTGGTCGACACCCGCATCCCCTTCGACGGCGACGTCGGCCGGCCGGCGCTGCCGCACCAGGGCATCGCCGAGATCTGGCTGCGGAACGCCGAGGAGCAGCTCGCCTCGCTGCAGAGCGAGGAGTTCCTCCAGGGCGCCCGGCTGGACGAGCCCAACTGGGCGGCGTTCTGGTCCACGATCGTGGTCGACACCGTCGCCCACGAGCTGGTGCCCGGCCCCAAGCCCCGGCCGGAGAGCTGGGTGAAGGTCACCACGCTGATCAAGCGGCGGCCCGGCCTGCCGCTGGACACCTACCGCAAGCAGTCCCTGGAGTCCTACGCCGCCGCGGTGGCCGGGCTGCCGGGCCTGCGCAGGCACCTGCACTGCCACACCGTGGACGGCGCGTACACCTTCGGCGAGGCCGGCTTCGACGCCGTGGACCAGCTCTGGTTCGACGACGTGGACGCGCTGCGCGCCGCACTGGCCTCGGCCCACCACGCCCGCCGGGTCAAGCCGGAGCTGGAGGCGATCGCCGACCCGGCCCACGTGTTCTCCATGACCTGCAAGGAAAACTGGATCATCCCCGGGGAGTCGGCATGACCAAGCGCGTTCTCGTGATCCTCTCGGAGTTCGGCTACTGGGGGGAGGAGCTCGTCGGCCCGCTGTCGGCCTTCGACGAGCGCGGCTACGACGTCGTGTTCGCCACGCCGACCGGCAAGCAGCCGCACGCCCTGCCGCCCAGCATGGACAGCGACTACGTCGACCCGCCGCTCGGCCGCTCGGTCACCACGCCCGAGGTGGCCAAGCTGACCCGCGACCTGGACGAGTCCGGCCGCCTGGCCAACCCGCTCAACCTGTCGGCGTGGGCGCCCGAGCGTCCCTACACCAGCAGCCCCGACTACCTGCGCCGGCTGGAGGCCTATCACCGGGCGGTGGCCAAGCTGGAGGCCGAGCTGGTGCCCTACGACGCGGTGCTGATCGTCGGCGGCAGCGGGCCGATCGTGGACCTGGCCAACAACGAGCGGGTGCACGAGATCGTGCTCGCGTTCGTCCGGGCGGGCAAGCCGGTGGCCGCCGAGTGCTACGGCGTGGCCTGCCTGGCCTTCGCCCGCGACTGGGAGGACCGCAAGAGCATCATCTGGGGCAAGCGCGTCACCGGTCACTGCAAGGAGTACGACTACAAGGACGGCACCGGGTTCCTCGGCGTGCCCGACTTCAACATGGGGCCGCCGCCGTACCCGCTGGAGTACATCCTGCGGGACGCCACCGGGCCCGAGGGGCGCTACGTCGGCAACTTCGGCCGGGAGACCTCGGTCATCGTGGACTTCCCGTTCGTCACCGGCCGGTCCACGCCCGACTCGTTCCTGACCGGGCAGAAGATCGTCGAAGTGCTAGAGGGCGGCCTGCGCCGCTTCGGCTGGTGATGGCGGGCCATGGCCAGGGACGGCAACACCGCGATCATCGAGCAGTTCCTCAGCGACGGCATCACGTACATGTTCGGCAACCCGGGGACGGTCGAGCAGGGCTTCCTCGACGCGCTGGAGGGCTTCGAGGACTTCCACTACATCCTCACCCTCCAGGAGACGGTGGCGGCCGGCATCGCCGACGGCTACGCCCGCGCCACGGGCGGTCCGGCGCTCCTGCAACTCCACAGCGGCGTGGGGCTGGGCAACGCGATCGGCATGCTGTACCAGGCCAAGCGGGGGCACTCCCCGCTGGTGGTCGTCGCGGGTGAGGCCGGGGTCGGCTACGACGCGATGGACGCCCAGATGGCCGCCGACCTCGTGGCCATGGCCCGGCCCGTCACCAAGCACGCGATGCGCGTCATCGACCCGGGCTCGGTGCTGCGGGTGCTGCGGCGGGCGGTGAAGATGGCGATGACGCCGCCGCGCGGCCCGGTCTTCGTGGCGCTCCCGCTCGACGTGCTGGACCAGCCCAACCACGAGCCGGTCGAGCCGTCGGTGGTGCCGCACTCGGCCGTGCTGCCCGCCCCCGAGCTGGTACGCCGGGCCGCCGGGCTGCTGTCCGGCGCCCGGTCCCCGATCATCCTGGCCGGCGACGGCGTGTCGGTCTCCGGCGCGCAGGCGGAGCTGACCCGGGTGGCCGAGCAGCTCGGCGCGGACGTGTGGGGCGTGGAGTTCTCCGAGGCGAACATGGACGGCCGCCACCCGCTCTTCCGGGGCCAGCTCGGCCACATGTTCGGCCAGGTCAGCGCGGACGCGGTCAAGGACGCCGACGCCGTGCTGGTGGTGGGCACGTACCTGTTCCCCGAGGTGTTCCCCTCGCTGAGCAGCCCGTTCGGCAAGGACGCGCGGATCGTGCACATCGATCTGGACTCGTACGAGATCGCCAAGAACCACCCGGTCACGCTGGGCCTGGTGGCCGACCCGCGGCTCACGCTGGCGGCGCTGTCGGCGGAGCTGGAGGGCACGCTGAGCGGGGCCGACCGGCAGGCGGCGGCGGCGCGGCTGGCCCGGCGGACGGCCGCGCCGCGCCCGGCGCCCGCCGAGGACTCCATCCTCAACGCGTTCATGCGCGAGCTGGCCGCGCGGGCCCCCGAGGACGTGATCGTCTTCGACGAGGGGCTGACCGCCTCCGGCGTGATCGGCTCCTACTTCCCGCCGCGCGGGCCGGGGAGCTGGTTCCTGACCCGCGGCGGCTCGCTGGGCGTGGGCATCCCGGGCGCGATCGGGGCCAAGCTCGCCCACCCGGACCGCACGGTGATCGGCTTCACCGGCGACGGCGGCAGCATGTACACCTTCCAGGCCCTGGCCACCGCCGTCCGGTACGACGTCGCCGCCAAGTTCGTGATCTGCAACAACCACAGCTACCGGCTGCTGGACAACAACATCGAGGAGTACTGGCGCGGCCGGGGCATCCCCGGTCACCGTTTCCCTCGCTCCTTCGACCTCTCCTATCCCGATCTCCAGTTCACCGACCTGGCCAGGGGCTGCGGCGTGGACGGGCTGCGGGTGGAGAAGGCCGACCAGATCGAGGAGGCCGTCGAGCGGCTGCTCGGCCACGACGGCCCCTTCCTCATCGACCTCGTCACCGAACCGGGGAGGCCATTGTGAGCGGCATCGAGCCACGGGCCGGCGCGGCGCTGAACGGCCGCAAGGTCGCCGTCCTGATGGAGAGCGACTACGTCGAGCCGGAGATCTTCTACTACGAGCGGCGCTTCGCCGAGGCCGGCGCCGAGGTGCACTTCATGACGCGCCTGTGGGGGCAGCCGTCGATCACCTTCACCGGCCACGAGTGGCGGGTGCCGTTCACCGTGGACCGCGGGTTCGAGAACCTCACGGACCGGGAGCTGCGCTCCTACGCCGCGGTGATCGTCCCCTCCGGCATCGTCTCGGACCGGCTGCGCTTCACCGACGACGTCAACCGGCTGGCGCCGGCCACCGCGTTCGTGCGGCGGGCGCTGGAGGAGCCGTCGATCATCACGGGCGTGATCTGCCACGGCCTGTGGCTGATGGCGGCCGCCCCCGAGACGATGCGCGGGCGCAAGGTCGTCGCGCACAACAACCTCGTGGGCGACGTGCGCAACATGGGCGCCGAGTACGTGGACCAGGACGTGGTCATCGACGGGAACCTGATCACCGGGCGCAGCGTGTACCACTGCCATCTGTTCGCCCACACCATCATCGGCCAGCTCGCCGAGACGCTGTAGGAGCAACGATGAACTTCACCTTCATGGACACCGTGGCCGGGCGGGTCGAACGGTTCGACGCCGGCTCCGGCTCCTTCCGGCTGGCGACCATCGACGGCCGCGCGGTCGAGGTGCGCCTGGACGGCGAGGTCTCGGCCGAGGTGCTGCGCAACCTGGGCGAGCCGTACGTGGACGCGGGCGACCACGTGCGCGACATGCTGACGCCGGGCCGGCACCTGTTCGTCTACGGGATCTTCTACCCCGAAGGCGATGAGCCGGTCTTCTCGGCCAAGCGGCTGATCTTCCTGGGCCGCGGCCCGGGCGAGTACCGGTTCGAGCAGCCCGACTGGTGGATCAACCAGCTCGACGAGATCGCCGCGTTCTACCGCCGCGCCCAGTTCGGGCAGGGGCCGGTCGACTTCCGCGACTACCGGACGATCCTGCGCCTGGGCGGCGACAAGACCGCCAGCCACGTGCAGGAGACCGACACGATCTCGCGCCTGGTGTACGGCATGGCCTCGGCGTACCTGCTGACCGGCGACGACGCCTACCTGGAGGTGGCCGAGCGCGGCACCCGCTACCTGCGCGAGCACATGCGCTTCGTGGACCCCGAGAACGACGTCGTGTACTGGTACCACGGCATCAAGGTGGACGGCGAGCACGAGAAGAAGCTGTTCACCTCGGAGTTCGGCGACGACTACGACGCCATCCCGATGTACGAGCAGATCTACGCCCTGGCCGGCCCGACGCAGACCTACCGGGTGACCGGCGACAAGCGCATCGCCTCCGACGTCGACGCCACGCTGCGGCTGTTCGAGAAGTTCTTCCGCGACCACCGGCACGGCGGCTACTACTCGCACGTCGACCCGATCCTGCTCAACCCGCACCACGAGTCGCTCGGGCCGAACCAGTCGCGCAAGAACTGGAACTCCATCGGCGACCACGCCCCGGCCTACCTGATCAACTACTACCTGGCCACCGGCGACGAGCGTCACCTGGAGATGCTGGAGCGCACCTTCGACACCATCGTCGAGCACTTCCCCGAGCCGTCGAGCCCGTTCGTCAACGAGCGCTTCCACGACGACTGGAGCCACGACCTGGCCCACAGCTGGCAGCAGGACCGCGCGGTCGTCGGGCACAACCTGAAGATCGCCTGGAACCTCATGCGCATGAACGGCGCCCGCCCCAAGGACGCCTACCGGGACCTGGCCGAGCACCTGGCCCGCACGATGCCGGCGGTCGGCAGCGACCAGCAGCGCGGCGGCTGGTACGACGTCGTCGAGCGGCACCGGGCCGAGGGCCAGCGGTGGCACCGCTTCGCCTGGCACGACCGCAAGGCGTGGTGGCAGCAGGAGCAGGCGATCCTGGCCTACCTGATCGTCGCCGGCGAGCTGGGCGGCGACGACCACCTGGAGCAGGCCCGCCAGGCGGCGGGCTTCTACAACGCCTTCTTCCTCGACCACGACGAGGGCGCGGTCTACTTCAACGTGCTGGCCAACGGCCTGCCGTACCTGCTCGGGACCGAGCGGTTCAAGGGCAGCCACTCGATGAGCATGTACCACTCCTCCGAGCTGTGCTATCTGGCGACCGTCTACACGCGGCTGCTGGTCAACCGGCAGCCGCTCACGCTGCACTTCAAGCCGGGCCCGGACGCCGAGCGCATCCTGCGCGTCGCGCCCGACCTGCTGCCGGCCGGGCGGGTGCTGCTCACCGAGGCCGAGGTGGACGGCAAGCCGTACGAGGTGCTGGACCCGGTGGCGATGACCGTGGAGCTGCCGGACTCCACCGAGGCCCTGCGCGTCAAGGTGACGCTGACCCCGGTGCAGGAGTGAGCGTGCCGACCATGGAGATCACGACGGACACGATCGGCCCGGTCACCGTGATCGGGCTCACCGGCCAGCTCGACAGCAGGTCGGCGCCGGCCGCGCAGGAGCGCATCCTGTCGCTGCTGCCGGCCGGCCGCCCGGTGCTGCTGGACCTGACCGGCGTCGGCTACCTGTCCAGCGCGGGCCTGCGCACGATGCTGCTGGTCTACCGGCGGGCGCGGACCGTGGACAGCTTCATCGCCCTGGTGGGCCTGTCGGCCGAGCTGCGCGGGGTGATGGCGGCGACCGGGTTCCTGCGCTTCTTCGTCGTCGCCGACTGCGTGGCGGACGCGCTGGAGATCGTCCGGGCCGCCGAGCCGCGGGAGGAGGCCACATGAGCGTCGAGGCGCAGGGCGTGCCCGGCAGGATCGACTCCTTCCCGACGGCCGAGCTGGCCGGGTTCGGGGTGCGGGCGGGCCATCCGATGCCGTTCGGCGCCACGCTGGTGCCCGGCGGGGTGAACTTCTCGGTCTACTCCAGCGGCGCGAGCGCGGTCTCGCTGGTGCTGTTCCGGCACGGCGAGCGGGAGCCGTTCGCCGAGCTGCCCTTCCCCGGCGAGTACCGGATCGGCGGCGTGTGGGCCATGACGGTGTTCGGCCTCGACCACGAAGGCGTCGAGTACGGCTACCGCGTCACCGGCCCGGACACCCCGTCGCCGGGCGACCGGTTCGACCCGGCCAGAATTCTGGCCGACCCGTACGCCAGGACCATGTCGGGCCGGGACGTGTGGGGCGCCGAGGTGGACTGGGACGACCCCTACCCCTACCGGTCGGTGCTGGCCTCCGACGACTTCGACTGGGAGGACGACCGGCCGCTGCGCGTCGCGCCGGAGGACCTGGTCGTCTACGAGCTGCACGTGCGCGGCTTCACGGCGGACCCGTCCTCGGGGGTGTCGGCGCCGGGCACGTACGCGGGGCTGATCGAGAAGATCCCCTACCTGAAGGCGCTCGGCGTCAACTGCGTGGAGCTCATGCCGGTCTTCGAGTTCGACGAGTTCGACATGAGCCGGGTCGACCCGGTCACCGGCGAGCGCCTGTACAACTACTGGGGCTACTCGACGCTGGGCTTCTTCGCGCCCAAGGCGGGCTTCGCGGCCACCGGCAGGTACGGGATGCAGGCCGACGAGTTCAAGAACCTGGTCAAGGAGCTGCACCGGGCCGGGATCGCGGTGGTGCTGGACGTGGTCTTCAACCACACGGCCGAGGGCAACGAGAACGGCCCGACCATCCACTTCCGCGGCCTGGACAACGGCACGTACTACATGCTCACGCCGGAGGGCTACTACTACAACTTCAGCGGCACCGGGAACACCTTCAACTGCAACCACCCGGTGGTGCGCGACTACGTGCTCGACTGCCTGCGCTACTGGGCCGGCGAGTACCACATCGACGGCTTCCGCTTCGACCTGGCCGCGATCCTGGACCGCGGCCAGGACGGCGCGCCGCTGGCGAACCCGCCGCTGATCGAGACGCTGGCCCACGACCCGCTGCTGCGCGACTGCCTGCTGATCGCCGAGGCGTGGGACGCCGGCGGCCTGTACCAGGTGGGCTCCTTCCCCGGCTACCAGCGCTGGTCGGAGTGGAACGGCCGCTACCGCGACGCGCTGCGCCGCTTCCTGAAGGCCGATCCCGGCTCTGCCGGCGAGCTGGCCACCCGGCTGGTCGGCTCGCCCGACCTGTACGCCTCCCGCGGCACGCTCGCCTCGGTCAACTTCGTCACCTGCCACGACGGGTTCACGTTGGCGGACCTGTTCGCGTACGACGGCAAGCACAACGAGGCCAACGGCGAGGACAACCGCGACGGCAACGACGACAACCTGAGCTGGAACTGCGGCGCCGAGGGCCCGACGCGGGACCCGGAGGTGCTGGCGCTGCGCGGGCGGCAGGCCAAGAACGCGATGCTGCTGCTCCTGCTCAGCCAGGGCATCCCGATGATCCTGGCCGGCGACGAGGTCGGCCGCACCCAGCACGGCAACAACAACGCCTACTGCCACGACGGGCCGCTGTCGTGGTTCGACTGGGGCCTGGCCGAGCGCAACGGCGAGCTGCTGCGGTTCGTCCGCGAGTGCGTGGCCTTCCGCGCCGCGCACCCGATGGTGCGCGACCGCCGCCACCCGTGCGGCGACGAGGGCGCCGGCGGGCTGCCGCAGGTGTCCTGGCACGGCGAGCGGGCCGGCGAGCCCGACTGGTCGGAGGGCAGCGCGCTGGTGGCGATGCTGCGCAGCGGCACGGCGGCCGGCGGCGGCGGCGAGCACCTCTACCTGGCCGCCAACGCCCACTGGGAGGCGCGGGAGCTGGAGCTGCCCGCCCTGCCGGACGGCGCGGTGTGGCACCTGTTCGCCGACACCGGCGCGGCCGCCCCCGAGGACGTCCACACACCGGGCCAGGAGCCGCCGCTGGCCGACCAGCGGCGGATCGTCGTCGGCCCGCGGGCCGCGGTCGCGTTGGTCGGCCGCGCCCATCACTGAGATCCATGGAGGAGATCCCATGTCGTTCAACGCGATCCTGACCCACGACGGCAGCACCGCACTGATCACGCTGGAGGGCGAGCTGGACGCCCTGACCGCCGAGACCTTCAGGAGGGAGGTGGAGCGCGCGGCCGAGGCCGCGGCCGAGCTGCTGGTGCTGGAGATGTCGCAGCTCAGCTACATGTCCTCGGCGGGGCTGCGCGGGCTGGTGTTCGCCCGGCAGAAGCTGGCCGACGACGTGCGCATCGTGCTGGTCGGCGCCAACGACGCCATCGAGCAGACCATCCGGCTGGTCGGCTTCCATCACAGCGTGGACTTCAGCGATGCGATCCCAGAGTAGGCAGGCGATGGAGCGGCTCAGGCTCCCCGCCGAGCCCGAGTCGCTGGACGAGCTGATGGCCTACGTGCAGACGTTGAGCGCGCTCGGCGGGCTGACCCGCACGCGCGCCCACTGGCTGCGGCTGGCCGCCGAGGAGCTCATCGTCAACATCATCACCCACGGCCACCGCGACCGGCCGGGCGAGCTGGAGCTGACCGGCGGGGTCGAACCGCGCCGGGTGTGGCTGCGCCTGTCCGACGCGGCGCCGCCGTTCGACCCGACCGCCTATGAGGCCGTTCCCGACCTGGAGCGGCCGCTGGGCGAGCGCCGGCCGGGCGGGCTGGGCGTCTACCTGGCCCGTACGGTCGCCGACGAGGTCCGCTACGAGTACAGCTCGGGTCGTAACGAGACGACCATCATCATGAACCGCGTCTAGGAGGTGCCGATGGATGCGGAGGCGACCCTCGTCGTCAGCGGCCCCTCACCAGCCGCGGAAGAGCTGTGCCTGCTGCTGGCCGCGGACGGCGCCCCGGTGGCCCGGCGCACTCCCGAGCAACTGCTGGCCGAGGCGCCTCCGCCCGCCGACCTGCTGCTGGTGAACGCGAGCCTCGACGTGGAGGTGGTGCGGGAGGTGACGCGGGTCGTCCAGGCCGGCGCGCGGCCTCCGGTCGTGGTCGCGTTCTCCGACGGCGACCTGCGCCAGCTCGCGCCGCACGTGCTGGCCGGGCTGGACTACGTCGTCCCGCCCTTCGTGCCGGAGCTGCTGCATCGCAGGCTGCGGGCGGGACAGGTGTTCGGCCGCCACCCCGGCGCCGAGGGGGAGGCGCTGCTGAAGTACGAGCGCGAGCTGCAGATCGGACGGGAGATCCAGGCGGGCTTCCTGCCCGACGCGCTGCCGGCCCGCGCCGGTTGGCAGCTCACCGTCCGGTTCCAGCCGGCCAGGGAGGTCGCGGGGGACTTCTACGACGCCCTGGAGCTGCTGGGCGGGGCGCGGATCGGGCTGGTGGTGGCCGACGTGTGCGACAAGGGCGTCGGCGCCGCCCTGTTCATGGCCCTGATCAGGACCCTGCTGCGGCACACCGCCGCCCATGTGGAGACCGGCGAGGCCGAGCCCGTCCAGGACGACGTCACGCCGCTGCTGCGCGCGGTGATCGCGACCAACGACTACCTGACCGCCAACCACCTGCGCCAGGGCTACTTCGCCACGCTGTTCTTCGGCGTGCTCGACCCGGTCACCGGCGCGCTCGTCTACATCAACTGCGGGCACAACCCGCCCATCATCCGCCACGCGGGCGGCGGCCACACCCTGCTGCGTCCCACCGGACCGGCGCTGGGGCTGGTGCCCGACTCCGTCTTCGAGGTCGGCAGGGCCCACCTGGACCAGGGGGATCTGCTGTTCGCCTACACCGACGGCGTGCCCGAGGCCAGGGACGAGTCCGGCCGCTTCTTCAGCGAGGAGCTCATGCTGACCCTCGTCTCGCAGCCCGCCACCGGGGCGGACGACCTGCTGGACAGGCTCGAACGGGAGATCAGCGCGCACATCGGGGCCGCCGAGCAGTTCGACGACATCACCATGATCGCTCTACGTAGGACACCCACGGGGAAGTACGGACAATGAACGAGATCGCCGGAATCGCACTGGCGGGCGGACAGGGCCTCCGGGCCCGGCCGCTCACCCTGGAGGCCCCCGGCCACCTGCGGAGCAAGGCCACGGTCTGCTTCGCCGGACGGCCGGTCATCGAATGGCAGATCATGGCCCTGCGCGACCAGGGGGTCAGCGACTTCTACTTGATCGCCAACGGCCGGGAGAACCGCTACCAGGCCAAGGACGTGCTCGGACACGGCGAGGGGCTGGGCGTGCGGGTGCGCTACTCGCGGCCCCGGATGGACTGGACCAACACCGGTTCCGGCGAGGCGACGCTGAGCAGCCTGGACTACTGGGAGCTCGACGGGCTGGCGCTGGTCTTCCCGACCGACTCGCTGTTCGAGTTCGACCTGGCCGAGCTGGTACGCCGCCACCGCGACAGCGACGCGGTGGTCACCGTGGCCGTGGTCGAGCGCCCAGCCGAGGAGGTGGCGGGCAAGTACGGGACGATGGTCACCGACGCCTCCGGGCGTATCCGCCGTTTTGTGGAGAAACCGCCGCTGGCCGAGGTGCACGCCCTGGCCGCCGACCCGGCCCGGGTGCCCGTCAACGCCGGGCTCTACCTGGTCGACTGCGGGCGGCTGCGGAAGCTGGCCGGGGAGCCGGCGCTGACCGAGCTGGCCCGCGACCGGCTCGACTGGGGGCACGACCTGCTCCCGTGGCTGGTGGGCGCCGGGCACCGGGTCGGCATCGCGCCCATCGCCAAGCTGGGCGACCTGGGCAACCTGCGCGACTACCTCGACACGCTGACCGACGCGCTGAGCGGCGGCTACCCGCACGTGCTCAAGGGCATGCTGCGGGCCTACCCGGGCAACGTGCGCATCCACGAGTCCTCCCTGCGCCAGCGGGACGCGACGTCGGGCATGACGCTGGCCGAGAAGATGAGCGCGGGGCTGGTCAGGATCGGCCCGAACGTGCACATCGGCCGGGACGTCGAGATCGGCCCCGGCGTGGTCGTCTCCGACTCCGCGATCGGCGACGGCGTGGACCTGCACACCGGGTGCCGGCTGCAACGGGTGGCCTGCCTGGACGGCGCGATCATCGGGCCGTGGGCCCGGCTCACCGACACCCACGTGGGGACGATGGCCACGGTGGAGTCGTTCGTGGACTGCGTGACCGTGCTGAGCGGCTACAGCGCGCTGGGCAACGGGGTGACGGTCCAGGCCGGCGTGCGGCTGTCCGGGGTGACGGTGTACCCGGGGCTGACCGTGCCGGCGCACTGCGAGGCCGCCGCCGGCACCTCGATCGAGACGCTCGCCGACCTCCAGGACGCGTGACACATGACTGAGACGCTGGTGCTGACCGAGATCTCCGAGATCGTCGCGGGCCGCGTGCCCGTCGTGGGGGTCCGTCCCGTCGTGGCGGGCGGGTGCCGGCCCGCGCGCGCGGTGCCGGGCGAGCCGTTCGAGGTGTCGGCGACGCTGTTCAGGGAGGGGCACGGCGTGGTGGGCGCGAACGTCGTGCTCACCGATCCCGACGGCAAGCAGGCCGCCTGGATCCCGATGGCGGCCCTGTCCCAGGGCTCCGACAGGTACGCGGCCGAGGTGGCGGCGCACCGGGAGGGCGAGTGGACGTTCCGGGTGGAGGCGTGGAGCGACCCGGTCGCGACCTGGCTGCACGTGGCCGAGGTGAAGATCCCCGCCGCGATCGACGTGGCCGTGACGATGGAGGCCGGCGCCCGGCTGCTGACCAGGGCCGCCGCCCAGCCCGAGGTGCCGCCCGCCGACGCCCGGCTGCTGCGGGTGGCCGCCGCGACGCTGCGCGACGGCGAGCTGGACCCCGAGGCGCGGCTGGCGATCGCGCTGGCCGAGCCGGTGCTGCGGACGCTGGCCCGCCGGCCGCTGCGCGACCACGTGACCGTCGGGGAGGAGCTGCCGCTGCTGGTGGAGCGCGAGCGGGCGCTGTTCGGGGCCTGGTACGAGTTCTTCCCCCGCTCCGAGGGCGCCGTGGTCGACCCCACGGGGTGTCACCCGCCGCGCTCGGGCACCTTCAGGACCGCGGCCGCGCGGCTGCCCGCCGTGGCCGCGATGGGCTTCGACGTCGTCTACCTGCCGCCGATCCACCCGATCGGCCTGACCAACCGCAAGGGGCCGGGCAACTCGCCGATCGCCGGGCCGCACGACCCCGGCTCGCCGTGGGCGATCGGCTCGGCCGCGGGCGGGCACGACGCCGTCCACCCCGACCTGGGGACGATCGACGACTTCGACTTCTTCGTGGCCAGGGCCGGCGAGCTGGGCCTTGAGGTGGCGCTGGACTTCGCGTTGCAGTGTTCGCCCGACCACCCGTGGGTACGGGAGCACCCGCGGTGGTTCGAGCACCGGCCCGACGGCAGCATCGCCTACGCCGAGAACCCGCCCAAGAAGTACCAGGACATCTACCCCGTCTCCTTCGACGCCGACCCCGGCGGCATCCTGGCCGAGTCGCTGCGGGTGCTGCGGCACTGGATGGGCCACGGAGTGCGGATCTTCCGGGTGGACAACCCGCACACCAAGCCGGTGTTCTTCTGGGAACGCCTGATCGCCGAGGTCAACCGCACCGACCCGGACGTGCTCTTCCTGGCCGAGGCGTTCACCCGCCCGGCGATCATGCACACGCTGGCCGCCGTCGGCTTCCAGCAGTCCTACACCTACTTCACCTGGCGCAACGCCAAGCCGGAGCTGGAGAGCTACCTGGGCGAGCTGGCCGGGGAGGCGGCGGCGTACATGCGGCCGAACCTGTTCGTCAACACGCCCGACATCCTGCACGCCTACCTCCAGGAGGGCGGGCCGGCCGCGTTCCGGGTGCGGGCCGCGCTGGCCGCGACGGCCTCCCCCACCTGGGGCGTGTACGCCGGGTTCGAGCTGTGCGAGCGCGAGCCGGCCGCGCCGGGCAGCGAGGAGTACAAGGACTCGGAGAAGTACCAGTACCGGCCGCGCGACTGGTCGGCGGACGGCACGCTGGCGCCCTTCCTGACCGCGCTGAACCGGGTCCGGCGCCGCCATCCGGCCCTGCGCCTGCTGCGCAACCTGCGTTTCCAGCACGCCGACGACGACGCCGTGCTGTGCTTCGCCAAGCAGGCCGGGGAGGACACCGTGATCGTGGTGGTCAACCTCGACCCGCACCACGTGCGGCAGGCCACGGTGACGCTGGACCTGCCCGGCCTCGGACCCTCCTTCCGGGTGCGCGACGAGCTGACCGGCGAGGTCTACCAGTGGGGGGCGCGCAACTACGTGCGGCTGGACCCGTCCCGGCAGCCCGCCCACATCCTGACGGTGGAGAGGTGATGGACGTGCTGACCGGCGGGGGCCCGTCCGTGCTGGGCGAGCTGGACCTGCACCTCATCGGCGAGGGCAGGCACGAGGAGCTGTGGCGGGCGCTGGGCGGGCGCGCCCGCACCGTGGGCGGCGTGGCGGGCGTGTCGTTCGCCGTGTGGGCGCCGGGCGCGCGCGAGGTGCGCCTCGTGGGCGACCTGAACGGCTGGGACGGCGCCGGGCACGCGCTGCGCCGGGCGCCCGGCGGCGGCCTGTGGGAGCTGTTCGTGCCGGGGGCCGGCGACGGCTGCCGGTACATGTACGAGATCACCGGCGCGGACGGCCGTACCCGGCGCAAGGCCGACCCGCTGGCCCTGGCGGCCGAGCACCCGCCGCGCACCGCGTCGGTGGTGTTCACCTCCCGGCACCGCTGGCGCGACGGCGCGTGGCTGGCGGCCCGCGGCGACGGCCCGGCCCGCGAGGCGCCCATGAGCGTGTACGAGCTGCACCTCGGCTCCTGGCGGCGCGGCCTGACCTACCGCGACCTGGCCGAGCAGCTCCCCGGGTACGTGCGCGGCCTGGGTTTCACGCACGTGGAGCTCATGCCGGTGGCCGAGCACCCGTTCGGCGGCTCGTGGGGCTACCAGATCTCCTCCTACTACGCGCCGAGCTCCCGCTACGGCACCCCGGACGACTTCCGCGCCCTGGTCGAGGCGCTGCACCTGGCCGGGATCGGGGTGATACTCGACTGGGTGCCCGCGCACTTCCCCCGCGACGACTGGGCGCTGGCCCGCTTCGACGGCGGCCCGCTGTACGAACACCCCGACCCGCTGCGCGGCGAGCACCCCGACTGGGGCACGCTCACCTTCGACCTCGGCCGCCCGGAGGTGCGCAACTTCCTCATCGCCAACGCCCTGTACTGGTGCGCGGAGTTCCACGTCGACGCTTTGCGCGTGGACGCCGTCGCCTCGATGTTGTACCTGGACTACTCCCGCCCGGACGGCGCCTGGCGGCCCAACGCCCACGGCGGCAGGGAGCATCTGGAGGCGATCGCGTTCCTGCGGGAGCTGAACGACACCGTCCACCGGCTCTGCCCCGGCGTGCTGACGATCGCCGAGGAGTCCACGGCGTGGGAGGGGGTGACCCGGCCGACGTCCGCCGGCGGGCTGGGGTTCGACTTCAAGTGGAACATGGGCTGGATGCACGACACGCTCGGCTACATGCGGCGTGACCCGGTGCACCGGCCGTACCACCATCACGCGCTGACGTTCGGGTTGACGTACGCGTACGCGGAGGACTTCCTGCTGCCGCTCAGCCATGACGAGCTGGTGCACGGCAAGGGGTCGCTGGCCGGGAAGATGCCGGGCGACGAGTGGCAGCGGCTGGCGAACCTGCGCGCGTACCTGGCCTTCATGTGGGCGCATCCGGGCAAGAAGCTGCTGTTCATGGGCCAGGAGTTCGCGCAGCACAGCGAGTGGTCCCACGATCGCGAGCTGGACTGGGCGCTGCTGCGCGACCCCCGGCACAAGGGCGTGCGCGACCTGGTCAGGGACCTGAACCGGCACTACGCCGCCACCCCCGCGCTGTGGCGGCAGGACTGCTCCCCCGACGGGTTCACCTGGATCGACGCCGACGACGCCGGTTCCAGCGTCTACTCCTTCGTCCGCTGGGACCGGCAGGGGGCGCCGCTGGTGTGCGTGAGCAACCTGTCGCCGGTGCCGCGGCACGGGCACCGGCTGGCGCTGCCGTCCGGCGGGCGCTGGCACGAGCTGCTCAACACCGACGCCGCCTGTTACGGCGGGGGGAACCTCGGCAACCTGGGCTCGGTCACGTGCACGGAGGGGGGTGCGGTCGCCGAGGTGCTGCTGCCGCCGCTGGCGACGCTCTGGCTGGCCCCCGGAAGGGAGGCGTCAGAGCGTCAGCAGTGAGGCGGCCATGGCCTTGTTCACCGCGTCGAGGCGGGAGGTGGCGTCGAGCTTGGTGAAGATGTTGCGCAGGTGACGCTTGACCGTGCCTTCGGCGATCATCAGCCGGGTGCCGATCTGGGCGTTGCTGAGGCCCTGGGCGGCCAGGGACAGCACGCTCAGCTCCCGCTCGGAGAGCTTGCCGGCGCGCGGCCGGCGGGACATCATCAGGCTCTCCCGCGACACCGACAGGACCACGCGCTCGGCGTCCGCGCAGACGCCGCGGATGGCCTGCACCAGTTCCTCCCGGCCGACGCTCTTGAGCAGGTAGCCGCGCACGCCGTGGGCGATGAGCTCCTGCACGAGCACCGGGTCGTCGTACATGCTCAGCACGATGACGCGGGACCGGGGCGAGACCCGGTGGATGTGCGTGGTGGTGCGCACGACGCCGTCCCCCGGCATCTCCACGTCGAGCACCACGACGTCCGGCCGCAGCGCCTCGGCCGACTTCACCGCCGCGCGCGCGTCCCCCGCCGTGGCGACGACACGAAGGTCGGGTTCGAGCTCCAGCGTCTGCTTGAGCGTCTCCCGCAGGATCGTGTGGTCGTCGGCGATGAGGACGTCAATGCTGCCTTCTCTTTGCATCCGATGTTTCCTTCGGCCGCTCGTCCCGGACAGCCCGGACAGGGGCACGGAAGACGACCTCGGTGCCCTTCCCGGGGGTGCTCTCTATCGTCACCAGGCCGCCCAGAGCGACCCCGCGCTCGCGCATGGAGGTCAGGCCGTTCCCATGTTTCGCGCGCCAGCCCGAGAACCCCCGGCCGTTGTCACGCACAATTGCTGTGATCCGGTCGTGCGCAATCTTGACGCACACTTCGAGCAGGTCGGCGCCCGCGTGGGAGATGCTGTTGGTAATGGCTTCGCGTAATATGAGGAATAACTCGTCCCGAATGTGCGGAGGCAGGCCGTCGACATCGCCGATAAGGGTGATCCGATGCTCCAGCCGAGGGTCCACGACCGTTGTCATGAGCCGCACAAGCGCTTGCTCCATTCCCGGCCAATGGGCATGAACGCGCAGGTCGGATAAGACGTCACGGATTTCCTGGTGAGCCCGGAGCAGCGCCGCCTTCGCTTCTCTCACATGCACCGGGAAACTTCCCCTGCCACGTGCGTGCCCGATTTCGGCGAGCTCCAGCTGCCGGCTCGCCACGCTGATCTCGTGGCCCACCCGGTCGTGCAGGTCGCGGGAAATTCGCCGCCATTCTCGCGCGTCGGCGCGGCCGCCGTCCATTAGCGCGGTCAAGGCTCCGCCGGAAGGCTCCGTAGCGGCCTTGAGCCGGGCCACGATCAGGTCGAGGAGCTCTTCCGCCAACTCCGTGCACTCGTCCGGAGCGGCACCGGAAGTTGATTCTTCAATTTCGCCGCACAGCTGTGCCAAGATCTCAGCCTTATGAGCTTCGATCCGTTCGGCTATCACAACCGTGGGCTGGATGTTGCATTGCACTGGTCATCCCCCGTAGTGTGTGTCGCCTTACCCAGTCACCGGCGCAGATCCCCGCATCATATGATCACATGATTCCGGCGGATGCAAGAGTGCACTCCAGACTCATCGGGCCTCCGATCCATTACCCGCACGCCTGACTGAGGCCGCATGTGACGTAATACCGGGTTATCGAAGAGCACTCCGGAGATGCCTCTCGGAGTACTCCCTTTAATACGCCTGGACAGCTCCGCTGCCACCTTGGTGTTACTCTCTTGTGCGCACTCGAACTTAACTGCGATCCTGACCGCGTTCGCCATTACGGATCTTCTCTAATGCAGGTGAGGGGCGGTCATGAGAGAACTCGCGGTGAACGAACGCGAAGAGTTCGCGGAATTCTTCGCGACGATATTCGGCTCGCTGCCGCGCTCCGACCAGCGTAGCGCGGCGGAGTCCTACGTGCTCGGCCTGCTGCACGCGGGCGGACGCAAGTCCATCCAGCGCATCGCCGACGAGGTGGGCGGCCCGCACAACGGCCAGTCGCTGCAGCAGTTCGTCAACCAGAGCCGCTGGGACCCGCGGCCGGTCCGCCGTACCGTCGCCGACGTGCTGTCGGCCGGCGCGCCCCCGGCCGCATGGCTGGTGGAGGAGGTGGCCTTCGCCAAGCACGGCCGCTGGTCGGCGGGCGTGGAGCGCCAGTACGTGCGCGGCCTCGGCCGTACGGTCAACTGCCAGGTGGGGGCGGCGGTGCTGATGAACTCCGGCGAGGCGTCCGTGCCGGTCAACTGGCGGCTGTGCCTGCCGCAGTCGTGGGAGGCCGACCACGACCGGCGGGCCAAGGCGCACGTGCCCGACCAGGAGCGCCACCGGCCCTTCGGCGAGCACGTGATCGACCTGGTCGACGACCTGACGCTCGACTGGGGCACGCCCGTCGCGCCGCTGGTGGCCGACTTCGCCCACGTCCGGGGCGCCGCCGACCTGGTGCGCGGCCTGGAGGACCGGGGCCTGGACTACGTGGTCGAGGTCGACGCCCGACACCGGGTCAAGGCCTCGATGAGCGTGGTGCGCGGGGGCGGCCCGCGGGCCCGCGTCACGCTGGCCGAGGCGGCGCAGGCCGCGGCCGGGCTGGAGCGGCGCACGGTGGCCTGGTGGGAGGGGCCGCGGGGGCGGTCGCTGCGCTCGCAGTTCGTCCTCCTGCCGGTCTCCGACGAGCAGGCGCGCTCGCGCCGGCTGCTGATCGAGTGGCCGCTCGGCCGGCCCCGGCCGCGCACGTTCTGGCTGACGAACATGTCCGCGCCGGCGCAGGAGCTGGTCGCGCTGGCCAAGTCCCGCTGGCGGGCCGCCCACGCCATCGCCGAGCTGGCCGACGGCTTCGGGCTGTTCGACTACGAGGGCCGTTCCTTCCACGGCTGGCACCACCACGTCACGCTGGCCTCGGCCGCCTACGCCTTCGACGTGCGCTGGCGGCTCGCGGCCGGCGCCGAGCCCGCGCTGCTGCCCGCGTGAGCACCCGTACGACGCACGAGGAGTCACACCGCTCGATGAAGCCGAAAGCAGACAAGCAAGTCACCTGGGTCGAGCTCTTCTTCGACCTGGTGTTCGTGTTCGCCGTCACCCAGCTGTCCGACCTGCTCCACCACGGCCACGGCTGGGGCAGCGTCGGGCAGGCCGTCGTCGTGCTGGTGCCGACGTATTGGGCCTGGGTGGGCATGGCGGTGCACGCCAACACCCGCGACGTCAACAACACCCCCGACCGGCTGGGCATCCTGGCGCTCAGCCTGTGCGGCCTGTTCATGGCGCTGGCCACCCCCCTGGCCTACGAGGAGCGCGGCCTGATGTTCGGCGCCGCCTACTTCGCCCAGCGCTCGCTGCTGGCCGTCCTGTACTTCCGCGGGCGGCCGTTCGAGCTGGTCAACCCCTTCACGCTCTCGGTGTGCGTGACCGGGCCGCTGCTGCTGGCCGGGGGCCTGCTCGACAGCGGCACCCGGGTGTGGGTCTGGGCCGCGGCCGCCGCCATCGACCTGGCCGCGCCGGTGCTCACCCGCAGCCACCTGGTACGCGTCACCTTCCACCCCCATCACTTACCCGAGCGGTTCGGCCTGTTGCTGATCATCGCGATGGGCGAGCCGATCCTGGCCATCGGCGCGCAGGCGTCGGCGGCGCGCCCGCTCGCCGTCGGCTCGATCACCGCGGTCGCCGCGACGTTCGTGCTGGCCTGCGCCCTGTGGTGGGTGTACTTCATCTTCGCCGCCGAGTCGCTGCCCAAGGCCCTGGACGAGGCCGTGATCCGCACCGACCTGATCCGGCGCGTCTTCTCCTACGGCCACCTGTCCTTCATCGGGTCGATCATGGCGATGGCGGTGGGCATGGCCGAGGTCGTCTCCCATCCCGGCCAGGTCTTCACCGCCCCCGTGACCGCGCTGCTGTTCGGCGGCTGCGCCCTGTACTTCGCGACGTTCTGCTACGCCCGCTGGCACATCTTCGGCAGATGGTCGGGGCCGCAGCTGGCCATGCCGGTGGCCATCCTGGCCGTCATCCCGATCGCGTTGCAGGCGCCGGCGCTGCTGTCCGTGGTCGTGCTGGCGCTCGTGGTGATGACGTTCAACTTCCTGGAACATTCGCGGGCCAGATCCGAGAGCGACGCCTTGACTTAGCGCGCGCTCTAACCGGCAGGGTATGGGCGGCGGCGCCGGTCGTACGGGCGCCCGCAGGACCGGAGCCGAGGTGGAGAACTGAGGAGCGTCATGAAGAATCCCGCTGTTCGAGTCGCGGTCGCCTACCTGGTGTCCGCGGTCGTCGGCGCCGTGATCATCGGCTCGTTCGTCGGCGCGCTGCACCACCCGGTTCCGCACGGGGTGCCGCTCGCCGTGGTGGGCCCCGACGCCGCCCGGCTGGAGCAGGCCGCGGCCGGGGCCGTCGACACGCGCCCGTACGCCGACGCGGCGGCCGCGCGGACGGCGGTGCTCCGGCGCGAGGTCGAGGCCGCCTACCTGGGCGGCGAGGGCCGCCTGCTGGTCGCGAGCGCCGGCGGCGACACCGCGGCCCCGCACTTCACCGCCCTGATGCAGCGTGCCGCCGGACGGCAGCTCGCCGTCGAGGACGTGCGCCCGCTGGCCGAGGGCGACTCCTCCGGCGTGTCCGGCATGTTCTACGTGCTGGGCCTGCTGCTGACGGCGCTGGCGACGACCGTGCTCACCATGCGCATGCAGCCGATGCTCAACCGGGGGCTGCGCCTGGCGGTGCTCGCGCTCGGCGCGGTGACCGGCGGCCTGGCGCTCACCTGGGTCGTGGACGGCCTGCTCGGCGCTCTCACCGGCGCCCCGCTCGGGCTCCTGGCCGTCTCCGGCGCGGTGATCTTCCTGGTCTCGGTCGCGGTGAACGGGCTGATGCGCCGCTTCGGGCCGCGCGGCGTGATCGCGGCGGCGGTGCTGTTCATCCCCATCGGCCTGCCGGCCAGCGGCGGCCCGTTCGGCGCCGCGTTCATCGAGCCCTGGTACGCCGCCCTCGGGTACGTGCTGCCCACCCGGTCGGCGCTCGAACTGGTGCGCAGCGTGGTCTACTTCGACGGCGCCGCCCTGGCCGTCCCGCTGACGGTGCTCGGTGTGTGGGCGGTGCTCGGCCTGGTCCTGATGGCTCTGCCGCCACGGCCGATGCCCCGCCCGGCCGCGCCCGCCGCGCCGGCGGTGCCCGCCGCCGGGGCCGCGCCCGCAGCCCACTGACCGGCCCCTCCTGGACCGGCGCGGCTGCGGGTGCGGGAGTCCGCGTCCGTGGTCGCGCCCTCATCGGGGTGTCAGGTGGCCGCCGGAAGCGCGAGGACCAGCCGTACGCCGGGCCGCAGCGGCTCGGCGCGGACCGATCCGGCGTGCGCCTCGGCGATCTGCCGGACGATGGCCAGGCCGAGCCCCGAACCCGGCAGGGAACGGGCCGACTCGGCGCGGTAGAACCGGTCGAACACGAACGGCAGGTCGTCGGGCGCGATGCCGGGCCCCTGGTCGGCCACCGACAACACGCCCGCCGCGTCCACCCGGACGAGCACCACGCCCCCGGGCGGGCTCCACTTGATCGCGTTGTCCACCAGGTTGGAGACCGCCCGCTCGATCGCGTCGGCGTCGGCCGTCACCAGGCACTCGGCCAGCTCGGCGCGCAGCCGTACGTGCGGGGCGCGGGCCGCGGCCCTGGCCAGCACGCGATCGGCCACCAGGTCGAGCCGCACGTCCTCCAGGTGCAGTTCGGCGTCGCCGTGCCTGGCCAGCTCGACCAGGTCGTTGACCAGCACCCGCAGCTCCTCGGCCTGCACGCGGGCCTCGTGCACCAGGGCCGGGGCCTGCGGGTCGGCCGTGCCGCGTCCCTCCTCCAGCAGTTCCAGGTTCGTGGTGAGGCTGGTCAGCGGCGTGCGCAGCTCGTGGGAGGCGTCGGCGACCAGGCGGCGCTGGGCCAGCACCGACTCGCGCAGCGCGTGCGTCATCGTGGTGAACGAGCCGGCCAGGCGGGCCACCTCGTCCCGTCCCGCGCCCATGCCGTCCAGGCCGTCGGCGGTGAGGGTGCCGGTGGCGGTGACCCGCTCGACCACCGCCGTCAGCCGGGCGACGGGCCGCAACGCCCGGCCGGCGAGCCAGCGCGCGCCCGCCGCCGCGACCAGCGCGCCGCCCAGGGTCAGCGCCGCCAGCAGCAGCTTCAGCCCGTTCAGGGTCTGCTCGTCCAGGTTCAGCGGGAACGCCGTCCGCACCAGGACGCCCTTGCCCAGGTTGAGCGGCGCGGTGTAGAGCCGGTAGCGCACGCCCTCGTAGGTCACGTCCCGGAAATAGGGGGGCAGCTTGCCGTACGCGACCGCCGCGTCCTGCTCGTCCAGCGGCACGAAGCCCTTGGTCGGGCCGGTCAGCAGCGGGTCGGGGCAGAACTGCAGCAGCGTGTTGCCCAGCGGGAGCGGCGTGGCCGGCAGCGGCGAGTCGGCGGTCTTCAGGGACTCCAGCAGCCGCGGCGCCTGCCCGGCCGCCAGCACCAGCTCGCCGTCGTGCTGCCCGGCGAGCCCCGCCGCGGTCGCCGGGTAGACCACCAGCGAGACCGCCACCAGCGCCGCGGCCACCACGGCGGCGACCGTCAGCGCGACCCTGGTACGCAGCCTCACGGCTCCTCCCGCAGCACGTACCCCAGGCCGCGGACGGTCTGGATCAGCCGCGGCTCTCCTCCGGCCTCCAGCTTGGCCCGCAGATAGCTGATGTAGACCCACAACGCGTTCGAGGACGGCCCGAAGTCGTACCCCCAGACCGAGTTGAAGATGACCTCGCGGCTGAGCACCCGGCCGGGGTTGCGCAGGAACACCTTCAGCAGCGTGTACTCGGTCCTGGTCAGGTCGAGCGGGCGGCCGCCGCGCGTGGCCCGGCAGGCGGCCGGGTCCAGCTCCAGGTCGGCGTGGCGGAGCAGCCCCTGCGCGGGCGCGCTGCGACGCAGCAGCGCGCGCAGCCGGGCCCGCAGTTCCTCCAGCGCGAACGGCTTGACCAAGTAGTCGTCGGCGCCCGCGTCCAGCCCCGCGACCCGGTCGCCGACCAGGTCGCGGGCGGTGGGCATGAGGATCGGGGTGCGGTCGCCGACGGCCCGCAGGCGGCGGCACACCTCCAGGCCGTCCAGGCCGGGCATCATGATGTCCAGCACGACCGCGTCCTGGCGGCCGCCGGTCGCCGCCTCCAGCGCGCGCAGGCCGTCGGCGGCGACGCTGACGTCGTAGCCCTCGCGGGTGAGCGCGTGGGTCAGGGAGCGGCGGACCGCCTCGTCGTCATCGGCAACAAGGACGTGCATGGTGCCACTCTCCCCTCCGCACCCCCGGCCGAGGAAGATCGATGACGGTCTTTATGCGGGCTCGGACTCGGCCAGCGAACGCTTGACGTTCCGCAGCGCCCGCTCCAGCCGGTCCGGCGTGACGCCGAGGTGCTCGGCCACCGCGCGGAACCCGGCCGAGCCCGGGTCCACCCGGCCCTCTTCCGACAGCGCGTCCAGTTCCTTGACGGCTCGCAGGGCGCGGTCGTGGGCGACGCCCAGCTCGGCCGCGAGAGCCTTGGCGATCGCCTCCTGGGAGATGCCGCGGTCCTTCTTGTCCCCCTTTCCCGGCTTACCGGGCTTGTCGGGCTTTCCGGGCTTGTCCGGGCCGCAGCCGGGCTTGCCGTCCCGGTGGCGATCCTCGCGGCCGGGCTTGCCGTCGCCGGGGTCCTTCCGCACGTCTCCGCTCTTCTCGTCCGCGGGGTCCTTCCGCACGTCCACGATTCTCTCGCCCGCGTGGGCCTTGGCCACGTCGGCGGGCGAGCAGGTCGCCGAGACCTGGGCACACGGGCCGGCCGCCGCGGCCGGCAGCGCTCCGGAGCCGGTCAGCGTCAGCGCCGCCGCCGTCCCGAGGGCCAGCGCGGTCTTTCGTGCGTTCATGTCGGTCGCCCTTCTGGCGGCCGGTCCCCAGTGGCCCGGCCCGCTGCGGGCAACTCAACCGCGACGACCTTCACCCCACCGTCGGGGAACCTTAGAAACGCCATAGAAGCGTCACGGCTCCACCACGAACGCCCCTGGCGGCGGGGAATTGTGCCGGGCCCCTGGGGAAGAGACCCATCCGCCCAGCGGAAGGGAAGGCGAGGACCCGTGAGACTTCTGGTGATCTGCAACCGGCAGGCCGGCGGCGTCGGCGAGGACGGCACCCGGGAGGTGCTGCGGCTGCTGCGGACGGAGGCCGACGTGCGGGTCTGCGACGGCGGCGCGGAGGAGGCCGCGCGCTCGCACGACGACCGGGTCCCGGTGGTGATGGGCGGCGACGGGAGCGTGCACGCGCTGGTCGCCGCGCTGCTGGAGCACGGTCGCCTGGACGCCGGCCCGATCGGCCTGATCCCCATGGGCACCGGCAACGACCTGGCCCGCACCCTGGGCATCCCGCTCGACCCGGCCGAGGCGGCCCGCGTCGTGCTGGCGGGGCACGAGCGGCCCGTCGACCTGCTGATCGACGACGACGGCGGGATCGTGGTCAACGCGGCCCACCTCGGCGTGGGCGCGCACGCCGCCGAGCGGGCCGCGCCGCTCAAACCGCTGCTGAGCCGGGCCGCGTACGCGGTGGGCGCGGTGCTGGCCGGCGCGGGGACGGGCGGCTGGCGGCTGCGGATCAGGGTGGACGGCGCCCAGGTGTGCACCGGCCGCCGCCGCGTGCTCATGGCCGGCGTCGGGAACGGCGCCACGATCGGCGGCGGCACCCCGCTGGCCCCGGCGGCCCGGCCCGACGACGGACTCGCCGACGTGGTGGTGTCCTACGCCACCGGACCGCTGGCGCGGCTGGCCTTCGCCACCGGCCTGCGCCGCGGCAAGCACCCCGACCGGCCCGACGTGCGCACCTACCGGGGCAGGCGGATCACCGTCGCGGGCGGTCCCGTCCCGGCCAGCGTGGACGGCGAGCTGGAGCAGGTGGCGGACCGGCGTACCTGGATCGTGCGGCCGGCCGCCTGGCGGGTCCTGGCGCCGCCCGCGGCCTGACCCGGTCAGTGCTCGGGGTGCAGGGACTGGCCCAGGTACATGGCGGTGAGCATGGTGAACAGGTACGCCTGCAGGAACATGACGAAGATCTCGAACGCGGTCAGCAGGCACGTCATGAACACGCCCAGCACGCCCACCGCCACGCCGCCCACGGTCGGCCGCTCCACCAGGAACCAGTAACCGACCGCGCTGAAGAAGGCCAGCAGCGTGTGCCCGGCGAACATGTTCGCGAACAGCCGCACGGCGTGGGTGAACGGCGCGGTGACGAAGATGTAGAACAGTTCGAGCGGCGCGTACAGGGTGATCGCCAGGGCCTTGGGCAGGCCCTCGGGGAACATGGCGTTCCTGAGGTAGCCGGCCAGGCCCTGGTGCCGGAAGCCCAGGTAGAGCTTGAGCACGTAGACCGCGCCGGCCAGCACCCAGGGGAAGGCGACGTGCGCGGTGACCGGGAACTGGAGCAGCGGGATCACGCCCATCACGTTCCAGAGCAGGATCAGCAGGAAGAGCGTGAGCAGCAACGGCATCCAGCGGTCGGCGTCCGCGCCCAGCGAGGGGCGGGCGATCTGGTCGCGGACGAACAGGTAGGCGTACTCGCCGGCGTTCTGCAGGCCGCGTGGCACCAGCCTGGGCCGGGAGAAAGCGCCCCAGGCCAGCGCGCACACCACGAGCACGCCGGCGACGGCCAGCAGCACCGGCTTGGTGAGCCAGAGCGGCGCGCCGTCCCACAGCGCGGGGTAGTCGAACAACTCCGGTCCGGGCGGGCGGAAGTCGTCGGAGGGCATGGCGAAGCTCCTCTGAGGGGTTGCGGGAACGTTCGGGGTTTCCCGAGGGGTGCGGGATCGCTTGAAAGGTTTCCCGAGGGTTGCGGATTCAGAGCCAGCCGCGGGACTCGGCCACGCGGACGGCCTCGGCTCGGTTGCGGGCGCCGGTCTTGGTGATCGCCGAGGACAGGTAGTTGCGGACGGTGCCCTCGGTGAGGAACAGCGTCCGGGCGATGTCGGCCACGGTGGCGCCACCGGAGGCGGTCCGCAGCACCTCGGCCTCGCGCTGGGTGAGCGGGCTCGGCCCGACGGTCAGGGCGGACACCGCCAGCTTGGGGTCGATCACCGTCTCCCCCGCCATCACCCGGCGCACGGCCGCGGTCAGCTCGGCCACCGGCGCGTCCTTGACGACGAACCCGCACACGCCCGCGTCGAGGGCGCGGCTGAGATAGCCGGGCCTGCCGAACGTGGTGACGATGACCACCCGATGGCCGCGCAGCCGTTCGGCGACCTCCAGGCCGGACATGCCGGGCATCTCGATGTCGAGCAGGACCACGTCGGGGCGGTGCTCGGCCACCGCTCGCTCGACCAGGTCGCCCCGGCCGACCTCGGCCACCACCTCGATGCCGTCCTCCAGGGCGAGCAACGCGGCCAGGCCGCCCCGGACGAGGTCCTGGTCGTCGGCGATGAGGACGCGGATCACGGCCCCTCCAAGGGAACTCGGGCGAGCAGACGGTAACCGCCGCCGGGCAGCGGCCCGGCCTCCAACCGACCACCGACGGCGGCGATCCGCTCGGCGAGCCCGGTCAGCCCATTGCCTCCGACGGCCCCCGCAAGCCCGGCACTGCCGGCCCCGGCAGCCTCAGCCCTGGTGGCTTCGGGGGCGGGGGTGGTGGCTGTGCCGTCGTCGCGGATCTCGACGGTGGCGGTGTGGCCGTCCACGCCGAGGTCGATGTGGCAGCGGTGGGCGCGGCTGTGGCGCACGACGTTCGTGGCGGCCTCCCTTACGGTCCAGGCGAGCAGCGTCTCAGCGGCCGCCGGGACGGGACCGCCCGCGGGCGAGATCTCCAGCCGGATCCCGGCCAGGTTCAGGCTGTGAGCGGCCGCGCGCAGCTCACCCGACAAGGAGGGGACACGACAGCCCGCCACGGCGTGGCGCACCTCGTCGAGCGCCTGGCGGGCGGCGCGTTCCACGTCGGCCATCTCGCGGGCGGCCCGTTCCGGGTCGGTACGGGCCAGCCGGGCGGCGAGCTGGCTCCTGATGGTGATCGAGGTCAGCGTGTGGCCGAGCGTGTCGTGCAGGTCGCGGGCGAAGCGCAGGCGTTCGTTGTCCACGGCGAGCCGGGCGACGTGGGCGCGGGCCGCGTCGAGCCGGGCGACCAACTCGCCCAGGTGCTTGATGCTCGCCACCGTCACCGCCTCGACCACGATCGCCAGGGGCACCCACCAGACCTGCCCGAACGGCCGCCCGTACGCCGTCAGCGAGACCACCACCACGACGATCGTCACCGCCGCCGACGCGGCGAAGGCGCCCCGCCCGAGGTAGGCCGACAGGGCGCTGACCACGTACACGAACGCGACGTAGGCCCACGGCGCCCGCAGCACCGGCAGCAGCGCCAGCGCCGCGGCCACCAGCCCCACCACCGGCCAGGTCAGCGTCGCCGCCCCCAGGGGGCTGAACACCCGCCACATGACCCGCAGCCAGCACGCCGCGAAGACCGCGACGCCGGCGACCACCCACACCGCCGCGAGCACGCCGGGGCGCGAGGAGAGGAACGACCACAGCGGCCACCCCAACAGCAGCAGCCACACGCACGACCCGGCGCGCGCCGCCACCCGTCCCCGGACGAACTCCAGCTCCCGCACCGCAGCGTCACCCGTCACAGGGCCCGACGGTAACGCCCGGCGGCCGGCGCGGCGACCGTCGGGGGCCGCCGTCCTTGATTCTCAGCATGGGAACAGCCTGCTGGGAGGGGCCGGGCCGGGTGTAGTGCCAGGCGTCAGAGACACCGACATGACAAACGTCATGGAACGCAAGGGGGGGCTCGGTGGTGGTGACGGAAAGGCGGAGTCAGGTGGACGTGCGGCGGGTCAGGACGAGCAGGCCCGCGGTGACGAGCCCGGCGGCGTGCAGGCACAACGCCGGGACGATGCCCACGACCTCCCCCAGCACCCCGGCCGCCGCCATGCCGAGCAGCGAGGTGACGGCCTGGGCACTGCCGAGCAGCCCGATGACGCCGCCCCGGCGATCGTCGGTGGTGGCCGTCTGGGCCAGCGTCGTGAACCCGGCCATCGCGGCCGCCGCGGGCAGCCCGGCCAGCGCGATCAGCAGCAGGGCGGGCCACAACGCGTCCAGCGCGAGGGGGTAGGCGAACAGCGCGAGGTCCAGCAGCCCGAACGCGACCGTCCCCCAGCCGAGGAGCGTGCGCGGCGCCGGGTCGCGCCGGGGTAAGGCCACGGCCAGCGCGCCGGCCAGGCCGCCGACCGCCTGCACCGACAGGAACAGGCCGTACGCGTCGCCCTGGCCGCCCAGGACGTCCGCCACGAAGGGGGCGGCGAGCGTGGCGAAGATCCCTTCACCCAGCCCCGTGATCACCATGTACGCGACCAGCAGCCGGATACCGGCGTTCCCCATGGCCAGCCGCAGCCCGGAGGCCCACTGGGCGCGGACGGACGGCGCCCGCGTGCCGGACGGCGGCCGGGCCGGGACACGCAGGGTCGCCTGCAGTGCCGCGGAGATCATGAAGCTGGCCGCGTCGAGCAGGACGATCGCGGGCAGCCCA
The DNA here is from genome assembly GCF_040642995.1 of Nonomuraea sp. NPDC047529. NCBI lineage: Bacteria > Bacillati > Actinomycetota > Actinomycetes > Streptosporangiales > Streptosporangiaceae > Nonomuraea > Nonomuraea sp. NPDC047529. Next base: position 214,115 of record NZ_JBEYTJ010000006.1, on the reverse strand, counting down.
CCCACCGTGACGGCTACGCCGCCCAGCATCGCGCCGAGCAGGCGGGCGAGCTGGCCGCTCTGGCCGTGCAGGGCGTTGGCCCGGACGAGCCCGGAGGCGGGCACGAGCTGCGGGACGAGCGCCCGTTGCGCAGGGGCGAGCAGGGTGCCGAGCACGCCGGTCCACAGGGCGACCGCGTAGACGATCCAGACCTGGGCCGGGTCGCGTACCGCCAGCAGGGGCAGCAGCCCCAGCCCGAGCAGCACGTCGGTGACGACCAGCAACCGGCGGCGGTCCCAGCGGTCGGCCAGCACGCCGGCGACGGACCCGAGCAGGACGTGGGGCATCCGGGAGACCAGCAGCATGATCGCGGTGGACAAGGTGGAGCCCGTCAGGCGGTAGACGTGGAACGCCAGCCCGGTGCTGATCACCCAGTCGCCCGTCTGGGACACGACGGACGCGACCAGCAACCGCCCGAACCCACGCCCTCCACCTACCAGCGCCCGCACCCCACCATCCCGCCCCGACGGCTCCGCGACGGGCCGCCCACCGGCACGGTCGGCAAGCGGCTCAGTGGCAGGCCGTTCACCGGCGCGGTCGGCAAGCGGCTGCGGGCCGGGTCTTTCGCCCGCTTGGTCGGCCGCCCCGGTGAGGCTGCGGCGCTCAGTCACCGGAGGCCGTCGGAGCGAGGGGGATCAGCAGTTGGGTCATCAGCACGGGCCGGGCTCCTTCGGGGCGGGCCGCCGTGTCGTCCACGCGGGCCATCAACGGCCGCAGCAGGTCCGCGACGGCGTCGCTGAGCGCCGTGACCTCCGCCGGAGTGACGTAGAGGTAGCTGTTGCCGATGCCGCCGACGCCCCGCCAGGGCTCCTCCTCGTCGCGCCGCGCCTGCTGCCATTCCACCAGCCGCGACAACGCCCGCTCGGCCATGACCTGCTCCAGCAGGCTCCGGGCGGCCGACTGCTCCGCCCCCGCCACGTCGTCGTCCCACACCTGGACGCTGACGGTGACCTTCCAGGGCCGCTCCCGCTCGTCGCGCGCCTCGGCCTGCTCCACCAGGCCGTACTTGGCCAATTGCCGCAGGTGGTAGGAGGCCAGCGCCTGGCTGATGCCGACCTCGCGGGCGGCGTCGGCGGCGGTGGTGGCCCCCGCCCGCAGCAGCAGCTCGTGCAACGCCAGCCGGACCGGATGGGCGAACGCCCGCATCGCGGCCGGATCGTTGAGGACCAGCCGCCGCCCCGAGGATTCCAAAGACATGCTTGGAATGTTCCGCCACCCCGGCGACCGATGTCAAGGATTCCTTTGGAATCCGCCCGATGATCGCCCGGCAGGCGCGGGAGCCACCTCCGGTCGTGTACGGATCGCATGACCTGCGGAGTAATCGACGGCATACGGGCGCGCCGGAAGACTGGGGGCATGACGACGACGAGGGGCATCCGGCGGTGCCGTGGATCCGGCCCCGGTCCGGCCGGGACGAGGTGGCCGATCACTACCGGGCGCTGGGCACGCATCACGTGCCGGAGCTGAACGCCACCACGGTGCGGCAGATTCTGGTGGACGGGCCGGACGCCGTGGTGCTGGGACGGATCGTGCAGACCGTGCGCGCCAAGGGGTGAGCGGGCGGCGCGCCACCGGCGGGACCGGTGGCGCGCCGGGTCAGCGCTGGATCAGCGGTGGATCAGTGGTGGATCAGTGGTGGTAGGCGTGGACGACGGCGTGGCCCTTGCCGCGTCCGATGATCCACTTGTTGATCGGGGTCGTGACGAGGAACGCCACCACCAGCGAGATCGCCAGGGCCGCCCAGAACAGGACGGACGCGAGCCCGGCGTCCATCGCGCCCGGGATGATCAGCATGACTCCGTTGTCGACGATCTCCATGACGAGGATGGACAGCGTGTCGGCGGCCAGGGCGAGGCGCAGCGCGTTGCGCCAGTCCACGCCGGCCCTGAACAGCCCGCGCAGGGTGAGCGCGTAACCGAAGAAGAACGCCAGGACGATGGCCAGGACGACGCTGGGCAGGTTGTGCCAGCCCAGAGCGGTGGCGATCACCATGCCGAGCACCTCGCCGATGGCGCACCCGGTGAGGCAGTGCAGCGTCGCGGAGGCGGCCACCCCCCAGGTCGCCTGCATCGTGTGCCCGTGGCCTCCGCCGTCATGCTGCGCGTGGTCGCCGTGGGCGGAGTCCTCGTGGTGGGCGTGGTGGGCGTGGTGGGCGTGGTGGGCGTGGTCGCCGGGGGCGGCGGTGTGGGGGTGGGGGTCGGGGGCAGCGTCCTGGTCGTGGGGGTGGGGGTCGTGGTGACCGGAGTCGTGCCGACCGTGCCTCATAGATTCCGACATTTGCTACCTTCTACCTCGAACAGCCACATCTCAACCCGCGCAAACCTATACCCCCCATCTGTATTCGGCAATGTTCGGTACCGTTTTGCCCCTCGACCAGGTCAGAGACCCCCGCCGCCCCACCCGGCCCGGGTTACGGTGATCACCACAGTCCGTACGGTCGGAGGGATGGGATGGACGGCCGTGCCCCGCTCCGGCTGCACGTCAACGGGCAGCCGCACGAGCCGCCGGCGGACCCGCGCGTGTCACTGCTCGACTTCCTGCGCGACCACCTCCGCCTGACCGGCACGAAGAAGGGCTGCGACCAGGGAGCCTGCGGCACGTGCACCGTCCTGGCCGACGGCCTGCGGGTCTACGCGTGCCTGCTGCTCGCCGTCCAGTGCGTGGGGATGGAGATCGTCACCGTCGAGGGCCTGGCCGACGACGAGCTGGGGGCGCGGGTGCAGGAGGCGTTCGTCCGGCACGACGCCCTACAGTGCGGATACTGCACGCCCGGCCAGGTCTGCTCGGCCGTCGGCCTGCTGGCCGAGCTCCGGGACGGCGTGCCCAGCGCCGCGACGCCCGACCTGACCGCTCCCCCGGGCGAGCTGACCGACGCCGAGCTCGGCGAGCGCATGGCGGGCAACGTGTGCCGGTGCGGGACGTACCACCACATCGCCGCCGCCGTCAGGGAGGTGGCCGCGACGTGAGGGAGTTCGTCTACCTGCGGGCGGCGAGCGTGGCGGAGGCCGTCGCGATGGCCTCGGACGACGGCCCGGCCCGTTACCTGGCCGGCGGGACGAACCTGGTCGACCTCCTGCGGGAGGAGGTCGAGCGCCCGGCCCGGGTCGTGGACATCTCGGGCCTGCCGCTGTCGGCCGTCGAGGACCTGCCCGGCGGCGGCCTGCGGCTCGGCGCGCTGGCCGGCAACACCCAGGTGGCCGCCGACGCGCGGGTGCGGCGGCGGTATCCGGTGCTCGCCCGCGCCATCCTGGCGGGCGCCTCGCCGCAGCTGCGCAACCGGGCGACCGTCGGCGGCAACCTGCTGCAACGTACGCGCTGCCGCTACTTCTACGACACCGGCGCCGCCTGCAACAAGCGCACGCCCGGCGCGGGCTGCGACGCGCTGGAGGGCTTCAACCGCGCGCACGCCGTCCTGGGGGCGAGCCCGAGCTGCGTGGCCGTCCACCCGTCGGACATGTGCGTGGCGCTGGCCGTCCTCGACGCGACCGTCAACCTGACGGGGCCCGAAGGGGAGCGGAGCGTCCCGTTCACCGGCTTCCACGTCCTGCCCGGCCTGACGCCGCAGGTGGAGACCGTGCTGCGGGACGGCGAACTGGTCACCAGCGTGGACCTGCCGCCCGCGCCGCCGGGACACGGGACGTACGCCAAGGTCAGGGACCGGGCCGGGTTCGCGTTCGCGCTGGTGAGCACGGCGCTGCTGCTGCACGTCGAGGACGGCCGGATCGTGTTCGCCCGGGTCGCGCTCGGTGGGGTGGCGCACAAGCCGTGGCGCGCCCGCGCGGCCGAGGACCTGCTGGAAGGAGCGCCGGCGGACGCGGCCTCCTTCGAGCGGGCCGCGAGCCTGGCCCTGGCCGACGCCCGCCCGCTGCGGCACAACGGCTTCAAGCCGATCCTGGCCACCCGCCTGGTCCGCCGCACCCTCACCGAACTCGCCACCATCACGCCGTAGATCCGCCGCGCGCCGGGCGTCCCGGGCGAGTAGGTCTGGTAGCCATGACGCTGATGACGTTCTACCCGCCCGTCGAGCCCTACGAGAGCGGCCTGCTCGACGTCGGCGACGGCGCCGAGATCTACTGGGAGACCTGCGGCAACCCCGACGGCAAGCCGGTCGTCGTCCTCCACGGCGGCCCCGGCGGCGGCCTGCTGCCGGTGCAGCGCCGCTTCTTCGACCCGGCCGCCTACCGGATCGTCCTGTTCGACCAGCGCAACTGCGGACGCAGCCGCCCGCACGCGGGCGACCCCGGCGTGTCGCTGGCGGCCAACACGACCTGGCACCTGGTCGCGGACATGGAGCTGCTCAGACGGCGGCTCGGGATCGACCGCTGGCAGGTGTTCGGCGGCTCGTGGGGGACGACCCTGGCCCTGGCGTACGCGCGCCGGCACCCCGGCCGGGTGACCGAACTGGTGCTGCGCGGCGTCTACCTGGCGAGCGCGGCCGACGAGGAGTGGGCGTTCACCGGTTCGGGGGCGGCCCGGCTGTTCCCCGCGGAGTGGACGGCCTTCCGCGACGCGATCCCGGAGCCCGAGCGGGACGACCTGCTCGCCGCCTACCACCGCCGCCTGTTCGACCCGGACCCGGAGGTGCACCTGCCGGCGGCGCGGGCGTGGGCGGCGTGGGAGCTGGCGGCCAACACGCTGCTGCCCGTCCCTCCCCCGCCCCTGGAGGACCGGGAGGTGCTGGGCTTCGCCCGGATCGAGGCGCACTACTTCACCCGGCGCTGCTTCCTGGAGGAGGGCGAGCTGCTCGACGTGGCGGCGATCCGGCACGTCCCCTGCGTCATCGTCAACGGCCGCTACGACATGAAGACGCCGCCCGACGCCGCCTGGGAGCTGCACCGCGCCTGGCCGGAGGCCGAGCTGCGGATCGTCGAGGACGCCGGCCACGGCGGCGCCGAACCGGGCACCCTGCACGAGCTCGTCAGGGCCACCGACGGCTACCGCCGGAAGGCCCGTGCACCACACGATTCGTGATCTACACTACGAATTTGTAGTGGTTTTGCGGGACTTGCTGGTTCCGTGCACCTCTGCTCACCGTTGTTGACATGTCACCACGTTCGCAGCCTGCCGCGGAGCAAGACATGATCCGGATCGCCGTGATCGACGACCACGAGCTGATCCGCCATGGGCTGGAGTACCTCCTTCACCGGCACGAGGACCTGAAGGTGGTGCTGCGGGGCTCGTCCGTCGGGGACCTGCGCGGCTTCGACGCCGGGTACGACGTGCTGATCCTCGACCTCTACCTGGCCGAGGACCGGCCGTGCCTGGCCGCGGTCAAGGAGCTGGCCGCCGTCACGCGGGTCCTCATCGTGTCGGCCTCGGGACGGCCCGCCGACGTGCTGGCGGCGATCCGCGGCGGAGCCAACGGCTACGTCACCAAGGACGCCCCCTCCGAGCTCATCGTCGCCGCCGTGCGCACGGTGGCCGCGGGCGGCTTCTACCTGTCGGCGGGCCTGGCCGACATCCTGCAGAGCGAGCTGGACGACACCACCCGCCCGCCCGCCGGGGACGGCGGCGCCGAGGACGCCGAGGCGAGGCCCCGGCTGTCGGCCCGGGAGGAGGAGACCCTGTCCTACATCGCCCAGGGCTTCACCCACGCCCAGGTGGGCCGCCGGATGGGTGTCAGCAAGGCCACGGTCGACACCTACGTCGAGCGCATCAGGGCCAAGCTCCAGGTCGGCAACAAGGCCGAGCTCACGCGCGCGGCGCTCAACCGGCTCGAACGCCGCGACCGGCCGTGAGCCCCCCGCGCCCGCCGGGGACGGCGGTCGCCGGCATCGAGCGCAGCCGGGCCATCACCATGGTGGTCGTCCGGGTGGGCGCGCTGGTGCTGTGCGGGTCGCTGGAGGTCCTGGGCGACGGGCGGTGGCTGACGCTTGGGCCGCTGCCGTACCTGCTGGGCGCGATGGGGGCCGTCAGCCTGCTGGTGTGCGTGGTCACGACCGTCCGCGCCGCGCTCGCGCCGCGCGCGCTGCTCGCCGCGGACCTGGGCCTGGTGACCGTGGCGGTGCTGGCCGCCGGTCACTACGCGGGCTCGCGGGTGACCGACGGCTGGCCGGGCACGGTCCTGCCGTACGTGCTGCTCGTCGGCATCATGGCCGGGATCTCCTTCCGCACGTTCCCGGTCGTGCTGGCGTGGACGGCGGCGCTGGGCGGCGCGCTGGTCCTCGGTTACGTCCAGGCGGATCTGGCGTGGTGGGCCGGCCTGCCGCACGTCGCCGGGCTGACGACGAACGCCACGATGGCCGCGTACGTCATGCGCATCCTGTTCAGGACCGCCCGCGACCTGGACGAGGCCAGGGCCGGGGAGCTGCGCCGCTCGGCGCAGCTGTCGCAGGAGCGCGAGCGCGGCCGGACGGCCCGCGTGCTGCACGACCGGATCCTGCAGACCATGGAGGCGCTGACCCGCGACGGCTGGATCGCCGACGCCTCGGTCAGGGCGCGGGTGGCGGAGGAGTCGCAGTGGCTGCGCGCCTTCCTGCGCGGCGACGACGGTGATCCGGCCGAGGACGTCGTGGCCGCCCTGGAGGAGGTGGTGCGGCAGGCCGTCGGCAGCGGGCTGCGGGTGGAGTTCAACGCGGGACGGCTGCGTTCCGCGCCGGAACGCGAGGGCATGCCCGCCGAGGTCGTCGAGGCGCTGAGCGGCATCCTGCGCGAGGCGCTGACGAACGTGCGCAAGCACGCGGGCGTGCGGCACGCCGTGGTGCGGGCGGAGTGCCGGTCCGGGACGCTGGCGCTGAGCGTGCTCGACCACGGCAGCGGCTTCGACCCGGACGCGCCCACGACCGGCCTCGGCATCGCCCGGTCCATCCGGGAGAGCGCCCGCGCGGTGGGCGGCAGCGCCGACGTCGAGGCCGCGCCCGGCGAGGGGACGCTGGTGTCGGTGCGCATCCCGCTGCCGTCCGGCGAATGACGTCCTGTCAACGCACCACGAGCCGCACCACAGATCCGGACCCGCCGCCCGGCCCCGATCGTGCCGACGAACCCGAACTCTCCCTGGAGGTGGCCGAAGCTGCTCCGGACCGGCCTCCGACGGCTGGCTCGAACTGCGGCGGGCGGGGACGGCACGCGGGCGGGGTCAGCCGAAGCCCTGGGGGCACAGGAAGCTCTTGATCGAGGCGGGGGCGTTCGCCAGCAACGCCGGGCGGTCCTGCTGGGAGCAGAAGTTGCTGCCGATGTCGGCGTCGAGGAACCGTGTGGCGTTCCGCCGGGCGATGAGGTCGATGCCGCCGACGCTCGGCGAGCTGAGCTCCGCGGCGACCCAGGAGCCGACGCAGCGTTTGCGGGCGACCACGGCGTCCTGGGGGAGGCTGCCGCCGTTCAGCGCGGCGGCCTCGCGCAGGATCGAGCCCGAGGACGCGCACGGCAGCGCGCGGGGCCTGTGCGTGGTGGGCGTGTCCTCGGGCGTCTTCTCGGGGGTCTCCTCCGGGGTGCCGGTCTCGGTCGGGGTGTCCTCCGGGGTGTGGGTCTCCTCGGGGGTCTCGCTCTCCTCGGGGGTGTCCGTCGGGTCCGGGTCGGCGGAGGTGGCGGGCGGGTCGGTGTAGGAGGAGGTGGTGGGGCCGTCGTCCGGGGACTGCAGCGCCTCCGGCGTCCCGGCCGCGTTCAGCGCGAACGCCGCGCCGACCCCCACGACCGCGACGACCGCCACGGCGGCGACCGCCACCGGCCACAGCGGCGCCCGCCTCCCGGACGGGGGCGGCGGCGTCAGGGAGAGCGTGCCGGGCGGAGGTGGCGGCGGCGTCAGACTGAGCGTGCCGGACGGCGGCCGCGGCAGAAGGACGGTGCCCGACCCCGAGCGGAGTGCGGCGAGCAGGTCGCCGGACCCCGGACGCGCCGCCCGGTCCTTGGCGAGCGCCCCACGGACCAGGTCGCGCACGCCCTCGGGCACCTCGGACAGGTCGGGATCGACGCTCATGACCCGGTAGGCGAGCACGTCCGGCGCCCCGATCCCGAACGGCGGCCGCCCGGTCGCGGCGTAGACCATCAGCGCGCCCCAGGCGAAGACGTCGGCGGCGGCGTCGGCCTGGTCACCCCGGTACTGCTCGGGGCTGATCCAGCCGGGCGAGCCGATGAGCGCGCCGGTGCCGGTCAGCCCGCTCTCGTCGAGGGCCCGCGCGATGCCGAAGTCCAGCACCTTCGCCCCGGACGCGGCCACGATCACGTTGCCGGGCTTGAGGTCGCGGTGGACGATCCCGGCCCGGTGGATGTCGGTGAGCGCCTCGGCGATGTCCACCCCGAACGCGCCCAGCTCGTCCGGCGGCAGCGGCCCGTGGTCGCGTACGTGATCGGTCAGCGTCTGGCCGGGCACGAACTCGGTGGCCAGCCACGGCGGCGAGGCGGCGGTGTCGGCGGACAGGACCGCGACCGTGCACCGCCCGCGCACCCGCGACAGCACCTCCACCTCACGGACGAACCGGTCGTGGAAGTGCGGGTCGGCGGCCAGCCCCGGATGGATGACCTTGACCGCGACCCGGGCCCCGTCGGGCGCGACCCCCGCGTAGACGACGCCCATGCCGCCCGCGCCCATCCGGCCCACGATCCGGTAGGGACCGATCCGCTCGTGCTCGTCCATCTCCAGGGGGCCGAAACCGCCGGGGTCGCTCATCGTGCTCCCGATCGCCGGATCTTCGCAACAGCGACGATCTTATTGACCATCGGTGTAAAGCGCGCCCCCCTCAGGCGGTTGCTTCGTCGAGGAGCTCCAGGAGATGCCGGTAGGTCTGGCCGGTGGCGCGGGTCAGGCCCAGCTCGCAGGTGCGGTTGACCGAGGCGTGGGCGGCGCAGCCCGCCTCGGCCACGGAGGCGGCCTCGGCGCGGGTGGCCGAGGCGGTCAGCTCGGGGTGCAGCAGGCCGCGGTCGCCGGCGAAGGCGCAGCACTGCCAGCCGTCCGGGATCACCACCTGCTCGGCGACCGCCTCGGCGACGCGGGCGACGGCGGCGTCCAGGCCGAGGCGGGTGGAGGAGCAGGTCGGATGGAGCGCCAGCGACGGCAGGCGGCGCGCCTCGGGCAGGCGGGGCAGGATGTGCTCGGCGGTGAAGGCGACCGCGTCGACCACCTGGAGGCCGGGCACCAGATGGGCGTAGCCCTCGGTGCAGGAGGCGGCGTCGCTGACCACGGGCAGGCGGCCGCCGTCGGTGGCCCGCGCGAGCACGTCGCCGACGCGCTCGCCCATGGCCTCCTGGCCTCCGGCGAAGCCCTTGGACGACCACGGGGTGCCGCAGCACAGGCTGGCGATCTTCTCGGGGACGTGCAGCGTCAGCCCCGCGCGGGCGGCCAGGCGCTGGAAGGCGGTCATCACGCCGGGGCCGCCGTCGGCGGGGGCGAACAGGGTGTTCAGGCAGGACGGCAGGTAGACGGCGTCGGCGCCCCCGGCCGGGGACGGGCGGCGCCTGGTCCCGCCGCGCGGCAGGTCGCGGCTCCAGCTCGGGACGTCGTCCGCGCCGGCCAGGGCACGGGCGGCGCGGGAGGCGGCCTCCGGGAGCGCGGGCGGGACGGCGGCGGCGGTGTCGAGGGCCAGGTTCATGGCGCGGGTGACGCCGTCCCAGTGGCGGGCGGCGCTCGTCCAGGCCCGGCGGGCGGACCGGCCGTGGCGCTCGGCGCGCAGGCGTTTGGTCAGGTCGCCGGTGTTGATGAGGACGGGGCAGGCGGTGGCGCACATGCCGTCCACGGCGCAGGTGTCCACGGCGTCGTAGGCGTAGGCGTCCTCCAGCTCGCGGGCCAGGGCGTCGTCGCCGGCCGCCCGCGCCGCGGCCAGCTCCCGGCGCAGCACGATGCGCTGGCGCGGGGTGGTGGTCAGGTCGCGGCTGGGGCAGACCGGCTCGCAGTAGCCGCACTCGACGCAGCGGTCGACCTCGGGCTCGACGGTCACGACGGTCTTGAGGTCGCGCAGGTGGGCCTCGGGGTCGTCGGTGAGGACGACGCCGGGGTTGAGCGTGCCGGCCGGGTCGCACAGGCGTTTGACCTCGCGCATCACCTCGTACAGCTCGTCGCCGTACTGGCGGCGCACGAACGGGGCCATGACGCGGCCGGTGCCGTGCTCGGCCTTCAGCGTGCCGCCCCTGGCCAGGACGGCCTCGACCATGTCCTCGGTGAACTCGGCGTAGCGGTCGAGGTCGGTGGCGAAGCGCTCGTTGAGCATGAAGTGCAGGTTGCCGTCCTTGGCGTGGCCGAAGACGACGCTGCGCTCGTAGCGGTGCTCGGCGAACAGGCGGGTCAGGTCGTCGCACAGGTCGGCCAGGGCGGGCACGGGGACGGCGACGTCCTCCAGCAGGGCGGTCGTGCCGCTGGGGCGGGCGCCGGCGACGGTGGCGTACAGGCCCTTGCGGATGTGCCACAGCGCGGCCCGGCCGCCGGCCTCCCTGCTCAGCCGGGCGGGGGCGGCCAGGCTCAGCCCGGCGAAGAGCCGCTCGGCGGCCTGTTCGCGCTCGGTGAGCAGCTCGGCGTCGGTCTCCTGCCATTCGATCAGCAGCGCGGCGTGCTCGGCGACGGCCAGCGCGCGCAGCGCGTCGTCGGCCTTGGGGTCGGTCTGCGCGACGCGCAGCGACTCGGCGTCCAGCAGTTCGACGGCGGCGGGCCCGGCGGCCACCAGCTCCGGCATCGTGGCCATCGCCGCCCGCAGCGTCGGGAAGACGAGCAGGCCGGTGGCGGCCAGCCGATGGGCGGGGACGGTGCGGAAGACGGCCTCGGCGACGAAGCCGAGGGTGCCCTCGCTGCCGATGACCAGGTGGGCGAGGATCTGCGCCGGGCCGTCGTGGTCGAGGAAGCTGTTCAGGCCGTAGCCCATGGTGTTCTTCAGCGAGAACTGGGCCTGGACGCGGCGCACCGAGTCGGGGTTGCCGCGCACGCGGTCGCGCAGCCGTTCGAGGCCGGCCGCGAGGTCGGGCTCCAGGGCGCGCAGCCGCTCGTCGGCGTCGGGGGCGCCGGTGTCGACGACGGTGCCGCTCGGCAGCACCAGCGTCATCGACTCCAGCGTCCGGTAGGTGTTGGCGTGCGTGCCGCAGGTCATGCCGCTGGAGTTGTTGGCCACGACGCCGCCGATCGTGCAGGCCGACTCGCTGGCCGGGTCGGGGCCCAGCTTGCGCCCGTACGGGGCCAGGCGGGCGTTGACCTGACGCAGCACCGCGCCGGGCTGGACCCGTACCCGGGCGCCGCCGTCGAGGACCTCGATCGAGCGGAAGTGCCGGCGGGTGTCCACGAGCAGGTGCTCGCTGACGCCCTGGCCGCTCAGGCTGGTGCCCCCGGAGCGGAACGTCAGCGGCAGGCCGGTGCGCAGCAGCGCGGCGACCTGGCCGGCGCTCTCGGCCACCAGCACGGCCTGCGGGGTCAGCAGGTAGTGGGAGGCGTCGTGGGCCATGCCGAGCCGGTCGCTCGCGCGGGCGCGGGTGATCCCCGGGACGGCCGTCTCGACCGCCGCCAGGACGGCGGCGTCCGGCGCGTTCAGCCGTCGCGGTTCACGATGGGTCATGCTCGTGCTCACTTCCGAGTTCATTGCCGGGGGTCGATGTGGATCTTGGGCCCCGGGCCGGCGCCGGACGGTCGCCGTCCGGCCAGGACGCCGGCCGTGTCCGCCAGCCCGACCGTGGCGGCCACCAGCGGACGGGCGTCCACCGAGCCGCCGGCGTAGGCGTCGATGGCCCCGGCCAGCCCCGCCGAGCCCCCCAGGACGCCGACCGCGGTGACGTCCTTGAGCACCAGGTCGCGGGTGTCGAGCGTGGACGGCGTGCCGGCCAGGCCGATGTAGACGACGCGGCGGGCGGGTTCGGCCAGGCCGAGGGCGAACGCGGGCAGCTCGGCGGCGTTGGTGGCGTCGAGGACGGCGTGCCAGGGCAGGCCGGGCAGGGTCGCCCGCGTCCAGGCGTTCCGGAAGCCGAGGTCGGCGGCCAGGCGCAGGTCGGCCTCGGCGCGGCCCATGAGGTGCACGTCGGCGCCGCCGGCGCGCGCGAACAGCGCGGCCAGCAGGCCGATCGTGCCCGTGCCCAGAACCAGCAACCGCTCCCCCGCCTCCAGCCCCGCCGCGCGGACGGCGCGTAAGGCGTTGCCACCGGGCTCGACCAGCGCGCCCAAGGTCTCGTCCACCGTATCGGGCAGCGCGTGGAGCGCCGCGACCGGGACGGCCAGCCGCTCGGCCAGCGCCCCCGCGGCGCCCCGGCTGATGCCGAGCTCGGCCAGGTCGGGGCACACGTGGTGGCGGCCCTGGCGGCAGCGGTCGCAGCGTCCGCAGCCGAGCATGGTGTCGCCGACGACCCGCCGCCCCAGCCACGACGGGTCCACGCCCTCGCCCACCTCGGCGACGCGCCCGCACCACTCGTGGCCGGGGCGCAGCGGGTAGCGGGAGCGGCCGGTGCGCAGGTAGCTCATCTCGCCGCTGAACAGCTCCATGTCGGTGCCGCACACACCGGCGCGCTCGACGTCCACGACGACCTGGCCGGGCCCGGCGGACGGGGGCTCGACCTCCTGGACCTCGGCCGCGCCCGGCCCGGTCAGGACGAGCGCCCGCACTACCGGGGCTCCACGACCCGCTGGCGCTGGCTGCCGAGCCCGTCGATGCCGAGCTCCATCACGTCGCCGGGCCGCAGCCAGATCTGCGGGTCGTGGCCCATGCCGACGCCGGGCGGGGTGCCGGTGTTGATCAGGTCGCCGGGCTCCAGCACCATGAACTGGCTCAGGTGGTGGACGATGACGTACGGGTCGAAGATCATCGTCTTGGTGTTGCCGGTCTGGCGGCGTACGCCGTTGACGTCCAGCCACATGCCCAGGTCGCGGACGTCGCCGAGCTCGTCGGGGGTGACCAGCCAGGGGCCGGCCGGGTTGAACGTCTCGGCCGACTTGCCCTTGCTCCACTGGCCGCCGCGTTCCATCTGGAAGGCGCGCTCGCTGACGTCGTTGACCACGCAGTAGCCGGCGATCGCGGCCGCGGCCTCCGCCGGCGAGTCGAGGTAGGAGGTGCGCCTGCCGATCACGATGCCGAGCTCCACCTCCCAGTCGGTCTTGGTGGCACCGCGCGGGATGCGCACGTCGTCGTCCGGGCCGACCAGGGTGTTGGGCGACTTGGTGAACAGGATCGGCTCGGCGGGGACGGCCTGGCCGGTCTCGGCGGCGTGGTCGCTGTAGTTGAGGCCGATGCACAGGATCTGGTGGGGGCGGGCGATCGGCGCGCCGATCCGCTCGCCGGCGAACGCCTGCCGGGGGCCGTCGGCGACCCGTCCGGCGAGCAGGGCGGGGCCGCCCGCGGCGAAGAAGCGCTCGTCGAAGTCTGGGGTGAGGTCGGAGACGTCGACGTAGTGGTCGTCGTCCACGCGGACGACCGGCTTCTCGGCGCCGGGCGCGCCGATGCGCATGAGGTACAAGGGAATCTCTCCAGTTCTGCGGGGGTCAGGGAAGGTCTTGTCCGGCGGCGAGCGCGCGGATGGCCGGCACGTCCTCCACGAGCGCGCGCAGGGGCGTGCGGTAGGCCAGGCCGCTGATGCTGATCGCGCCGCTCGGCACGGTGGGCGAGGTCAGGTACGCCGGGACCGCCACGCAGTTGACGCCCGGCTCGTTCTCCTGGTCGTCGGCCGCGTAGCCCTGCTCGCGGACGCGCACCAGCTCGGCGTGCAGCTCCTCGGCGGTGCCGATCGAGCGTTCGGTGGGCCGTTCCAGCCGCCGGCCCCCCACCCAGGCGCGCACGGCGGCCTCGTCGCGCAGCGTCTCGGCCAGCAGCACCTTGCCGACGCCGGTGCAGTGGGCCGGGTTGCGCCCGCCGACGACCGAGGTCAGCCGCACCGCGCCGGACGGCGGGTCGAGCTTGGACCGGTAGACCACCGACGTGCCCTCCAGCACCGCGTAGTGGACGGTCTCGCCGTAGCGGTCGCACAGCGCCTGGAGGATCGGGGTGACGCGGACGTGGTCGGGCCGGGCCTCGTGGTGGGCGAAGGCCATGCGCAGGAACTCGTCGCCGAGCACGTAACGGCCGTGGCCGTTACGGACGGCGAACCCGGCGCGGCGCAGCGCGGCCAGGGCGCGGTGGGCGGTCGGCTTCGGGCTGGACACCGCGCGGGCCATCTCCTCCAGCCCGATGCCGTCGGGATGCCGGGCGAGCTCGGCCAGCACGGCCAGCACGCGGTCGGCTCCCACGAGCTTGGCGTCGCTGTCGGGCATGTTCCGAAGGTTAGACCACCGTTCCGGAAAACGGAAGTTCGCCCCCTTCCCGCCCTCCATTGACGCAACCCAATGGTTGCCATAATGTGGCAACCATTGGGTTGCTACTAGTTGGAGGCCGCAATGAGTGTTCCTGTCGCGACCGTTGAGGCCACCCCGCCGCGCCTCGACGGCAGACAACGATTGATCGCGTTCGTCCTGCTCGGCGCCGGTTTCATGCTGGCGGTCGACTTCTCGATCCTGAACGTCGCCCTTCCCCAGGCCGGCGCGGGCGTCGGGCTGAGCCCGGCCCAGTGGCCCTGGATCACCTCGGCGTACGCGCTGCCGGCGGCCGGGTTCACCCTCGTGTTCGGCCGGACGGCGGACCTGTTCGGCCGCCGCAAGCTGTTCCTGGCCGGCCTGGTCGTCCTGGCCGGGGCCTCCCTCCTCGGCGGCTTCGCCGACGGGCCCGGGACGTTGCTGACCGCCCGCGTGCTGCAGGGCCTGGCCACGGCGATGACGATCCCCGCCGCGCTGTCGCTGCTCACCACCACCTTCAAGGAGGGCCCGCTGCGCGCCCGCGTCCTCGGGCTGAACGGCGCCCTGCTGTCGGGCGGGTTCACCGTCGGCGCGCTGCTCGGCGGCGCCCTGGTCAGCCTGCTGAGCTGGCGGGCGGCGTTCCTGTTCAACGTGCCGGTCGCGGTGGCGATCGTGGTGCTGACGCCGTTCCTGATCCGCGAGAGCGTGCTGCCGGAGCGGGTGCGGCTGGACCTGCCCGGCGCGGTCACCGTGACCGGCGGCCTGCTGGCCGTGATCTACGCGGCCGTCGAGACCGACCTGGTGGCGGCCGTCGTCGGCGTGGTGCTGCTGGGCGCGTTCTGGCGGATCGAGCTGCGCGCGCCGGCGCCGCTCGCGCCGGTGCGCATCCTGCGGCGGCCCACCGTGAAGTGGGGCAACTTCGCCGGCTTCGTGATCTTCACAATGGAGCCCGCCATGATCTTCCTGGTGACCCTGTACCTGCAACGCGTCCTGGGGCTGTCACCGCTGGCCACGGGCCTGGTGTTCGGGATACCCGGGCTGGCGTCGGTGGTCGCCGGCGTGATCGCGGGGCGATTCGTCGGGCGCTACGGCAGCCGTCTGGTGCTGGTCGTGGGCATGACGGTCCAGGCCCTGGCGACCCTGCCCACCGTGCTGCTCGGGACCGGCTGGACGGCGCTCGCGGTGCTGGTCCCCGCGCTGTTCGTCGGCTTCTTCGGGCACGTCACCGCGATCGTCGCCTACACCGTCACCGGGACCTCGGGCCTGCCGGACGAGGAACAGGGGCTGGCGACCGGGCTGACGTCCATGACGCAGCAGGTGGCCATCACCGTCGGCGTCCCGCTCCTCGGCGCCGTCGCCGCCACGCGCGGCGGGGAGCTGGCCGGCATCCGCCTGGCCCTGCTGGTGGACGTCGCGGTGACGCTCGCCGCCGTCGCCCTCATCTCCTACGGCCTGCGCCGGCACCCACGGCCGGAGCAGTGACCGTCCACCGGTCGCCACAAGATGTGGCAACCTTTTCCCTGCTGCATATGGAGGTCGTCATGGGATTCCCCGATCGAGTCGAGCGGACCGTCGAGCTGGCGCACCCGCCCGGCAAGGTGTGGGCCGCGCTCACCACCCCCGAGGGGCTGGCCGCCTGGTTCGGCCAGGAGGCGGCGATCGAGCTGCGTCCCGGCGGGCCGGCGCGGATGAGCTGGAGCCACGGGCACACGGTCGACATGCGCGTGGAGCGCGTGGAGGAGCCGTCGGTGTTCGGCTTCACCTGGCCGGTCTTCGGCATGCCGGAGGACGACCTGCGCCGCACGTACGTCGAGTTCACCCTCGAACCGGCCGGCACGGGCACGCGGCTGACCGTCGTCGAGACCGGCTTCGCCCAGCTCCCCGACGACCACCACCGCAAGGCGTACGACGCCCACACCGAGGGGTGGGCGAGCGAGCTGGGCGAGCTGGTCGAGCACCTTGACGCCGCCTGACATCGAGGCGGTGGCCGAGCAGGTCTTCGTCGCCCTGGCCGACCCGAGCCGGCGCGCCATCCTGGCCGAGCTGGCCTCCCGGGGCCCGGCCACGGCGACCGACCTGGCCGCCCGCCTGCCGATCACCCGGCAGGCGATCGCCAAGCACCTGACGCTGCTGGCCGAGGCCGGGCTGGTGACGCCCGAGCCGGGCGAGCGCCGCCGCGTCCGCTACCGGCTGCGCTCGGCCCCGATGCGGGTGGCCCAGCAGTTCCTGGCGGCGCTGGCGAGCGACTGGGACGGCCGCCTCGACGCGCTGAGGAACCACCTCGACGGCTGACCGCCCGTCCCCGCCCCGCTCACGCGGCCCGGCGGGGACGGGCGAGCCAGGAGAAGGAGCCGGCCATCAGCAGCGCGACCAGCCCGCCGGCGACCATCACGGCCGACACCGAGGAGGCGTCGACGATCACGCCGCCCAGCAGCGCGCCGAGGGCGAAGGTCGCCTGGAACGAAGAGGTGAAGATGACGGTCGCCGCCTCCGGCGTGCCGGGCGCGGCCCGCAGGAACCACGCCTGGGAGCAGACCGGCACTCCCCCGTAGGCCAGCCCCCACAGCACCAGCAGCACGACGGCCCCGGCCTGGGACGTGCCGGCCAGGGGCAGCAGCGCGGTGGCGGCCGCGATCAGGCCACCGCAGACGACGAACGCCGCGCGCGGCGCGGTGGCCACGGCCCGGCCCGCCAGGAAGTTGCCCGCGATCCCTGCCACGCCGTACGCCAGCAGGACGGCGCTGACGGCGGCCGGGGACAGCCGGGTGACGTGCTCCAGGAACGGGGTGACGTAGGTGTAGGTGCCGAAGTGCGCCAGCACGACGAGGAACGTGGCCAGCAGCGCGATTCTGGTGCCGTGCAGGCGCAGCAGGTCCAGCAGCACGCGCGAGCCGGTGGCCTGACGGGCGGGCAGCGGCGGCAGCAGGGTCAGCAGCGCGAGCAGCACGAGCACGGCCAGCCCGGCCAGCACCAGGAACGCCGTCCGCCAGCCCGCCAGGTGGCCGATGAGGGTTCCGGCCGGCACCCCGAGCACCGAGCCCAGCGGCACGGCCGAGAAGATCAGGGCCGTGGCGGCGCCCACGGCGGACGGCGGCACCAGCCGGGAGGCCAGCCCCGCCGCGATCGACCAGAAGCCGCCGATGGTGAGGCCGACGAGCACCCGCGAGACCAGCACGACCCAGTAGGCCCCGGCCACGGCCGCCAGGACGTCGGCGGCGGCCAGCACGGCCATCAGGACGCAGAGCATCACGCGGCGGTCCAGGCGGCCGGTGGCCACGGTCAGGACGGGGGCCGCGACGGCGGCGACGAACCCGGGCAGCGTCATGGTGAGCCCGGCGGTGCCGTCGGTGACGCGGAAGTCGGCGCCGATGGTGGTCAGCAGGCCGATGGGCAGGATCTCGCTGGTGACGATGGCG
This sequence comes from Nonomuraea sp. NPDC047529, assembly GCF_040642995.1. Lineage (NCBI taxonomy): Bacteria > Bacillati > Actinomycetota > Actinomycetes > Streptosporangiales > Streptosporangiaceae > Nonomuraea > Nonomuraea sp. NPDC047529. The sequence continues at coordinate 196,508 of NZ_JBEYTJ010000006.1, read as the reverse complement.
AAGATGCCCAGGGTGATCGAGGTGACCGCGAGCCAGGAGATCAGCGGCGGGCGCGGCGGGGCGAGGGTGGTGGTGGTTGCCATGGTTCCGTTCCGGACAAGGAATGATCTACGGCGAACCAGCCAACCAGCCACGACGTCCTTGACACCGGCCGATTTCGGACCACACCATCACCCGCCTCCCGCTCCCCGGGAGGCGCTGTCAGTCGGCGTGGAGCGCGGTCCGGAGTCCGGCGAGCAGGTCGGGCGCGGCGGCGCCCGGCGTCCGGAGCCGGACCGACAGCAGCCGCCCGTTCCACCGGGCCGGGACGCGGTACCGGTCGGAGACGGGCAGGCCGAGGTCGTGGCCGAGCCGCAACCCGGCCCCGCCGTGCTGGAGCGCGACCGGCAGCAGGCCGTCGAACGCCAGGGCGCCCACCACGACGTCCTCCTGCGTCAGGTGAAACGCCGATCCTCCGGGGCCCGTCGTGTGGACGACGCCCACGGACCGGCGGCCGGCGGGGAGTGGACGGTCGGCGGTGAGCTCCAGCAGTTCCCCGGCCCGCGAGAAGGTGAAGGCCAGGCGGCCTTCCGTGACGTACAGGGCGAAGCCGCCGTTCCAGTCGCCCATCGCGAACAGCACCCCTTCGGGCTCCGCCGGCGCCTCGATCTCGGCCGTCCAGCGGAAGCCGCCGAACAGCAGCGGCAGCGACTCGTCGCACACGGGCGAGGCCCCCGGCCGGAACGTGCGGTCGTCGCCGGGCGGCCAGGCCGGGCCGATGAGGGCGCCGAAGCGCGCCACAAGGTTGTCGAACAGCGGCAGGACGTTGTTGCGCCCGGCTTCCCGCTCCCACAGCCGCCGCAGCCCGGCGACCACCTCCGGATGGTCGGCGGACACGTCGGCGGCCTCGGAGAAGTCGGCCGCCAGGTCGAACAGCGCCCAGTGGTCGCCGTCGAGGTCGCGGCTGCCGGTCAGGAGCTCCTCCTCGTCCAGGACGCCCGTGGACACGTGGTCGGTGGTGACCTTCCAGCGTCCATGGATGAGGGAACGTGAGCCCAGCATCTCGAAGTACTGGGTCTCGCGCGGCGCGGGCGCGGCGGCGTCGCCGAACGTGGCCAGGAAGCTGGCTCCGTCGACCGGCTGCTGCTCGATCCCGTCCACGACGGCCGGCGGCTCGATGCCGACGGCGTCCAGGAGCGTCGGGAACAGGTCGTTGACATGCACGATCTGGTCGCGCACCGCGCCTGCGCCGGTGATCCCGGCCGGCCAGTGCACGATGAGCGGCGTACGGGTGCCGCCGAGCCAGGTGTAGCGCTTCCACAGCCGGAACGGCGTGTTCCCGGCCCACGCCCAGCCCCACGCGTAGTGGTTGTAGGTGCGCGGGCCGCCCCAGTCGTCATGGTGGGCGAGGTTGTCCTCCAGGGACTCGCGGATGCCGGCGGAGAAACGGTGCTCGTTGACGCTGCCCTCCACGCCGCCCTCGGCGCTGGCGCCGTTGTCGGAGAAGAGCACGACGATGGTGTCGTCGAGCCGCCCGGTCTCCTCCAGGTGGGCGAGCAGGCGGCCGAGCTGGGCGTCGGCGTGGGTCAGGAAGCCCGCGAAGACCTCCTGCTGGCGGGCGTACAGGCGGCGCCGGTCGGCGGTGAGGTCGTCCCAGGCGGGCACCCAGTCCGGGCGCGGGGTGAGCACGGTGCCGGGCGGGACGACGCCGGTCTCCACCTGGCGCCCGAAGATCTCCTCCCGCCAGGCGTCCCATCCCCGGTCGAAGCGGCCGCGGTAGGGCTCGCTCCACTCGGGCCCGACGTGGTGCGGCGAGTGCGTGGCGCCGAGGCCGAGATAGAGGAGGAAGGGCTTGCCGGGGGCGGCGTGGCGCTGGTCGTCGAGGTAACGGACGGCCTGGTCGACGAGGTCTTCGGTGAGGTGGTAGCCCTCCTCGGGGGTGGCGGGCGGGTCCACGTGGTGGTTGTCCCGGACGAGGTTGGGCGCGTAGTGGTTGGTGTCGCCCTGCAGGAAGCCGTAGTGGCGCTCGAAGCCCAGGCCGAGCGGCCAGTGGCCGAACGGGCCCGCGGCCGAGCGCTCGTAGCGCGGCGTGAGGTGCCACTTGCCGACGGCCAGGGTGGAGTAGCCGTGGTCGCGCAGGATCCGCGGCAGGGTCGCGGCCGAGCGCGGGATGCGGGCGGTGTAGCCGGGGTGGTCGAGCGGGAGGTCGGCGAGGAAGCCCATGCCGACCGCGTGGTGGTTGCGCCCGGTGAGGAAGCAGGCGCGCGACGGCGAGCACAGGGCCGTGACGTGGAACCGGTTGTAGCGCAGGCCGCCCGCCGCGAGCCGGTCGATGTGCGGGGTGGCGATGTCGGAGCCGAAGCAGCCGAGCTGGGCGAAGCCGGTGTCGTCCAGGACGACGGCGAGCACGTTCGGGGCACCGTTGGAGGCACGGGGGATCGGTTCTGCGGTCACGGCGAGGCTCCTGCGAGGAGAGGCGTACGGTCTTGGACAGCAGACGGCAGCAGAGTAAGACAGGGTGTCTTAATCCGCGACGATACCCCGGCGATCCGGAAAAGGTGGGAATGCAGGCCAAAGAGAAGATCCTCCTGGCGGCCGAACGGCTCTACGCCGAGCGCGGTCTCGACGTCTCGCTCCGGGAGATCGCCCTCGCGGCCGGGCAGGGCAACCATTCGGCGGTCCAGTACCACTTCGACGGCAAGGCCGGCCTGATCGACGCCCTGTACGCCCACCGCATGACCCCCCTCAACCACCGCCGCCGCGAGCTGATCGACGACCTGCGCGCCCACGGCCTGGAGCAGGACCTTCCCGCCCTGGTCGAGGCCTACCTCGCCCCGCTGGCCGAGCACGTGCTCACCCACCGGGGCGCGAGCTGGTACCTGCGCTTCACCAGCCGGTACGTGCTGTCCGGCGCCTACCGGTCCTGGCCCTACTCCAGCGACCACCACCCCGGCGTCGGCGAGCTGGCGGGCCTGCTGCGGCGGCGGCTGCCCGGCCTGACGCAGGAGCGCCTGCGGGTGCTCAACCTGCACGTCGTCGTGGTGCTGGCCGACCTGGAGCAGCGATTGGGCGACCCGGCCTTCGACGCCGCGCGGGCGGCGGCGGCCGTGGCCGACCTGCGCGTCACCGCCCACGCCCTGCTCACCGCCTAGCGTCCGGGCGCGAGGGCCACCGACGGCGTGCGGGCCAGGCGGGGCAGCACGTACTCGCCGACCCGGTAGGCCTCCTCCAGGTGCGGCCAGCCCGACAGGACGAACTCCGCCACCCCCGTGGCGGCGTACTCGCGCAGCAGCGCGGCGACCTCGTCGTACGAGCCGACCAGGGCGGTGCCCGCGCCCTCGCGCACCAGCCCGACCCCGGCCCACAGCCCCGGATGGATCTCCAGGTCGCGGGTGCCGCCGGCGTGCAGGTCCACCATGCGCCGCTGGCCGACGGAGTCGTAGCGGGCGAAGCGGCGCTGGGCGGCGGCCACGCGGACGGGGTCCATGCCCGCCAGCAGCCGATCGGCCTCGGCCCAGGCGGCGGCCGAGGTGTCGCGGGCGATGACGTGCACGCGCAGGCCGTACCGGAGCTCGCGGCCCAGCGGCTCGGCCAGGGCGCGCAGCCGGGCGACGCGCTCGGCGACCGCCGCCGGCGGCTCGCCCCACATGAGCACCACGTCGGCGTGGCGGGCGGCGACCCGCTCGGCCGCCGGGGAGGCGCCGCCGAAGTAGAGCGGCGGGCGCGGGTCGAGCGGCGCGGCCAGCCCGCCGCCCTCCACGCGGTAGTGCTCGCCGTGGTGGTCGAACGGCACGCCGTCCCAGGCGCGGCGGAGCACGTGCAGGAACTCGGCGGTCCTGGCGTAGCGGGCGTCGTGGTCGAGGAAGTCGCCGTAGGCGCGCTGCTCGACGGGGTCGCCGCCGGTGACGACGTTGAGCAGCAGCCTTCCTCCGGAGATCTCCTGGAAGGACTGGGCCTGCTGGGCGAGCAGGGTGGGCAGCGCGTAGCCGGTGCGGAAGGCGACCAGCGTCCTGAGCCGGTCGGTGTGCTGGGCCAGGGCCGCGCACACGATCCACGGGTCGGGGCAGCCCGCGCCGACCGGGGTGAGCGCGCCCTCGAACCCGGCCTGCTCGGCGGCCCTGGCGACCTGCGTCAGGTAGCCGAGCGTGGCGGGGCGGGCGGCCGGGCGGAAGGCGTCGGTGGTGGTGATGGCCGAGCGCACGTCGTGGCCGTCGCCGGTCGTGGGCAGGAACCAGTGAAAGCGCATCAGGGCTCCTCGGGACACCGGGTATTATCCTGTAAAAACGACTCGTTTAGTATGAAATAACCCCAGCCACCGCGCAAGCCTCCGGGCACGCGGAACGCCCGGGGCAACCGCCCCGGGCGTTCCGGTCACGCTCAGGCCAGGTCGAACCGGTCGAGGTTCATGACCTTGTCCCACGCCGCGACGAAGTCACGGACGAACTTCTCCTTCGCGTCGTCGCTCGCGTAGACCTCCGCGACCGCGCGCAGCTCGGAGTTCGCGCCGAAGACGAGGTCGGCGCGGGTGCCGGTCCAGCGCACCTCGCCCGTGACGGCGTCGCGGCCCTCGAAGACGTTGGCGTCCTCGGTCGAGTGCCACGTCGTGCCCAGGTCGAGCAGGTTGGCGAAGAAGTCGTTGGTCAGCCTCCCCGGGGTCGTGGTGAGGACGCCGAGCGTCGACTGCCGGTGGTTGGCGCCCAGCACGCGCAGGCCGCCCACCAGGACGGTCATCTCCGGCGCGCTCAGCGTCAGCAGGTTGGCCCGGTCGAGCAGCAGGTACTCGGCCGGCAGGCGGTTGCCCTTGCCGAGGTAGTTGCGGAACCCGTCGGCGGTCGGCTCCAGCGCGGCGAACGACTCCACGTCCGTCTGCTCCTGCGTCGCGTCGGCCCGTCCCGGCGTGAAGGGCACCTGGACGTCGTAGCCGGCCTCCTTGGCGGCCCGCTCGACGCCAGCGCACCCGGCGAGCACGATCAGGTCGGCCAGCGAGACCTGCTTGCCGCCGGTCTGAGCGCCGTTGAACGTCTTCTGGACGCCCTCCAGGGTGCCCAGCACGGTCGCCAGGCGGTCGGGGTCGTTGACCTCCCACGCGCTCTGCGGCTGCAGGCGGATGCGCCCGCCGTCGGCGCCGCCACGCTTGTCGCTGCCGCGGAAGGAGGAGGCCGAGGCCCACGCGGTGGACACCAGCTCCGCCACCGACAGCCCCGAGGCGAGGATCTGCTCCTTGAGGGCGGCGACGTCGGCCGCGTCGACGAGCTCGTGCGTCACCGCGGGCAGCGGGTCCTGCCACAGCAGCGTCTCGGACGGGACCTCCGGGCCGAGGTAGCGGGCGACCGGGCCCATGTCGCGGTGGGTCAGCTTGAACCACGCGCGGGCGAAGGCGTCGGCGAGCTCGTCGGGGTGCTCCAGCCAGCGGCGGGTGATCTGCTCGTAGACCGGGTCCACGCGCAGCGACAGGTCCGTCGTCAGCATCGTCGGGGCGTGCCGCTTGGCCGGGTCGTGGGCGTCGGGGACGGTGCCGGCCCCGGCGCCGTCCTTCGGCCGCCACTGGTTGGCGCCCGCGGGGCTCTGGAACAGCTCCCACTCGTAGCCGTACAGGATCTCCAGGAAGCTGTTGTCCCAGGTCGTGGGGGTGTCCGTCCAGATGCCCTCAAGGCCGCTGGTGATCGCGTCGCCGCCCTTGCCGGTGCCGTGGCTGTTGCGCCAGCCGAGGCCCATCTGCTCGATCGGGGCGGCCTCGGGGTCGGGGCCGACGCTGTCGGCCGGGCCCGCGCCGTGGGTCTTGCCGAAGGTGTGACCGCCCACGATCAGGGCGGCGGTCTCCTCGTCGTTCATCGCCATGCGGCGGAAGGTCTCGCGGATGTCGCGGGCCGCGGCGAGCGGGTCGGGGTTGCCGTTGGGGCCCTCGGGGTTGACGTAGATGAGGCCCATCTGGACCGCGGCCAGCGGGTTCTCCAGCTCGCGGTCGCCGGTGTAGCGCTGGTCGCCGAGCCAGGTGGACTCGGGGCCCCAGTAGACGTCCTCGTCGGGCTCCCAGGCGTCCTCGCGGCCGCCGGCGTAGCCGAAGGTCGTGAAGCCCATCGACTCCAGGGCCACGTTGCCTGTGAGGATCAGCAGGTCGGCCCAGGAGATCTTGCGGCCGTACTTCTTCTTGACCGGCCACAGCAGGCGGCGGGCCTTGTCGAGGTTGCCGTTGTCCGGCCAGCTGTTGAGCGGCGCGAAGCGCTGCTGCCCGGCCCCGGCGCCGCCACGTCCGTCACTGATCCGGTACGTGCCCGCGCTGTGCCAGGCCATCCGGATCATGAACGGGCCGTAGTGGCCGAAGTCGGCCGGCCACCAGTCCTGCGAGGTCGTCAGCACCTCGGCGATGTCCCGCTTGACGGCCGCGAGATCGAGGGTCTTGAACTCGGCGGCGTAGTCGAAGTCCGCGCCGAACGGGTTCGCCACGGCCGGGTTCTTGGCCAGGATCTTCAGGTTGAGCCGCTCCGGCCACCACTGGCGGTTGCCGCCGCCCTGGGTCGGGTGCGGGGCGCGCTCGTGCGCGACCGGGCAGCCGCCGCCGTCCTCCGACTTGGCGTCTGTGACGATCGCATCATGGTTCTCAGACATGGGAATCCTTCCGGACTAGGCGGATCGGGTGCTCAGGCACTGCTGCCGGTGGAACAGGCGGGACACAGGCCCCAATAGATGACCTCGGCCTCGTCGATGGCGAAGCCGCGGTCGTCGGAGGCGGTCAGGCAGGGCGCGTGGCCGACGGCGCAGTCGACGTCGGCCACGGCGCCGCACGACCGGCACACGAGATGGTGGTGGTTGTCCCCGACGCGGCCCTCGTACAGGGCCGAACTGCCGGGAGGGTCGATGCGGCGGACGAGCCCCGCGGCGGCGAGCGCGTGGAGGGCGTCGTACACGGCCTGCAACGAGATATGACCCACGCGCTCGCGCACCCCGGAGGCGATCGCCTCGACCCCGAGATGGTCGCCGTCCCGGACGGTCTCGAGCAGCGCGACCCGGGCGGCGGTCACCCGCAGCCCGGCGCCACGCAGCTCCTCGGCGGTCGTCGGAGCGTTCGATGCGGTCATAGCCGCCAAACCTACCCACATAAACCTGAATGACACAAGAGAACGAATCATCCAAGTTTAGTAAGATGTCCGGAAATGTTCCCCCAGAAGGGCCATTACGCCGGGGCCGGACCCCCTTCCAGCAGCCGCCCGCCGGACAGCTCCAGCCTGCGGTCCACCCCGATCTCCGCCAGGAACCTCTCGTCGTGACTGACCACCACGAACGCCCCCTCGTACGCGCCGAGCGCGCTCTCCAGCTGGCTCACGCTGACCAGGTCGAGGTTGTTGGTCGGCTCGTCCAGCAGCAGCAGCTGGGGCGCCGGTTCGGCGCACAACACGCAGGCCAGCGTGGCGCGCAGCCGTTCGCCGCCCGACAGCACGGCGACCCGCAGGTGGGCCCGCGCGCCCCGGAACAGGAAGCGGGCCAGCAGGTTCATCCGCTCGGCGGCCGGCATCGCGGGGGCGAAGGCGGCCAGGTTCTCGGCGACGGTGAGCTCGTCGTCGAGCAGGTCGAGCCGCTGTGACAGGTAGGCCACCCGGCCGTCGGCCCGCCTGGTCGTGCCGCTGTCGGGTTCGAGCTCGCCGGTGATCAGGCGCAGCAGCGTGGACTTGCCGACGCCGTTGGAACCGGTCAGCGCGATCCGCTCGGGCCCGCGGACGACCAGGTCGAGGCCCGGCTCGGCGAACAGCCCGCGGGCCATGAGGTGCTCGCCCTGGAAGACCGTGCGCCCGGCGGGCACGTTGGTGCCGGGCAGTTGCAGGGAGATCCGCTGGTCGTCGCGCAGGGCGCGGCCCGCCTCGTCCAGCCGGGCCTTGGCGTCGCTGACGCGGGCGGCGTGCGTCTGGCTCGCCCGGCCGGCCGACTCCTGGGCGCCGCGCTTCATGTTCCCGGCGAAGATGCGCGGCAGGCCGGCGTTCTTGAGGTTGCGGGCGGCGTTGCCGGCCCTGCGCTCGGCGCGCTCGCGAGCCTGCTGCATCTCCCGCTTCTCGCGCTTGAGCTCCTGTTCGGCCGTGCGCACGTTGCGCTCGGCGGCCTCCTGCTCGGTGCGTACGGCCTCCTCGTAGGCGGTGAAGTCACCGCCGTAGAAGCGCACCTCGCCACGGTCCAGCTCGGCGATGCGGTCCATGCGGTCGAGCAGGGCGCGGTCGTGGCTCACCACGAGCAGGCAGCCCTTCCAGTCGCCGAGCACGGCGTGCAGCCGGTCGCGGGCGTCGAGGTCGAGGTTGTTGGTGGGCTCGTCGAGCAGCAGGACGTCGGGCCGCCTGAGCAGCTGCGCGGCCAGGCCGAGCGAGACGATCTGCCCGCCGCTCAGCGTGCGCAGCGTGCGGGCGAAGTCGAGGTGGCCGAGGCCGAGCCGGTCGAGCTGGGCGCCGGTGCGCTCCTCGATGTCCCAGTCGTTGCCGATGGTGGTGAAGTGCTCCTCGGCGGTGTCGCCCGCCTCGATGGCGTTGAGCGCGGCGATCACCGGGGCGATGCCCAGGACCTCGGCCACGCTCAGGTCGCCGGCCAGCGGCAGGCTCTGCGGCAGGTAGCCGAGCACGCCGGCGACGGACACGCTGCCGGCGCGCGGCCGGTACTCCCCGGCGATGAGCTTGAGCAGGGTGCTCTTGCCCGCGCCGTTGGGGGCGACCAGGCCCGTACGGCCGCCGGGCACGCTGAAGGACAGGTCGCTGAAGACCGGGGTGTCGTCAGGCCAGGAGAAGGACAGGTTGGAGCAGACGATGAACGCGTCGGACATGTGAAGAAGACCTCAACGGAGAACGCGGGCATGCCGAAGCCGCCCGGTGAAAGGACAGGGATTCGGGAAACGACGAACAGGGCCACACCGGCGGCGCTCACGCGCTCACGCCGGGGCCGATCAACCTCCGGTATCACCCGGAGATGTCGTCGTCACCTGCCATGTCTGGTCTCCTAGCTGAGAATCACAAGCATTTCACACCTTAGCAGGCGGCCCGTCGTGCTCCGGCCGCCTGCTTCCCGGGTGAGGTGTCAGTGGGCTCCGGCGGCGCGGAGCAGGGCGGCCACCTGCCTCTGGCCCTTGGCCACGGCGTGCGCGAGCGGGGTGACGCCGTCGCGGTCGGCCAGGTCGACGTCGGCGCCCGCGGCGATCAGCAGCCGGACGATCTCCTGGTGACGCTCACCGCCGGCGCCCAGGATGACCGCCTCCAGCAGGCCCGTCCAGCCCAGGTCGTTGACGTGGTCGACGTCGATGCCGGTCTTCAGCACCTCGCGGACGTACTCGACGTGCCCGCGTTCGCAGGCGGGGATGAGGGAGACGCCGCCGTAGCGGTTGCGCTTGGTCAGGTCGGGCCCGGCGGGCAGCAGCGCCCTGAGCATCGCGACGCTTCCGGTGACGCCGGTGACCAGCCAGGGGGTGTCCTTCCTGAAGTCCTGGGCGTCGGGGTCGGCGCCCGCCGCGATCAGCAGCTTGGCCACCTCGACGTGGTCGGCCGCCGCCGCGAGCAGCAGGGCCGTACGGCGTTGCGCGTCGCGGGCCTCGACGTCGGCCCCCGCCCCGAGCGCGTCCCGGACGGCGGCGGCGTCACCGCGCGCGGCCCCCGCCAGCAGTTCCTCGTCGGCCATTCCCGCTCCTTTCACCTCGCGCCCGCCGCAGGCCGCGAGCATCAGACCGAGCCCCCAGGTCAGGACGGCTCGGCGCTTCATCCCTTCATCCTTCCGCCTTCCCGCCCCCGGCCGCGCGCCGGGGGCCGGGCACGGCCGGTCAGCGCAGCTGCCCGGCGACCGCCTTGAGGCCCGCCTGGGCGATGGACTCGTCGATGTCGCCGCTGGGGGCGCCGCCGACGCCGATGCCCGCGACGGGGGCGCCGCCCGAGGCGACGGGCACGCCGCCGCCGAGGAAGAGGGTGCCCGGGATGTCGGCGATGGACGGTCCGCCGCCGGTGATGCCCTTGCCGAGCTCACTGGTCGTCCGGCCGAAGGAGACCGCGGTGAACGCCTTGCGCCTGGCCGACTCCTCGGTCTGCGGGCCCGCGCCGTCGCCCTTGAGCACCAGGCGGGTCGCGCCGGACCGGTCGACGATCACGACGGAGACGCGCTGCTTCTGCTTGACGGCCTCCTTCAGCACGGCGTCGGCGATCTTCAGGGCGGCGTCGGCGGAGAGCGTCCCGGTCTGCACGACGGGCTCGGCGGCGGCCACGCGGGCACTGTGGGCGGCGTCGGCGGCCTGGGCGGGCGAGGTGGCGGCGACGGCGCCGGCCAGCACGGCCAGCCCCGACAGCGAGCCGGCGACCAGGCGAGTACGGATGTTCATGATTTCTCCAGTTCGGCAGGGCGAAGTCGGACACCTCAAGGTTTCCCGGCGGACCGCGCCGGGCCATCGGAAGCACGGGCGATCCCCGCGCGCCGGCCGGTCGAGCGCCGGGTCAACCGATCGGTTGATGCGCTCCCGTGCTGGTGGGGGCCACCATCGGGCAGGGGATAGTGTCGGAGGGCATGGCGACGGGGAGGGCGATGAGGGAGCGCACCTGGCTCAACTGGGCCATGCACGTGGGGTTCTACCTGCTGCTCGCCGCCTCGGCCCTGCGGCTGGTGTCCCGGCACGGCATGGTCCCGCAGACGGTGACGTCGCTGGCCGTCTGCGCCCTGCTCGCGCTCGCGTACGCGGCCGGGATCGTGGGGTGGGACCGGCTGGGGCGGCAGGGGCGGCTCGTCTGGCTGGGCGGCGTGGCGGCGGTGTGGCTGGCGCTGGTGATGCTGGCGCCGTCGTTCAGCTGGTGCGCGGTGCCCCTGCTCTTCCTGTGCCTGCGGCTGCTCGACGCGCGCGGTTTCGCGGTGGCCGCCGCGGCGCTGACCCTGGTGGTGATCGTGGCCCAGCTGGAGATCGCCCGGGAGCTCGACGTCAGCCTGATCCTCGCGCCGGTCGGCATCGCGGCCATGACGGCGGTCATCTTCGGGGAGCTGCAACGCGAGAGCGCCGCCCGGCAACTGCTCATCGACGACCTGATCAGCACCCGCGGCACGCTGGCCGACTCCCGCCACCGCACGGGCGTCCTGGAGGAGCGCGAGCGGCTGGCCAGGGAGATCCACGACACGCTCGCCCAGGGCCTGACCAGCATGGGCATTCTGCTCCAGGCCGCCGACCGCATGTGGGCCACCGACCCCGCCCAGGCCCGCGCCCACGTACGGCGGGCCGCCGCGGCCGCCGCCGACAACCTCGACGAGGCGCGCCGGTTCGTCCGCGGCCTCCAGCCGCCCGGCCTGGTGGACGTCTCGCTGCCCGAGGCGCTGGCCCGGCTCTGCGCCGACGCCGACGGCACCGGGCCACGGGTGCGCTTCCGGCTGGCGGGCGAGGAGTACCCGCTGGCGCCGGAGGTGCAGGCGGCGCTGCTGCGGGTGGCGCAGGCGGCGCTGGCCAACGTACGCGACCACGCCGGACCGGCGGCGGGCACAGCGGCGGGCACAGCGGCGGGGACAGCGGCGGGGACAGCGGCGGGGACAGCGGCAGGGACAGCGGCAGGGACAGCGGCAGGGACAGCGGCGGCCACGGTGACGGCCACGGTGACGCTGTCCTACCTCGACGGCGAGGTCACGCTCGACGTGTTCGACGACGGCGTGGGCTTCGCCGAGCCCGCCCCCGCTCCCGGCCGCGGCTACGGGCTGCGGGCGATGCGCGACCGGCTGGCGGAGGTGCACGGCGTCCTGGTGGTCGAGAGCGCGCCGGGCGAGGGCACGGCGGTCGCGGCCCGGGTGCCCGCCGCGTGGCCCCCGCGCGTCCTGGACGGCGGTGGCCCGGCATGAGGCTGTTCCTGGTCGACGACCATCCGGTGGTCCGGGCGGGGCTGGTGGCCCTGCTCGGCGGCGAGGACGACATGGAGGTCGTCGGCGAGGCCGCCGACGGGGCCGAGGCGCTGCGCGGCATCGCCGCCCGCTCCCCCGACGTCGTGCTCATGGACCTGCAGCTCGGCGACGGCATCGACGGCGTGGAGGTCACCCGGCGGGTCCGCGAGCTGCCCGCGCCGCCGCAGGTGCTGGTGCTGACGACGTACGAGAGCGACGCCGACATCATGCGGGCCGTCGACGCCGGGGCCATCGGCTACCTGCTCAAGGCGTGCCCGCCCGAGGAGCTGTTCCAGGGCATCCGGGCCGCGGCCAGGGGCGAGAGCGTGCTGTCGGCCAAGGTGGCGACCCGGATGATGCGGCGCATGCGCGAGCCCGGCCCGGCGCTGAGCGCCCGCGAGGTCGAGCTGCTGGAGCTGCTGGCCAGCGGGGCGAGCAACCGGGAGATCGCCCGGCGGCTCTTCATCACCGAGGCGACGGTCAAGACCCACCTGGTGCACATCTACGACAAGCTCGGGGTGGAGACGCGCACGGCCGCCGTCGCGGCCGCCGTCGAGCGCCGCCTCATCCGGCTCCCTTGAGCACCGGCCGCCCGCCCGGACGGCCGGGCGAGCGGCCGGGCGCGAGGGGTCGCGTGCCAGGCGTCAGTGGATGGCGGCGGGGGAGGTCGCGCCGGGGACGAGCCGGTGCGGCGGGCCGCCGGTGACGTCGGCCGCCCACACGTCGCCGTCCTTGGCGTACATGACCGTGCGGTCGTCCAGCCAGGCGGCCTGGTCGTCGATGCTGGCCCGCTCCCCCAGCGGGCTCTCCCGCATCGTGGCCAGGTCCAGCAGGTGCAGCCGCCACGGGCCGGGTGAGACGCGTTTCTTGAACACCAGCCGGGTCCCGTCCGGCGACAGGGACGGGCACTCGGCGTTCTCCCTGAGCACGCGGGCCCGCCAGGCCCCGAAGTCGCCTTCCACCAGGTACGTCCGGCCCTTGGTCCCGACGGTCGCGTAGAAGCGGTTGTCGTCGGCGGCGAACGTGACCCCCCAGTAGTTGACGTCGGCGGAGTGGTAGCGGCGGCCGTCGAGGTAGAGCGGGATGTCCTCCATGTTCGTGATGAGGTAGCCGGTCCGGGTGTCGAGGATGCCGGTCCAGGTGGAGAAGCCGCCGGTGCTGTAGGAGTCGCCGGTGACGAACACCGTCCAGGAGGCCATCCGGCCGCTGGCGGACACGCGGGCCCGGCTCGGCACCCCGGCCAGGTTGACCCGGCGGGTCTCCTTCAGCGACCGGTCCAGGACGAGCGCCTCGGTCTTCGGCAGCGGGCCGGGGCGGGTGGCCAGGCACAGGGTGGTGCCGTTCGCCGTGTAGAAGCGGTCGCAGGCCCGGGAGCTGACCCGCGGCGGCGCGCCCGGGTCGGCGAGGGGCACGGACGCGACGCGTCCGCCGCTGCGCACCAGCACCCGGCCGGGCTCGGCGGCGTCGAACCCCGCGGCGGCGGGCGCGACCTGGCGCGAGGACGCCGCCCAGGTGGCGTACGCGGTCGCGCCGCCGGCCAGCAGCACCACCGCGGCCAGGAGTACGAGCACCCGTCTCATTGACGACCTCCTTGTCATCGCAGCGCCCGCCAGGCGATCACGGACGCCGTCACCAGCCCCGCGGCCATCACCGCCAGCGCCGGCCCCTCCCCCGTCCCCGCCCACAGCAGGCCGAACAGGATGGACGACACCATCCGGGCCGTGGCCTGCCCGGTCTGGAGCAGCGCCAGGCCGCCGGTCCGCGCGCTCTCGGGCAACATCGGCCCGGTCAGCGCCATGAGCACGCCGTCGGTGGCGGCGTAGAACAGGCCGTGCAGCAGCAGCGCGGGCACCAGCCAGGCCGGGCCCAGCAGCACCAGGTACACCGCGAGCAGCGCCACGTGCCCGGCGACGAACACCGCCGCGCGCCCGAACCGGTCCGACAGCCTGCCGAGCGGCACCGCCAGCAGCAGGTACGCGCCCGCCGTGCCGAGCGGCAGCAGCGGGAACAGCTCGGGCGCGATCGCCAGCCGACGTTGCAGCACCAGGTAGACGAACGAGTCGCTGACCGTCACCAGGCCGAGCACCACCGCCACCAGGCAGGCCCGGCGGAACCCGGGCTCCCGCGTCACCGCCGCCCGCAGCCGTACGCGGACGGTCAGGGGGCCGCGCCGGTCCCGTACGTACAGAACGAGCAGGAGCACGCCCAGGGCGGCCACGCAGAAGCTCGTCACGAACACCGCGTCGTAGGCGCCCGCCGTCGCCGTCAGCACCGCGAACGCGGCCAGCGGCCCGAGGAAGGCGCCCACGGTGTCCATCGCCCGGTGCACCCCGAACGCGCCGCCCAGCCGTTCGGGCGGGGCGCTCAGCGTGATGAGCGCGTCCCTGGGCGCGGTGCGCAGCCCCTTGCCGGTGCGGTCGGCGGCCACCACCAGGCCGAGCGCCGCGGCCGACCCGCCGGCCGCGAGCAGGCCCAGCTTGCAGACGGCCGAGAGCCCGTACCCGAGCCCGGCGACCAGCTTGCGGCGGCTCCACCGGTCGGCGGCGTGCCCGCCGGCCAGCCTGACCAGCGCGGTGACACCGAAGTACAGGCCGTCCAGCAGCCCGAACTGCACGAGGCTGAGCCCGAGCGCGCCCACCAGGTACAGCGGCAGCACCGCGGTGACCATCTCCGACGAGATGTCCGTGACCAGGCTGACCAGGCCGAGCGCCACCACGTTGGCGGGCACCGCCCTGGTCAGCCGGGTGCCGAGAAGCGAGATGTACATCTAGTGGCAGGAATAGGTCGGGCTGCTGTCCTTGACCGAGCCGTCGGTCCCGACCAGCTGCCAGCCGAACGTGCTCCCGGCGAACGTCAGCTTCAGCACGCCGAAGGTGTCGGTCAGCCGCTTCTGGCTGTTCGGCTGCACGTTCTCGATCTGGTACGGCGACGCGCCGCCCATCCCGCCGAGCACCTCGACGATGCCCTTCGCGGTGTCGGCCTGGGCGCTGGGGTTCTGCGGCCCGAACCGCTCGTAGTGGTGGTCGTGCCCGTTGAGCACCAGCTCGGCGCCGGCCGCGTACAGCGCCTGCCAGACGGGCTTGGAGACGGGGTCGTTGCCGTGCTCGCCGGAGCTGAACAGCGGGTGGTGCCAGTACGCGGCCACGCACGGCTTGGTGGTGGCGGCGAGGTCGTTCTTGAGCCAGGTGAGCTGGGCCGACTGGTCGAAGTGGTTGGAGTCGAGCGCGACGAAGTGCCAGTTGCCGCGGTCGTAGCTGTAGTAGCTCTTGCCCTGTGGGAAGGCGATGGCGCCGAAGTAGGACTTGTACCCGGCCTCGGACCCGGCCGGGTCGTAGGTCTCGTGGTTGCCGGGGACCGGGCGGGTCTTGGCCTTGAACCTGCCCCACGTCTTGTCGTAGTAGTTGCGGAAGTCGGACAGGAGTGCGTCGTCGTACTGGTTGTCGCCCATGGTGATGACGAACTCCGGGTTCATCGACTCGACCAGGGCGGCCGTCTTCGGGTGCACGCAGGAGGAGGAGCTCGCGGTGCACTGCTCGGCGATGTCACCGGCGGCGGCCACCACGAACGTGTCGCCCGGCGGGTCGGTGGGCGGGTCGGTCGGCTGGGTGCCGCCGCCGTAGACCTGCATCTCCCACAGGGAGTAGCCGTAGGAGGTGCCGCGCGCGGTCCCGTACATGCGGACGTAGCGGCCGGTGGCGGTCAGGGCGAGGTCGTCCACGCCGCCGTCGCCGGTGGTGGTGGAGTAGACGTCGGTCCAGGCGCTGCCGTCGGCGGAGGTCTGGATCTTGTACGACTTGCCGTAGGCGTCCTCCCAGGTCAGCTTGACCCGGCTGATCTGCTGGGAGGCGCCGAGGTCCACCCGCAACCATTCGGGGTCGTGGCCTTCGGCCGAGGCCCACCGGGTGGCGGCGAGGTCGCCGTCGAAGGCCTTCGCGGCGGCGTAGGAGGAGGCTTCCTTGGAGGAGGAGGTGGCGGGTCTGCCCTGCGAGAGCAGCGTCTCGGCGGTGCCGGCCGAGGCGGTGGCGGCCACGAGCAGGCCGGCCACCAGGCCGATCACGGCCATGACGGCCAGGCGGACTCTGGACATGGCGATTCTCCTGGGGGTGAGAGATCGGAGCACGGTCCGGTGGGCGGCCGGGTCAGGAGTCTTTCGCTGAGCGCGTCACCTCCTCGTGGGAGGCCGCGCCGAGCCGCTTACCGGGATCGTGGCCCAGGGCGCGGAGGGCTGTCAATAAAGTTAGGAAGCTTTCTTAACCCTGTTGGGCCGGGGTTCACCCGGCCGCCGCGCGGCACGCCGAGGCCGCCGCCCGGAGACCGGGCGGCGGGTCCGCGCCGCCGGTCAGCCCGGGGTCACCGGGACGTTCGTCAGGCCCCGGGTCGCGCCCGTGACGGTGTTGGAGGAGTGCACGACGTTCGGGTCGGCCACGCACTTCGAGGTCGAGGTGATCTTGATGGCGTACGCGCCGACGCCGCCGAGGTCGGAGCGGTTGCCGCGCCAGACGTTCCCGCACCCGTTGAGGAAGGACGGCGTCGTGGCCGGATTGTGCGTCTCGTAGCCGTTGGCGAAGGTGCCGGGTGGGGCGAACGTGCCCGTGTTGTTCTCGATCGTGTAGCGGGAGCCCTTGACGTCCACCCAGGAGTCGGCGGAGTTCTGGCCGCTGACGCCGGTGCCGTCGAAGGTGTTGCCGCTGATCAGGCCGCCGCTCGTGCCCTCCTTGACGTCGATGTGCTCGGCGGCGACGTACGGGCCGATCGTGTTGCCGGTGACCTGGACGCGGTCCGACCGGTCCACGCCGCCGGTGTTGCCGTGGCAGCCCCAGTTCGAGCCGGCCGAGCCGAGGTAGACGCCCTCGCCGTAGCCGGGCTGGACGAGGCCCGTGTAGGCGACGCGGGAGTTCCTCAGGACGCCGTCGGAGGAACTGCGCCGGAAGTGCACGCCCTCGTCCTCGACGTGGTGGACGTACACGCCGTCGATCACCACGTGGGCGGAGGCGTCCAGGACAACGCCCTTCTTGGAGTCCTTGACGGTGAACCCGGTGAGCCGCCAGTAGGGAGCCGCGTACAGCCAGAGCCCGTAACCGGAGTCCCAGCCGCCGCCGGGCGCGGGACAGGACGGCGCGACGCCCGAGGGACCGTCGTTGACCAGGACGGCGTTCGCCGGGCCGGTCAGCGTGATGGGCGCGGCGGCCGTACCGGGGCGCTGGGCGACGAAGACGCCGTGGTACTCGCCGGGCGCGAGCCTGATGGTCTGCCCGGGAACCGCCCCGGCCAGCGCGCTCACGAGCTGAGCCGCCGTGGACACGTCGACCACCTCAGCCACCTCACCCACAGCGGCGCCGGGCGGAGAGGTGAGCAGGAAGGGCAGCAGGCCGGCCAGCAGGGTCCGTCTCATGGGGGTTCCTCCCTTCGGTGGGCCGTGCCCGCGAACGCCGTGCCGCGGGCCCGCGAACGCCGTCCGCGGGCACGGCCGAGGGTTCCGCCGCCGGTCAGGGCACCCAGTGGTTGCCGGTCACCGTGATCATGACCTGGAGCTGGATGCTGGCCGAGTAGTAGCTGCTCGCGTCGATCGGCGTGCCGAGCATCTTGTTCCACAGCGCGTCCAGCCACGCCTGGCTGCCGGAGTCCGTCATCGCCGCCACCGCGAACGGCGCGAAGAAGGCGGCCTCGCTGCCGCTGGAGATCTGCGTGCCGTTCAGCTTGTAGCCGATCGCGATCTTGCTCGGGTCGCCGCCGGTCTTGCCCTTGATCCAGGAGTTGAGCTTCCTGGCCGAGGCGAGCGACTTGGCGTCCCCGCTCGTCACGGCGTCGTCGCCGATGCGCCACGGGGTACGGCAGGCGTTCCACCAGTACTGGCCGTCGTTCGGGTCCTCCAGGACCTGGCCGGGGGCCGGCTTGGCGGTGGTGTTGGTGTTGACCACGAAGTCCGGCAGCAGGCCGGTGGCGGAGGCGTAGTTGGCCTGGAGCGTGGTGATCAGGTTCTGGTGGGCGGTCCTGATCGTGTCCCAGGCGCTGTTGCCGGTCGCCTTCCTGAAGGCCCTGAAGTGGTCGATCATCCAGTCCGAGGTACGGGTGATGTAGTAATACTGGTCGCCCGAGCTGCTCCAGTCGCCCAGCTTGAGCAGGTTCGTGGACGGGTTGATCTCGTCCTTCTTGATGGCGTTGATGTGCTTGACCGCCAGGTCGAGGTAGTTGTACGTGCCCGAGCTGCCCCACTGCCGGTGGGCCAGGAGCAGGCCGTAGGCGACGTCCATGTCGCCGTCGGTGGCGCCGTCGCTCCCGTCGACGCTCTTGCAGGCGGTGTCCTGCTCGGCGGCCAGCAGGTCGGGGTTGATGGACGACGGGTGGTCGATCATCCACTTGACCATGCCGTCGAAGATCTTCTTGGCGTCGGGGTCGGCCCCGGCCATGGTCGCGACGATCGCCATGCCGTATCCCTGGGCCTCGGCCACGTACGGGTGGTCGGCGTCGGGCGAGATCACCTCGTACCAGCCGTTCCCGCAGTTCTGCCGGACGAAGGCGGCCTTCCACCGCTTGTAGTAGTCGACCACCCGCGCGTCCAGCGTGGCCTGGTCGCCCGTGGGACGCAGCATGCCCGCGGCGTACGGGATGGTGTGGCTGCCGAAGGGCACCGCGGGACCGCTGCCGCCGGGCTGCGTGGTCGCCGTGACGCCGCCACTGGCCGCCGACTGGTTGCCCGCGGCGTCGCGCGCCTTGACGGTGTAGCCGTAGGCGGTGGCCGGGGTCAGGCCGGTGTCGGTGTACGTGGTGCCCGCCACGGTGGTCACCAGGGTCGAGCCCCGGTAGACGAGGTAGCCGGTGACGCCCACGTCGTCGGTGGCGGCGTCCCAGGCCAGGGACACGCTGGTGGAGGTGGTGCCGGTCGCGCGCAGGTTGCCCGGGACGGAGGGCGGGGTGGTGTCGGTGCCTCCGCCGCCGCCGCTGCCGTAGACCTCCAGCTCGTACAGCGAGTAGCCGTACGTCGTGCCGCGGGCGGTGCCGTACATGCGCACGTACCGGCCGCTGCCGCTGACCGTCAGGTCGTCGGTCGCGCCGTTGCCGGAGGTGGTGGAGTAGACGTCGGTCCAGGTGCCGCCGTCGGGAGAGGTCTGGATCTTGTACGACTTGCCGTACGCCGCCTCCCAGGTCAGCTTCACCCTGGAGACGGTGTACGTGTCGCCGAGGTCGACCCGGATCCATTCGGGGTCGTGGCCTTCGACGCTGGCCCAGCGGGTGGAGGCGTTGCCGTCCACCGCCTTGGCCGCCTCGAAGCCGCTGCCCTCGACCGAGGACGAGGTGACCGGCCTGCCACGGGACAGCAGCGTGTCGGCGCTGACGGAACCGGCCGCGGCCGCGGCCGGTGGCGCCAAGGGCGTCGCCGCCATCAGCGCCGCGACCAGGGCCGTGACGAGAAGCGACGACCGCCGGGGGCGCCGCTCAGGACGTCTGATCATGCGTTGATCCTTCGGATAGGGGGTGCCATGGGGCCATCCGCAGGTGGACCGTGATCGAAAGGCGGGCGTTAGGAAACTTTCCTAACCCTCACAGCGGACGCTAAACAAGAACACCCTCTTCCGCAACCCTTCCCCCCAAACCAACCGCCCCCGTTCACCTCCCCGCCACCCCACCCCCTCCCCAAACCACCCCAAACCCACCCGACAGCGGGCGCCCCCAACGGCGCCAGGAGATGGGACGTGACAGCGGGTCGCCCTCAGCGACGTCAGAAGGCAGGACATGACAGCGGGTCGCCCTCAGCGACGTCAGCAGGCGGGGTGTGACGGCGGGTCGATCTCGCCGGGCGGTGCCGTGACGTACCGGTCGTGGCGCCTGCGGGGGGCGCGTTCGCGCCTGATGAGCGTCTGCCGTTCCCGCTCGCACGGCGGCGGCCATGGCGGCGACCGTCGTCACCACCAGGCGCGCCACCCCCGAACCGGGCGGCCGCCCCGAGCCCCTGGCCCGGCACGGCCGCCCCTCCCCTGCCCCCGCCCTCACTGAGCAGGGGGCACGTGCGCCCCGGCAATGGGACCGGTGCCGCCGGGAACGTCCCGGCGGCAGGTGGGATCAGAGGCGTTCGAGGAGCTTGCGGAGCTGGGCCACCTCGGCCTGCTGCGCGCTCTCGATGCCCTTGGCCAGCTCCTTGGCCCGCGGGTCGGCCCCGCTCGCCTGCTCGGTACGCGCCATCTCGATCGCGCCCTCATGGTGGGCGATCATCTGCTCCGCGAACAGCTTGTCGAAGGCGGTCCCCTTGGAGCCTTCGAGCTTCTTCATGTCCTCGGCGGACATGATCCCGGGCATGTCGTGCCCCATCCCGCCGGACGGGACGGGCTTGCCCCACTCGGCCAGCCAGCCCTTCATGGTCTGGATCTCCGGATCCTGGGCGGCCTTGATCTTGGCGGCGAGCTCCTTGATCTCCGGGTCCTTCGCCCGCTGCGGGGCCAGCTCGGCCATCTCGACCGCCTGCTGGTGATGCGGGATCATCATCTGGGCGAACATGACGTCCGCGTCGTTGAACGACGCCTGCGACGGCTGGGCACCAGCGGTGGTGGCGGCCGCGTCGGGCGTGGCCGTGGAGGCGGTGTCGGTGCCGCCGCACGCGGTGAGCAGGGCGAGCGCCCCTGCGGCGACGACGACGGCGATCTTACGGTTGCTGGACATGCTGAGGTGATCTCTCGATTCGCTGGGACGGTCGGCAGGTTCTCGCGGATCGCCGTGGAGGGCGTCCGCGCCGGCCGCCGGCCTATATGCGCAGGATCGAGAGGTGGGCCAGCCGCAGGGACGTGGGCCGTGGCGGCGGCCTGGCGACCGGCCGGAGAGACGACCCAGCGCCGGCGCCACCGAAGGCACGCCGCCGCGCGCCGACCCAGAAGGCCAGCAGCGCCACGACGAGCAGCGAGCTCAGCACGGCCAGGCAGACCCCGGCCGGATCGAGCCCCGGCATCTCGTGGTCCGACTGAAGCCCCGCGTGGCCGGACTGAAGCCCCGCATGGGCGGCGGGGGCCTCGTGGGCGATCGCCATGTCGTGCCGGGCGTTCACGTGCCCGAGAGTGTGCATCCCGCACACGCCGAGAGCGAGGACGACGAGCAGGAGGGCACGCACACCCCGCCGCAGGATCCCCACCGGCCCTCCCCCGTAGCTCCGGTTCTGACGAACGAGCACGATACGGGAGCCGCCTACCATGGGCAACCTGGACCCGGTACGGGTATATGAGACCTGAATCACGATGGTGACCCAGAGCCTTCCTCCTACATTCCCGGCTTGACCAGCGCGCCGCTCTCCCCGATTCTCGGCAGGCAGGCGGAGATCTCCCCTTCGTCGACGAGATCCCGTATCACCTCGACCATCCCGGCGACGCCCGGCTCCCGCACGAGAACCAGGTCGGGGGTGCAGCGGTACCGACCGCCCAGGCTCTCCCCGGACCGGGCGTGCCGGTCCATGATGCGCCCCGCCTCCTCCAGGGTGAGCATGAGAGCGCTGTATCGCTCGCCCGACGGCAACGTGACGATCGCGTCGCCCGTCTCCAGCCGCGAGGGGTCGGCCTCGCCGTCGAGCAGGATGTCCAGGGTGAAGCCGTCTTCGGCCCAGGTGAAGTAAGGGCTGTCGTCCAAGGGAGTCGCTCCGAGGGCGGCGGGGTCGTGGGACGCCTGAGTGTGTCAGAAGAACTGGGCGAGGCGGAACGGACGCACCACCAGCGGGACCTCCGAACGGCTGAGGACCTTGACCTTCCTGAAGCCGGTCCGCCAGTCCGCCGTCACCTTGACGCACTTCAGCCGCACCTCGTGCTCCCCCGGCGGCGCGAACCGCGAGATGACGACGCCCTTCTTGCCGAACCCCATCCCGCCCAGCCCGACGCCCACCTCGCGGAACATCCGCCACGACCCCTTGACGGGGAACGCGGTGGACCCGACGACGGCGTGGTTGGCCTGGGTGGGGCAGTGGATGAGCAGCCGGATGGCGTCGTTCTGGTGCGGCGCCGCCGGCGAGACGCGGAAGGACGTGAGCTTCTTCCAGGACGTGTCCCCGTCCTGGCCGGAGGCCACCTCGGCGAGGACGGCGGGCCCCACGGGGACGCCCGCGAGGGCGACCGCCGCCAGCACAGTGATCGACAGCATCTTTCCCCTCACGCGTTGTGACCAGATGGTTCTATTCTGGCCACTTCACCCCAGCGAAGGACGACGCCACGCCGGACCAGGCGACGACCTGATCCCGACCGCCTCCGCCGCCCCGGGGAACGCCGCCCACGAGCACGATGCCCGCGCTCGTGGGCGTCCAGCCGCGCGGACGATGCCGCACGTCCCCCCGAGTCGAGAGGACGTGCGCGGTCAGGAACCCTGGTGCAGCCGGGCGATGCCGCGTTCGACGGCCTCGATGATCCGCGGACGCAGCTCGGCGGCGCTGACGATCGCGTCGACCGAGCCGACCTCGACCGCGCGCTGGATGTTGTGCACCCGGTCGAACTCCGCGGCCACCTCGCCGAGCTTCTCCGCCCGTACGGCCGGCTGGACCTCGGCCAGGCGGGCGTTGAGCGCGGCCCGTTCGGCGCCGCTGGCCGCCGCGACCTGCCGTTGCAGCTCGCTCACGCGCGGGTCGGTCGCGGTGCGGTTGTTCACCTCGCCGGAGAAGACCACCGCCGCCGCCGGGGCGCCGCCGAGCACCGAGGCGAACGAGCCCTCCAGCGCCAGCACGGTCATGTTCGGGTTGAGCGCCTTGGAGAACACCACGAACGCGCCGCCGTGGTAGCGGGAGATGACGCAGAACACGATCGGGCCCTCGAAGTTGACGATCGCCCGGCCGATCTCCGCGCCGTACTCCAGCTGGAGCTTGCGCATCGACTCGGGTGAGCCGTCGAAGCCGGACAGGTTCGCCAGCACCACCAGCGGCCGGTTGCCGGAGGCCGCGTTGATCGCCCGCGCGGTCTTCTTCGACGAGCGCGGGAACAACGTGCCGGCCGTGTACGCGTCCGGCCCGTCGGCGGGCGGGAAGCCGCGCCGCGGCACCGGCCGGGACTCGATGCCGATCAGGCAGACCGGCCGGCCGCCGATGTGCACGTCCTGGACGGCCGAGGTGTCGGCGTCGGCCATGCCCGCCCAGCGTTCCAGCACCGGGTGGTCCTGGTCGGACAGGGCGCGCATCACCGTGCGGATGTCGAAGGGCTTCTTGCGGTCGGGGTTGTGCTCGGCGGAGAAGATCTGGCCGACGGTGGTGAAGTCGCTGCCCGCCACGGTGTGCGGGTAGTCGCGGACGTCCCGGTCGGCCGGGTCGGCGGTGGGCGCCCGCCGGGGGCCGCTCTCGCCGGGGACGACGTAGGTGTGGTCGTAGTGGGCCATCAGCACGTCGCGGGCGGCCGGCAGGTTGGGCGCCCAGTACTGGGCCTGGCCGTTGGGGCCCATCACGCGGTCGTAGCCGCCGATGCCGAAGTTGTCCTCCGCCGACACGCCGCCGGAGAAGTCGAGCGACTGCTTGCCGGTGAGCACCATCGCCGAGTCGGGGGTCATGACCAGGATGCCCTTGGTGTGCATGAGCATCGTCGCCTCGGCGTTCCAGTACGGCTGCGCCCCCACGGTGATGCCCGCGACCACGATGTTGATCTCGCCGCCGGCCTGGGTGAAGGTGACGATGCGCTTGAGCGCCGCCGCCACCCAGTCCATGTTCTCGGTGCCCGAGGTCATCGAGATCCGGGCGCCGGCCGACAGCGCGAACCACTCCAGGGGCACGCGCATGCGCTCGGCCAGGTCGAGCGCCGCGATCACCCGCGAGCACTCCGGCTCCGACAGCGCGCCCAGCGCCTTGGTCGGGTCGCCGAGCAGCACCACCCGGGTGACGCCTTCGGGATGGCGGGCGGTCGGCGTGGTGACCACGCCGGCCACGATCGCCGCGGAGTTGTTGCCCTTGGGCCGCTCGACCGGGACGAGCACGCCGTCGGCGTCGAGGTCGTGCTCGACGAAGCCGCCCTGCGGGCCGCTGAGCAGGCCGGTCAGCTCGTAGGGGTAGGCGTTGCCGCGCCGGGCGGCGCGCAGCACCTTCTGGCGGTAGTCGTCGAGTGGCTGGACCGGCTCGTCCGACGGCTTGCCGACCTGGAGGCTGGCGCCGTGGCCGGGGTCGAGGGTGATGCGCACGGCGACCTCGCTCAGCTCGCCCGAGGGGGTGCGCTGGCGGGCCACGAACTGGACCTCCTCCAGCCCGGCGCCCGCCGTGGTCGGCAGGATGCGCTGGACCAGCATGTTGAGCTCGTCGGTGGTCAGCTCGGTCGAGGGCCAGACGTACATCATGATGCGGTTGGTGTCGAACCGCTTGTTCTGGGGGCGCTGGGCCTGGATGTTGCGGATCGCGTCGAGGCCGGCGTTGAGGGCGTCCTCGACGGCGGGCAGCGCGACCAGGCGGCCGTCGGCCTCGCGCAGCGGCGTCAGGTCGCGGACCTGGCCCATGGTGATGAGCCGCTCGTCGGCCGGGTTGCTCTTGGCGACGGCCTTGAACAGGTAGAGCTCCTCGTCGACCGAGGGCAGCCGGGTGAGGTCGAACTCCTGGAGCCGGTGCAGTTGCAGGCGCTGGGCGATCTGCGGGTGCAGGCCGCGGATCAGGCGGTCCTCGGCGAAGCCGGCGCCGTCGGGGCGGAAGGTGAAGTGGTGGTGCATCACCGCGCCGCTGGTGCCCACGACGGTGGTGGTGATCCGCCGGATGCCCGCGGGCTGCGGGCGCTCGGCCAGGACCCGCCCGAGCCGTACGGCCATCTCCTCGGCGTCGGGCTGGTCGTCCCAGGTGAGGTAGAGGTCGGCGACGAGCCCGCGCCCGCCGACCCCGTCGGCCAGCGCGCCGACGGCGTCGATGACGTCGGGAAGGGCGGCGATGTCGGCGGCGGTGGTGACCAGGCGGGTCACGCCGCGCGGGCCGGTGTGCTCGGCGGTGACGAACCGGCAGCCCGCGCTGTCGCTGGTGGCGACCTGCGACAACCCGCGGTTGCCGTAGTAGCGGCGGGTCAGGACCTCCAGCAGGGGGGCGAGGTCGCGTTCGGGCCGGCCGATGCGCTGGCCGAGCAGCCGGACGAGCGGCTCGGAGCTGGCCACCATGGCCTGGATGCGCTCGGCGCGGTCGGGCGCGTCGGGGTCGCGGTCGAGGTGCCGCAGCTCGTCGCGGACGGCGGCGTAGACCTTGGCGCGGTTGCGGCGCAGCAGCGGCTGGGCGAACCAGCGGAACACCACGCCGCGGGCCAGGTCGGCGACCACCGGGAAGCGCACCTGCGTGGCCTCGACCAGGTGTTCCAGGGCGAGCCCGGCCCGCTCGCCGAGCGGCTCGCGCGGGGGCGAGCCGGCCAGCCAGGCGCGCAGCAGCTCCGACATGACGGTGACGCCGGTGGTCATCTGCTGCTGGGCCAGGAAGATCCGGAAGACCGCGGCCTCCAGCTCCGGCGTACGGTCGAGCTCCTCGACGCCGTAGTGCCTGAGCATGCGGCGCAGCTTGGCCTGGAACGCCTCGGGCAGGCCGGCCCGTTCGACGTCGAGGCTCTGCAGGTAGCTGTGGAAGTACTCGCGCGGGCTGTGCACCGGGCTGCCCGGCTCGACGTCGAGCTCGCCGCCCGGCTTGTTGCGGCTCAGCTCCGACAGGTCGGCGAAGACGGTGAGCAGGTCGAGCTCGCCCTCGACGACGCGGTCGTCGAGCTCGGCCCGCGCGGCCAGGTAGTGCGACACCATGCGGCGGCGGTCGTGGGGGGCGGCGTCGAAGCCGAGCAGCAGGTCGCGCAGGTCCTGCACGCCGCGCTCGGCCTGCTCGGCGGCCGACGCCCGCGGCGGGGCGGCGGGCAGGTCGATCTCGGGGGCGGTCGTCGCGGCGGCGGCCGGTTCGTCCTCGGCGCCCGCGAGGGGTTCCAGGCGCATCAGCGGCGCGCCCGCCTCGACCTGGCTGCCGACCGAGACGGCGCACTCGCGGACGCGGGCGCGGAACGGCGCGCGCAGCACCGTCTCCATCTTCATGCTCTCCAGCACCAGGATGGGCGCGCCCGCCTCGACCTCGTCGCCGGCCGACAGGGGCGTCGCCACGACCAGCGCGGGCGCGGGCGAGCGGACGACGCCGCCCTCGTCGCGGCTGATGCGGTGGGTGACGCCGTCGACCTCGACCAGGTGGATCGGGCCGTGGGTGGCCGACATCAGGCGGAAGCGGCGGCCGTTGACCGTGATGCGGCCGCTGTGCTCGTCGAAGCGGTCGATCTCGACGTCGAGCGGGTGGGAGCGGTCGCCGTCGGAGATGCCGACGCGGAAGCGCCGCTGCCCGGCCCTGGCCACCGTGAGCCGGTAGCCGGCGCCGCGGAGCTTGAGGGTCAGCGGGCGGCCGGTCTCGTGCTGCACCTGCGGGCGCCCGCCGTGGGCGGTGGCCAGCAGCCGGTTGCGGCTGACCTCCTCCTCGTCCTGGTAGGCCTCGATCGCGGCGGCGGCCAGGGCGACCGCGGAGTGGCGGTGACTGACCAGGCGGCCCTCGGCGCGTACGCGGTCGATCCAGCCGGTGTCGGCGACGGCGTCGACGACCTCGGGCTGGTCGAGCAGGTCGAGCACGAAGCTCTTGTTGGTGGCGCCGCCCTCGATGATCACCGTGGTGGCGGACATCGCGCGGCGCAGGCGGGCCAGGGCCTGCTCGCGGTCGCGGCCGTAGGCGATGATCTTGGCGATCATCGAGTCGAAGTCGGCCGGGATGGTGTCGCCCTCGCTGACGCCGGTGTCGACGCGGACGCCGGGCCCGGCGGGCAGCACCAGGCGGGCGATGCGGCCCGGCGCGGGGGCGAAGTCGCGGTCGGGGTCCTCGGCGTTGAGCCGGGCCTCCACGGCGTGGCCGCTCTCGCGCGGCTGGGGGCCTTCCAGGCGGCCGCCGGCGGCGACGTGCAGCTGCAGCCGGACCAGGTCGGTGTCGGTGGTCAGCTCGGTGATCGGGTGCTCGACCTGGAGCCGGGTGTTGACCTCCAGGAAGGCGAACAGCTTGTCGCCGGGGTGGTAGAGGAACTCGACGGTGCACGCGCCGCGGTAGCCGACGGCCACGGCGAGCCGTGCGGCCGACGCCTTCAGCTCGGCGGTCTGGTCGTCGCTCAGGACCGGGGAGGCGGACTCCTCGATGATCTTCTGGTTGCGCCGCTGCACCGAGCAGTCGCGGACGCCCAGCGCCCACGCCGTGCCCTGACCGTCGGCGATGACCTGCACCTCGACGTGGCGGGCGCCGGTGACCAGGCGCTCCAGGAAGACCACGCCCGAGCCGAACGCGCGCTCGGCCTCCTGGCTGGTGCGCTCGTAGGCGTCGGCCAGCTCGTCGGCCGAGGCGACCATGCGGATGCCCCGCCCGCCGCCGCCCGCGGTCGCCTTGAGCATCAGGGGGTAGCCGATCGCGTCGCCGGCGCGCAGGGCGTCCTCGAGCGTGGCCACCTCGCCGCGGCTCCACGGCGCGACGGGGACGCCGACCTCCTCGGCGATGAGCTTGGCGCCGATCTTGTCACCGAGCCGGCGCATCGCCTCCGCGCTCGGCCCGACGAAGGTGACGCCGATCTTCTCGCACAGCTCGGCGAAGGCCGGGTCCTCGGCGACGAACCCCCACCCGACCCACGCGGCGTCGGCCCCGGTCTCGACCAGCGCCCGCTCCAGCACGGCGTGGTCGAGGTACGGGCGCGCCGAGGCGGGCCCCAGCGAGTGGGCGACGTCCGCCTCGCGGACGAAGGTCGCGTCGCGGTCGGCGTCGGTGTAGAGCGCGATCGTCTCGATCCGCTTGCCGGTCTCCGCCGAAAGATCCCGGACGGCGTGGATGAGCCGCATCGCGGCCTCTCCGCGGTTGACGATGGCGACACGATTGAACACCGGTTGAGCCTCCCACGTACCCCGTACAAGTAGGCGAGTCCGGGGTGGTCCCCCGGAGCCTCGCCCGTCACTGTCTCTACCGTGCTCGATCACCGCCGCGTGTACCAATGTCCGCATAGTGCACGCCGGGGCTCCTGCTTTGTGCGGTTTCCACAAAAAGTGACCCCGCCACAGGGTTCGAGCGCCGGTTCCCGTGGCACCCTGCCACAAGCCGCCACGGTACTGACGACTGTACCGGCGACCTGCCCCGCGCCCGCGCAGCGCTCGCCCTCGCGGCCGCCCTCCTGGGACGGAACGTCCGTGAATGTGGCAGAGTGCGGTGAACCTCAAGATCGAAAGGTGCGTGCCTTGGCAGTTCCCCTCGCCGGCCCCTTCGCCGCCTTGACCCTGGCCTCACTCCTCACCTCTCCGTCCGCCGCGCTGCCCGCCTGCCCGCAGATCTTCGGGCACGGCGGCTACCCGACCGGCGCCAACGCCTGGGAGCGGGACCAGGTGCGCCAGCCCAACAACCCCACCGCCGTACGGCGTTACAAGGGCTGGGGCGCCTCCGGCGTCGAGGCCGACCTCCAGCTCACCAAGGACGGCACCAAGGCCGTCATGTGGCACAACACCTCGACGTGGGGCCTGTCGGGCACCAAGAAGAACATCACCGAGATCTGGTGGGCGGCGGGCGACACCGCGCTCAAGGGCCGGACGATCGTGCGCGGCCTGTTCAAGGGCGAGACCGTCTACACCTTCCGCGAGTGGCTGGCCGCGATGCGCTCGTCCGGCATGGTCGGGCTGGTCGAGATCAAGCCCGAGGCCCGCCAGTCGCTGCTCAGCTCCAACGCCACGATCAAGGCGCAGGGCTGGAAGGAGGTGCTCGACCCGGTCAAGGAGAACTACCGGTCGCAGGAGATCATCCTGTACTCGCACGACAGCGCGATCGCCGCCGAGCTCAAGAGCCGCGTGACCGCCGCGGGGCTGAGCCAGGTGCTGACCGGCGGTCCGATCTGGCCGGAGGTGACCAAGTGGGAGGAGCCGCCCCCCTCCTGGACCCTGAACGAGAACGCGTGGAAGTCGGCGCTCGCGAGCGGGGCCAAGCGGGTGGCCACCGACTACACGCCGGAGTTCAGCGCGTGGCTGAAGGGCAAGTGCCAGTGACCGCGTCCTGAGGGACGCGCTCGGCCGGGCCCGCCGCCCGGCCGCCGCGACCGGGGAAGGCGGCCCGCCGGGTCCGCGACCGGGCTCAGGGCGGCGGGGCGTCCGGGCCGGGGGCGGGCAGCGGGAGGCGCAGGACGAACCGGGGGCCGTCGGGGAAGTCATCGATGTCCAGGTCGCCCTGGTGGGCGCGGGCGATGGCACGGGAGATGGCCAGGCCGAGGCCGCTGCCCTCGGGGTCGCGCCGGCGTCCCTCGGACAGACGCACGAAGGGCTGGAAGACCCGCTCGCGGTCCTCGGGCACGACGCCGGCGCCGTCGTCGCGGACCGAGACCATCGCCTGGCCGTCGCGGCGCTCCACCCGGACCTCGACCACCGTACGGGCGTGCCGCTGGGCGTTGACCAGCAGGTTCGTCAGCACCTCCCCGAGCTGGACGCGGTTGCCGAGCACCTGGAGATCCTCGGCGACGTCCACCCGGATCAGCAGCCCGGCCCGCCGGGCGGCGACCTCCTCCCGGACCAGCTCGCTCAGCCGCACCGGCTCCCGGTGGCGCGTGGAGGCCGTGCGGACGCGGGCCAGCAGCAACATCTCCTCGATGATCGCCTGGAACCGGTCGGCGGTGGACAACGCGTCGCGCAGGGCGGCGCGGGGGTCGACGTCGGGGTAGGTCAGGGCCTCCTCCAGCCGGGCGCGCAGGCCGGTCAGCGGCGTGCGCAGCTCGTGGGAGACCATGGAGGAGAAGTTGCGCTGCTGCTCGACGGCCTCCTCCAGGCGCGCCAGCGTCCTGTTGGCGGTGCGGGCGAGCTGGGCGACGGCGTCGTCGCCGGGCGGCTCGGGCACCCGCATGCTGAGGTCGGTGACGGTGATCTCGGCCATCCTGGCCCGCATCCCCTCGACCGGCCGCAACGTACGCCCGATCAGGAACGCGGCGATCCAGGTGAGCAACGCGCTGACGGCCAGGCCGCCGGCGGTGATGATCAGCTCCAGGCGGCGGGTGGCCAGGAGGGGCGGCTCGGCCCGCGCGGCGTAGACGACGTGGGACGCCCCGCCCCACAGGAACTGCTCCTCCTGCGGCGAGGGCCTGGTGGCGGTGAACATCACGCACTCGCCGCGCGCGCAGGCCACGCCGTGCCGGATGCGGTTGCCGGAGGCGGGCCACAGCGTGCTGACGGGCGGCCTGCCGGAGGCGGCGCGGCTGGCCGCGACCACGTGGCCGTGGGCGTCCACTAGCTGGAGCAGGTCGACGGAGGACGTGGTGACCGGGGGCGGGAAGGCGGTGCCCATCGAGCCGATCCACTCGGTGGTGGCGCGCTGGGTGTCGGCGAAGACGTCCTGCCGGATGCGCTCACGGATCAGCACGTCGAGGGCGACGCCGATCGCCGCGCAGACGATGAGCGACAGCACGGCGGTGGCCAGGATGAGACGCGCCTGGACCGAGAGCCGAAGCGGCCGCAGGGCCCCCACCCCCTCACCGGTCTCGCCGGGTCCTGCCGCCCAATGATCTCAACCCGGGTCTCATCGCACGTCCAAGGAGCGGCAATGACTCCGTGGCGGCACGGACGTCGAGAATTGATCCCACAAAGGCCAGAAATATAGGCGTATTACCGATTTACCATCACTTATACCGACGGTCAGGCCATTCGGATAAATGCCCGCTTTGTTTCATGGCGGTGGTCACGACTCCTGCTGTACGATCGCCATTCGTGGCAGCGGGGGTTCCGGTGGTGCCGAATGCGTCGGGGGGCTCGTTCGATTCGGGCCCGCGCTTGTCCGTGCGCGCGCCGCGATTCTCGCATTGCCCGGCCAGGAAACGCGCCGGCAGTCAGGAGAGAGCATCGTGAAGATCGCACACGCCGCCGCCGCGCTGGCCCTCGTCGCGGGCCTCGCGGCCTGCGGCGGCGCCGCGGCCCCCACCTCCACCAGCGGTTCAGGCGGTTCGGGCGGGCTGGAGAAGACCCAGCTCCTCGTCGGCGTGGTGCCGGTGCCGTCGGCGGCGCCGCTGTTCATCGCCGAGAAACGCGGCTTCTTCAAGGCCGAGGGCCTGACCGTCAAAACGGAGATCATCCAGGCCCCTCAGGCGGTCATGCCGAAAATACTCAACGGCAGCATGGACGCGTTCCTGACCTCCTATGTCTCGCTGCTGTCCATCAACGATTCCGGCGCGGCCAGGCTCAAGCTGTTCCAGCACAGCCAGGAGTCCGCGCCCGGCATCGCGGGCGTCGTCGTGCCCAAGGGGTCGCCGGTCAGGTCCGCCACCGACCTCAAGGGCCGCACGGTCGCGGTCAACGTGCTCAAGGCGCTGGGCCAGACGGTCACCAACGCCCACCTCCAGCAGGCCGGCCTCGCGCCCGGCGACGTCAAGTACGTGGCGATGCCGTTCAACGAGCAGCTCGGCGCGCTGGCCTCGGGCAAGGTCGACGCCGCCTGGCTGGTCGAGCCGTTCCTGACGGCGGCCAAGAAGGCGGGCGGCACCGAGGTGATCGACACCATGTCGGGCCCGACCGCGGGCATCCCGATCGACGGCTGGGGCGTGTCGCAGGACTGGCTGACCAGGAACCCCCGCACCGCCGCCGCCTTCCACCGCGCGCTGGCCAAGGCCCAGCGGATCGCCGCCGCCGACCGCTCGGCGATCGACGAGGTCATCCCGACGTACACGCAGATCGACGCGGCGAGCGCGGCCGCCATGAAGCTCGGCGTCTTCTCGATGGAGCCGCCTCAGGCGGGCTTCCAGAAGCTGGCCGACCTGCTCGTCGGCTACGGCTACCTGAAGAGCAGGCCGGTCGTCGCCCAGCAGATCGCGACCGGCCTGGGATGATCACGCGGGGCAGGCGGCCGGTGCTCGGGGTCGCGGGGGTGGCCGGGGTGCTCGTCCTGACCGAGATCGCGGGGCGGGCGGGGCTGGTCGACCCGGGCGTGCTGCCGTACACCTCCGACGTCCTGGCCGCCGCGGCCGGGCTGGCGGGCGACAGCGGGTTCCACGCCCAGGTGCTGGCCACGCTGGGCGCGTGTGCGGCGGGCCTGCTGATCGCCATCGCGCTGGCGGTGCCGGCCGGGCTGCTGCTCGGCACGGTGCCGGTGGTGGAGCGCTCGGCGCGGCCGCTGGTGGAGTTCCTGCGGCCGATCCCGTCGGTGTCGCTGATCCCGCTGGCCATGTTCCTGTTCCCCGACAGCGCCGACGCCAAGACCTCGCTGATCGTCTACACCTGCTGCTGGCCGCTGCTCGTCAACACCATGTACGGCCTGGCCGACGTCGACCCGCAGGCCAAGGAGACGCTGCGGAGCTTCGGCTTCGGCCCGCTGGCGGTCGTGCTGCGGGTCTCGCTGCCGAGCGCCGCGCCGTTCGTCGCCACCGGCGTGCGGATCTCCGTCGGGGTCACCCTCATCGTCGCCGTCAGCGTGGAGCTCATCGCGGGCGGCGACGGCATCGGCACGTTCCTCCTCCAGGCCGGCACCGCCAACCACGTCGACCGGGTGCTGGCCGGCACGCTGTGGGCGGGCCTGCTCGGGCTGGCGGCCAACCTGATGGTCACGTCGGCCGAGCGGCGCCTGTTCCGCTGGCACCACGCCCGCGCGGAGGTCGCGGCGTGACCCGGTCCGGGCCGGGCGGGCCTGCGGCGAACACCTGGCGGTGGGCGCGCCGCCACTGGCTGCTGCCCGTGGTGGCGGTGCTGTGGGAGCTGGTCGCCCGGCGGGCGGAGGCCGTCTACTTCCCGCCGCCCAGCACGATCCTGACCCGGCTGCGCGAGATGTGGTTCTCCGGCTCGCCGGGCCGGCTGTTCCTGACCGACGAGGCGGTCGCCGACCTGCTGCCCAGCCTGGGGCGGCTGGTGGCGGGGTGGGCGCTGGCGGCGGTGGCGGGGGTGGCGCTCGGCGTGGCCCTGGGCCGGCTGGCCTGGCTGGCGGCGCTGGCCGAGCCGCTGCTGCACCTCGGCCGTTCGGTGCCGCCCGCGGCGCTGCTGCCGGTGTTCCTGCTGCTGTTCAAGATCGGCACCCCGATGCAGCTCGCCTCGATCGTGTACGGGGTCGTGTGGCCCGTACTGATCAACTCGATGGACGGGGGCCGCCACGTCGACCGCGGCTACCTCGACACCGGCCAGGTCTTCCGCCTGTCGGCGGCCACCCGCCTGTTCCACGTCATCCTGCCCGCCGCCGCGCCGAAGATCCTGGCGGGCCTGCGGCTCAGCGTCTCGCTGGCGCTGATCATGATGGTGATCTCCGAGCTGTACGGCAGCAGCGAGGGCATCGGCCACCGCCTGCTGGAGGCGCAGAGCCAGTTCGACATCCCGGCCATGTGGGCCGGGATCGTGCTGCTGGGCGTGCTGGGCGTGGCGCTCAACTCGATCTTCCTGGCGGCCGAGCGGGGGCTGCTGCGCCGCTACGCCCGCGCCTGACGTTCACTCCCGGCCGTACAGCCGTTCGATGACCTCGCGCTGCCGGGCGGCGTAGAAGGCGCGGTCCGGGGCGTCGGTCAGCTCGCCGGGCCGTTCGACGTCGTGCGCGGCGTACGCCTGGGCCCACAGCCCCGTCTTGACCCGGCTGGGCAGGTTCGCCATGCCGGGCGCGCGGCGGGCGCGGCGCAGCGCGGCCAGGTCCAGCTCGGCGGCGGCGACCAGCGTCTCCCCCGGCCCGGCCTGGGCCAGCGCGCGGCCCTCGGGGCCGATCACCTCCGAGCCGCCGTTAACCGAGTCGCCCGGGATCGCGATGCCGGACAGCCCGGCGGTGTTGGCCGAGACGACGAAGGCCAGGTTCTCCACGGCGCGGGCGCGCCGGGCGACGGCCTTGGGGGTGAGGGCCGGCGAGTACGCCTCGGAGGTCGGGTTGCAGAACACCTCCGCGCCACGCAGGGCCAGCGCCCTGGCCAGCTCGGGCACCAGGATCTCCTCCGAGGCGAGCGCCGCCAGGTTCCCGATCTCGGTACGCGCGACCGGCAGCACGCCGTCGAGGCCGTAGCGGTCGAGGTAGCGCTCCCACACGTCGTACGGCGTGGGCGTGAACATCGAGTGCAGCCGCCGGTAGCGCAGCACCGCCTCCCCCGCCGGGGAGAGGATCACGCACGCCTGGAAGTACAGGCCGGGGAAGTGCTCGTCGCGCTCGTAGGCGTTCACGCAGAGGAACACGTCGTTCGCGGCGGCGATCGCGCCCAGTGCCCGGTACTCGGGCCCGTCCACGTCGAGGGCGGCCTTCTCGCGCCACTCGGCCGGGCCCTGCCGGGCGGGGAAGCCGGTCAGGACGTACTCCGGCAGCACCACCAGCCGCAGGGCCGGGCCGAGCCACGCCTTGCTGCCGCCGACGCGCTCTGCGACGCGCTCGACGGCGCGGGCCAGGTCGGCGCGGCCGGTGAGGGCCCTGGCCTCGATCTGGAGCGCCAGGGCGGCGTAGGCGGTCATGTCAGGCCGTCCGGCGCTCGTCGATCAGGGTGCGCCGGACGCATTCGCCGTTCCTGATCCACTGCCAGGTGCGGCTGCGGGAGTCGCCGTCCGCGCTCAGCACGATCAGCTCGAACAGCCGCAGGTCGTCGCCTTCGGCCTTGAAGCGCCAGGTCAGGTAGATGGTGCTGTCGTCGAGCTCCCAGAACTGGCCGGTCAGCCGTTCGGTGTCGAAGCCGCACCGGCCGCCGCCCAGGTACGTGCCGGGGAACTCGTGCACCTCGGTGCGGCCGTCGTCCCAGCGGTAGCGGTTGGTCTGGTGGTAGCCGGCGTCGCCGACGATCGCGCAGGTCATCTCGACGTGGTGCCGGTCGATCACGGCGCCGTCCTTGTCGACGTGCACGTACTCGCCGGCCCACTCGCCCTCGTGGCGGGCCAGCAGCGGCATCTCGGCACGCAGTCCCATGCTCTATCCCTTCCTCGGGTGCCACCACGGATCGGCGGCCCCGGACCGGTTGACCAGGTACGCCCTGCGGCGCAGGAACCGGCCGATCGAGGCGGCGCCCATGCGCGAGCCGCCGAGCCCCGACAGGCCGAAGGAGTTCTTCTCACCCTCGTGGACGAGCGCGGTCAGCGCGGCGTCGTTGACGCTGACCGCGCCGGCGTTCAGCCGGGCCGCGACGGCCAGCGCCTCCCGCTCGGTGGCGGCGAACACGGCGGCCGACAGGCCGTACACGCTGTCGTTGGCCAGCGCCACCGCCTCCTCCGCCCCGGACACGGCCATGACCGGCAGCACCGGCCCGAACGTCTCCTCCGTCATGACGAGCATGTCGTGCCGCACCCCCGACAGCACGGTGGGACGGCACCACAGGCCGCCGCCGTGCCGCTCGATCGCGCCGCCCGTGTGGGTCAGGGCGCCCTTGGCGGCGGCGTCGGCCAGGTGAGCCGCGATCACGTCGGCCTGCGCGGGGTCGATGATCGGCCCGATGGGACCGCCCTCGCAGGTCAGCCGGGTCGCCGCGGCCCGGTCGGCCAGCAGGCCGAGGAAGGCGTCGTACGCGCCGCGCTCGACGTAGACGCGTTCGACGGACTGGCAGGACTGCCCGGCGTTGGCCGTGCCGCCCCACAACACGGCCTCGGCCGCCCGTTCCAGGTCGGCGCCCGCGAGGACGATCGCCGGGTCCTTGCCGCCCAGCTCCAGGTGGGCGGGGACGAACGCGCGCGCCGCGGCCTCGGCCACCCGGCGGCCCGTCGGCACGCTGCCGGTGAACACGACGGTGTCCACCAGGCCGACGAGCCGTTCGCCGGTCTCGGCCGCGCCCTCGACCAGCCGCAGCGGCAGCTCGTCGGGGATCAGCCGCGTCAGCGGCTCGATGAAGCGCGGCGTCACCTCGCTCGGTTTGACCAGCACCGCGCAGCCGGCCGCCAGCGCGGGCACCGCGTCGATCAGGCCGAGCAGCAGCGGGAAGTTCCAGGGGCTGATCACCCCGGCCAGCTCGTACGGCACCGCGTCGCCGCCCACCGCGATCCCCGGCAGCGCGGCCGGTCGTTCGGGTGGGGGCGCGAGCAGGGCGGGGGCCTGGCGTGCCCATCGTTCGGCGAGGCCGGCCGTGAGCTGCCGTTCCAGCCTGGACTCGGCCTCCCGGCCGGTGTCGGCCACCAGCGCGGCCAGCAGTTCGTCGTCGGCCGCCAGCGCCCTGCCGAACGCGGCCAGCACCTCCATCCGTTCGGAGATGCGGCCGGGGGCCCGCCAGGCGGGGGCCCTCGCACGCAGCCCGGCCGCGATCTCCGCCAGCCGCTCGGGGCCGACGGGCGCGAGCGGCCGCTCGACCCGCCCGGTGAGCGGGTCCCTGACGACGTGCCCGGTCGAAGGCGTCACGAGGCCCATTCTGAACACGTCGACCGCCCGGGTGTCCAGCCGTACGGCACCCCGAATGATCTTCGATGCCGGCGAGCTGCCGCGTGCGCGGTGTGGACCGCCGGCGGCTGAGGCACCGGCGCCTTCACCTCGGGGACGGTCGCCGGTCAGCCTTGGAGCAGCGCCGCGATCGTCGCCAGCAGCGCGATCGGCCCCATGACGGCCACCGTCACCACGGTCGCGCTGCGGCCGGGCAGAAGACGGGCCAGCCACGCCGAGGCCCTGCGCCGCACCGGCGCCGCACCGGGCAGCACGAACAACCCCAGCGTGAACCCGCCGGCGGCCAGGGCCTCGGCGTGGCTGGTACTCGATCCGGCCGCCTCCAGCAGGCCGGCCACGCCCAGGCCGCAGGCCAGCGACAGGAGCAGGTTGCCCATGGCCACGAGCGCGGCGCGGGACGCCGTCGGCCGCTCCTCGGTGAGGAAGTGGTCGGCGGCGCGCAGCGCCAGCGAGAGCGCCACCGCCAGCAGGCCGCCGACGACCGGCGTGACGACGGTCGAGGCCGACAGCGTCACCAGCGCCAGCACCCCGACGAACCCGCTGCTGGTCACGAACCGCCGCAGGTCGAAGGGTTCGGCGGGCGCCGGGGGCGCCGCGGGTTCGGCGGGACGCCGCGGGCGCTCCTCCGGCCGGCCCGCGTGGACCGTGGGGGCGGGGGGCGGCCGGTGCTCGTGGCCGCGCGGCGCGTACTCGACCGGCGGGAGCAGGGCGGAGACGACGTCCATGGTCAGCGTGCTCGCGGCGGGCGGTTCGGCCCTGATCGGGCGGCCGACCGGGTCGAGCGCCCCGGCCTGCCGCAGCAGCTCCCGGGCGCCGGGCCGGGCCGCCGGGTCGACCCGCAGCGCGCCGGCCAGCCAGCCGCGCAGCCATTCGGGCGCCTGGTCGAGCCGGGCCCGTCCCTCCATGGTGTTGAAGCAGACGGCCTCGAACGACCCGGTGCCGAACGGCGGCAGCCCCGTGGCGGCGAAGAACACCGTCGAGGCCAGCGCGTGCACGTCGGCCGCCGGGGTGACCTGCGAGGCCCGGATGATCTCCGGGGCCAGGTAGCCGGGGGTGCCGACGAACATGCCGGACTGCGTCAGCCGGGCGGCGTCGACCAGGTGGGCGATGCCGAAGTCGATGACCAGCGGCTCGCCGCCGACCAGCATGACGTTGGCCGGTTTGAGGTCGCGATGGATCACGCCCGCCGCGTGGATGTCGACCAGCGCCTGGCAAAGCCCCTGCGCGAGCCTGACGACCGCGCGGGCCTCCAGCGGGCCGTCGGTCAGGACGGTCTGCTCAAGCGTGCGGCCGTCGGCGAAGCGCGTCACGACGTAGGGCCGGTCCGCGTCGAACTCGGCGTCGACGACCTCGGCGACGAACCGGCTGCGCACCCGGCGCATGGTCTCCACCTCGCGCACCAGGCGGTCGCGCGCCTTGAGGTCGGAGGCGACGTGCGGATGCAGCACCTTGATCGCGACCGGGCGCCCCGCGCCGTCGAGACCGAGGTGGGCGACCCCCATGCCACCCTCGCCGATCTTCCTGATCACCCGGTAAGGGCCGAGATGCTCCTGCGTCTGAGCACTCATCCTCGACGTCATCCTCCGTGATTCCCCCGTGAGCCGTGCACCGGTGCGCGGCGAGGACATTCTCCCGCAGCGCACCTCCCCAAATGCACAGTAAGCGAAGATCTACCGAAGTGCGGCGAGATGGGATCAGAGCCAGCCGCGGGCGGCCGCCTCCGCGCCCGCCTGGAAACGGCTGGTCACGCCGAGGCTCTCCACCACGGCGGCGATCTTGCGGGTGGCCGTCCTGGCGCTGACGCCGAGGTGGCGGCCGATGGCCTCGTCCTTGAGCCCGGCGTTGAGCAGGCGCAGCACGAGCAGGTCCGCCTCCGCCGGGCGTTCCTGCGCCGCCTGCGGCAGCCCGGCCAGCGGCCGGCCGCGCTCCCAGTAGACGTCGAACAGCTCGACCAGCGCGTCCAGCAGCCGCGAGGGGTGCAGCAGCGCGATGTTGTCGTAGACGCCGTCCACCAGCGGGAACAGGCCGATCCTGCGGTCGGCGATGCGCAGCTTGAACGGCAGATGGGCGACGAACCGGGAGCGCTCGCCCTCCTCGGCCAGCCGGATCAGCGTCTCCAGGCGGCCGGGCCGGTCCAGGGACTCGGCGCAGTAGACCACGCGGATGTCCACGCCGCGCGCCAGCAGCTGCCGGGTGCCGTCCAGCTCCGACTCGTTGGTGTCGTGGGAGTCGTCGGGGCGTCCCACGTACGGGGGGCGGTCGAAGCCGAGCAGCTCCACGCCGACCGTGCGCTGGAGCTCGGTGATCACCCGCTTGACGGCCTCCTCCCCGGCCAGCACCTCCACGATCCCGGCGGGCCCGGAGCCCATGCGGCCGGAGTGGTAGAGCTGGGTGAAGTCCGACACGACCGTCCTGACCGCCGCGAGCCGTGCCTCGGTCTCCAGCCTCCGGCGGTCCAGCAGCCATTCGATCGCGGCCTCCGGGGGCACGGCGTCGTACCGGCCGGGTCCGGTGCGGCGCAGCAGCCCAGCGTCGGCCAGACGGGCCAGCGCGGGGCGCACCCGGGCGGCGCCGACCTCCAGCGCGGCCGCGGCCTCGGCCGTGCGCAGGCCGGGCCGGCGCAGCAGCAGCCGGTACAGCCGCTCGTCGAAGTCCGACAGGCCCACCGCGCCGAGCACCGACCCGTCCCCCAAGAAGCACCTTCCAAAATGTCGTTTTTGGTCATATGGCCGAAAATGTCAGCACTATATCTCGACATCGATCTCCACTGGCCGCTTGACTCCATGACGGCCCTCCGGTGATCCTCCCCGGACGGGTGACCAGGCTCGCCCCCCTTGAGGAGCAATGTCCCGCAACACCCGCGTTCACCGCGTCCTGGCGCTGGCCGCCGCGCTGGCGGTCACCGCCGCCGTCCCGGCAGTGGCCCGCCCCGCGGCGGCCTCCACGCCGCCCGCCGCCCCCTCCCCCGGCCCGTCCCCCTACGTCGTCACCCTGACCGAGTCGCCCCTGGCCACCTATGACGGCGGCCTGACCGGCATCGCGCCCACCAAGGGCGGCAAGGGCAGGAAGGTCGACACCACCAGCGCCCACGCCAAGCGCTACCGCGACCGCCTGACCGGGCGGCAGGACGAGGTGGCCCGCAGTGTCGGCGCGTCCGCCACCTCCCACCACGTGGTGGCCTCCAACAGCTTCACCGCCGACCTCACCCCCGCCCAGGCCCTGCGGCTGCACGCCGCCAAGGGCGTGCTGTCGGTCACCCCGGACGTCCTGCACAAGGCCCTGGACGACCGGAACTCCGCCGACTTCCTGCGCCTGTCCGGCGACCGCGGCCTGTGGGCCGCGCTCGGCGGCACGGCCAAGGCGGGCAAGGGCGTGGTCGTCGGCGTCGTCGACACCGGCATCTGGCCGGAGAACCCGTCCTTCGCCGGCCCGGCCCTCGGCACGGAACCGCCCGCCGGCGCCGACCCGTACCGGCCCTACCTCAAGGACGGGGCCACGGTCATGAACAAGGCCGACGGCTCCACGTTCACCGGCGTGTGCCAGACCGGCGAGCGCTTCACCGCCGACCTGTGCAACGGCAAGCTGATCAGCGCCCGCTACTTCGGCGAGCAGTGGCTGCGGTACAACCCGCCGGAGCAGCGCGACGACTTCGCCTCCCCGCGCGACGCCCAGGGCCACGGCTCGCACACCGCCGGGACCGCGGCGGGGAACAACGGCGTCCCGGCCGCCGCCAACGGCATCGACTTCGGCACGGTCTCCGGCGTCGCGCCCGGCGCGGCGATCGCCGTCTA
The DNA here is from genome assembly GCF_040642995.1 of Nonomuraea sp. NPDC047529. Lineage (NCBI taxonomy): Bacteria > Bacillati > Actinomycetota > Actinomycetes > Streptosporangiales > Streptosporangiaceae > Nonomuraea > Nonomuraea sp. NPDC047529. Next base: position 156,644 of record NZ_JBEYTJ010000006.1, on the reverse strand, counting down.
CAAGGCCCTGTGGCAGGGCAAGAACGGCGGCACGACCGGCGGTTACAGCTCCGACCTCATCGCGGCCATCGACCAGGCGGTGGCCGACGGCGTGGACGTGATCAACTACTCGATCGGCAGCGAGATGTCGGAGTCGGCCGCGGACGACCCGATCCAGCTCGCCTTCCTCGCCGCCGCCCAGGCCGGCGTCTTCGTCTCGACCGCGGGCGGCAACTCCGGCCCCGACGCCTCCACGCTGGACAACACCGCGCCCTGGACGACGACCGTCGCCGCCGGCACGATCGCGCCCCGCCGGGGCGAGGTCCGGCTCGGCGACGGCTCCGCCTACCGCGGCATCAGCACCTCCGTCGTCGCGCCGGTCGGTCCCAAGCCGCTGGTCACCGCCGTGTCGGTGAAGGCCGGCCCGGCCGCCGACGCCGACGCCGAGGTGTGCGCGGCCGGCTCGCTCGACCCGGCCAGGGCCGCCGGGAAGATCGTCTACTGCGCGCGCGGAACGACCCCTCGCGTGGAGAAGTCGGCCGAGGTCAGGCGGGCCGGCGGCGTGGGCATGGTGCTCGGCAACCCGACCGTCCAGTCCACCGACGCCGACCTGCACGCCGTGCCGACCGTGCACGTGGACGCGCCGGACGCCGGGAAGATCGCGGCGTACGCGGCCACGCCGGGCGCGACCGCCACCCTGCTCCCGGCCCCCGCCGACGGCGTGGCCTACCCCGAGGTCACCAGCTTCTCCTCGCGCGGCCCCGCCCTCTCCGCCAAGGGCGACCTGCTCAAGCCGGACATCACCGCCCCCGGCTCGGCGATCCTGGCCGCCGTGGCGCCTCCGGGCAACGACGGCAAGGACTTCGACTTCTACTCCGGCACCTCGATGGCCACCCCGCACATCGCCGGCCTGGCCGCCCTCCACCTCGGCCGGAACCCGCGGATGTCGCCGATGGCGATCAAGTCGGCCATGATGACCACCGCGTACGACACCAGGACCCCGGACGTCTTCGCCCAGGGCGCCGGCCACGTGGACCCGTCCCGCATGTTCACCCCCGGCCTGGTCTACGACGCCGGGGCCGAGGACTGGTACGGCTTCCTGGAGGGCCTCGGGGTCACCACCGGCACCGGCGTCAAGCCGCTGGCCGCCTCCGACCTGAACTACCCGACGATCTCGGTGGGCGAGCTGTTCGGCTCCCGCACGGTCACCCGCCGGGTGACGGCGCTGACGCCGGGCGTCTACCACGCCTCGATCGAGCTGCCCGGGTTCAAGGCCAAGGTCAAGCCGTCCACGCTGGTGTTCAAGGAGGCCGGTCAGGCCAAGGAGTTCACCGTCACGCTGGAGACGCTGCCCGAGGCCACCGGGGACACCGTGAGCGGGCACCTCACCTGGACCGGCGCGGGCACCAGCGTGCGCAGCGCGGTCGTGGCCACGCCGCTGAGCGCCAAGGCGCCCGCAGAGGTGCGGGGCACGGGCGCGGCCGGTTCGCTGTCGTTCGAGGTGACGCCGGGGCTGCGGAAGTTCCAGGTCACCCCGTACGGGCCGGTCTCGGGCGAGGAGCGGCCGGGCACGGTCAGCCAGGACGAGATCATGGGCCGCGAGATCCCGGTCACGGTGCCCGAGGGCGCCAAGGCCGTCGCGTTCCGCATCAAGGCGGTCGACCCGGAGGCGCAGGTCGGCGGCCTGCTTCTCTACGAGGGCAAGGGCGGGCGCGAGTTCGAGTCGTGGGTGTCCGCCCCGGACGGCGACCACCGCGCGGTGCTGTCCCGCCCCCGGCCCGGCCGGCACACCCTGCTCGTGCTCTCCCTCGGGGACCGGCCGGGGACCACGTCCACGGCGTTCACCACGCAGGTCGACATCGTGGAGCCGGGTCACGAGCGCGGCGCGCTCACCGTCACGCCGGCCAGGCCGAAGACGAGCGCCGGCACGCCGTTCACGCTGACCGCGTCCTGGACGGGGGCGACGCCGCGGGTCAACACCGGCTACGTCGAGTACCCCAACGGCAGCGGGACGATCGTCACGATCAACTAGCCGCCCGCCGCCCCGGCCGCCACGGGAGAACCTGTCCGAACCGGACGAGTTCCCCGTAGTGGCCGGGGTCCACCGGGCCGAGGGCCAGGTCGAGCAGGGGGACGGCGGCCTGCTCCGGCGAAGGGGCGCCGCTGACGTCCCACCAGAGGCCGGACGTCGGCGTGTTGATCATCCCCGGGCAGACGGCGGCCAGCAGGACGCCGCGGCGGGCGTCCTCGTCGCGCCGCCGTCCGGCCAGCGCCCGCACCGCGGCCACCTGCCCGATCTTGGACGGGATGTTGACGAACCCCGGCCAGGCCTGGGCGCGGGCGCTGCCGTCCTTGACCGCGTCGCGCCAGGCGGCCACCTGCGCGTCCACCTCCTCCAGGCTCTCCAGCCCGTCGAAGCGATCGTGCAGGACGGGCGCCAAATGGTTCAGCGTGCCCAGCGAGCTGACGACGACGAGGAGGCGGCCGCCGTCCCGCAGCAGCGGCGCGAAGGCGCGCAGCAGCCGGGTGGTGCCGAAGTTGTTCACCTCGGTGTAGGCGTCGATGAGCCGGCGCATGTCGTCGTCCGGGCCGACGCGCATGACCGCGTTGCCGATCACGACGTCCACGCCGCCGTGCCGCTCGCTCAGCAGGCCGGCCAGCTTGGCGGCGGCCTCGGGGTCGGCCACGTCGAGCAGTTCGCCGCGTACGCGGGCGCCGGTGGCGGGCATCGCCGCCGCGGCCTCGGCCACGCGGCCGGGGTCGCGGCCGGTGAGGTAGACGGTGTCGGACGGCGTCATCCGGCGGGCCAGCCCTTCGACCAGGGCCAGCCCGAGCCCCTGCGTCGCGCCGGTCACCAGGGCGACCTTCGGGGTGGTGCTCATTGTCTGCTCCTTCGGGAATCGTTCCGCGGGCCGGTGCGCGCTCCCGGCATCGGCCAGACTAGGAGCGCCGGAGACATTCGGGTAGCGAAAGTCCGTCAAGTCCGGTATGCGTGATCGTCATGGCCTTCACCGACGCCTCGCTCACCGCCCTGCGGGTCTTCCGCGAGGTCGCCGAGCGCGGCACGCTCACCGCGGCGGCCACCGCCCTCGGCTACACCCAGTCCGCCGTCTCCCGGCAGGTCGCCGCGCTCGAACGCGCGGCCGGCGCCCGGCTGCTGGAGCGGCGTCACGACGGCGTGCGCCTGACCGCCGCCGGACGGCTCGTGCTGCGCCGCGCCGCCACCGTCGTGGACGAGGTCGACGCCGCGGCCCGCGAGCTGGCCGGGCTGCCCGCCGAGCCGGCGACCGTGCGGTTCGGCTGGTTCGCCAGCGCGGGGGCCGTCCTGGTGCCGCGCGCGCTGGCCGAGCTGCGGCGCACGCGTCCGTCCATCGCCGTCACCGGCCGCGAGGACGGCAGCTCGGCACTGGTCCGCGCGCTGCGAGCCGGCACACTGGACGTGGCCCTGCTCAGTTCGGCGCCGCCCTTCCGCGCCCCGGACGCCGAGACGCCGGCGCTGGAGATCGAGATCCTGGCCGAGCGCGGCCTGCGCGTCGCCGTCCCCGCCGGGCACCCGCTGGCCCGGGGGGAGTACGTGGACGTCGCCGACCTGCACGGCCGTCCCTGGATCGCCGGCCCGGCCGCCGCGGCGGGCGAGAGCCCCACCCTGGGCGTGTGGCCGGGCCTGGACGAGCGTCCCGAGACGGTGTTCGTCGCCCGCGACTGGCTGGCCAAGCTCGCCCTCGTCGCCGCCGGCTGCGGCCTGACCACGGTGCCGGCGTCGATGGGCCCGGCCGTGCCGGAGGGCGTTCGGGTGCTGCCGGTGCGGGGCGGGCCGCGCGAGCAGCGCCGGCTGCTGCTGGCCCGTCTTCCCGGCCCCGTCCCCGGCCCGGTCGCGCACCTCGCGGGCGCGTTGCGCGCCGCCGCCGTCGGCTCCTGACACGGCCGCCGGTTATGGTGTGGCCTGTGATCCGTTCCGTGGTGGTTGATGTCGACGACACGTTGTGCCTCACCGAGGCCGCGTGCTTCGAGCTGGAGAACGAGGTCCTGGCGCGCCTCGGCCGAGGGCCCATGTCCAGGGCGGTGCACGTGGCGACGTGGGGCCGGCCGCTGCACGAGGCGATGCCGCTGCGCTCGCCCGGCCTCGACCTGGCCGCCTACCTCCCCCTGCACCACGCCGTGCTGCGCGAGTACGTGGCGGCCGGGCTGGTCGACGTCGTCCCTGGCGAGAACCTGCGCGTGATCGACGAGCTCAACGCGGCCGGGCGCGCGGTCATGCTGCTGACCTCCCGCACCGAGGCCGAGATGGAGCACCTGATGGCGCCCGGCCACGTGCTCGACGGCCGGATCGCGGCCGTCTACCACGCCGACAACACCCGTTTCGGCAAGCCCGACCCGCGCGCCTTCGACGAGCTGCTGGCCGTCACCGGCCTGGCCCCCGGCGAATGCCTCTACGTGGGCGACTCACCCACCGACGCCCAGGCGGCCACCGGCGCCGGGCTGCGGTTCGTGGCCTGCATGCAGAGCGGGCTGCGCGAGCCCGCCGACTTCGCCCCGCACCCCGTCGACGCCTTCATCGACGCCTTCCCCGACCTGGCCGTCACCGTCGCCCTGCTGGAGGAGGCCGCGCGCGGCCCGCTGACGACGGCCCTCGACTAGGGGCGCGGGGCGCAATATCCCAATTGACCCGCTTTTGCTTTTATATCCGATAAGTCATACGCGTAACGCTTATCCGCCCCGGGGATGACCAGGCCAGCTAATCGCCACTCATTCACCATGAGTCCGCTCGGGGGGATATTTCAATGCAGGCAATCAGGGCTTATCAGTTTATCGGGGGCGTCGTTCTCTCGGCCGCCGCATTCGCGGCCGGAACACCCGCGGCCAGTGCGACGGTCGCCGTCGTACCGTGCGCCGGGCCCGCGCTGATCAACGCGATCAACGGCGCCGCGCCCGGCGCCACGCTTTTCCTGACACCCGGCTGCACCTACGTCCTGAACAACTCGACCGGCCCCCTCCCGCCGATCAACAAGCCGCTCACCATCCATGGCCAGAACGCCACGATCCAGCGCGACCCGGCGGCGGCCCGGTTCCGTCTGTTCACCGTCAACAGCAACTTCAACCTCGACCGGGTCAGGCTGACGGGAGGCGACGCGACGACCTCCACAGGAGGGTTCGGCGGGGCCGTCGCGGTCAACAGCGGTACCACGAACCTCGATCGGGTGCTCATCCAGTACAACACCGGCACCCTCTCCGGCGGCATCGGCGGCATCGGGGGAACCGTCGTCAACGTGTCGAACAGCAATATTCTGAATAACTCCGCGAACAGGAACGGCGGAGGCGCGGCCACCGACGGAAGAATGACCTTCACCAACAGTCTTCTCACCGACAACCGCGCCGGAGAAAGGGGTGGCGGAATCGCCGGCGATGGAATTCTCACCATAATCCGGAGCACCATCAACGACAATACGGCCGGTATCGCCGGTGGCGGTGTGGCGAACATCGGTCCCGGCACCGCGACGATCAGCCGCAGCGTGATCGACAACAACCGCGCGGGCGGCGCACCCGGAGGGATCGACAACGAGGGCGCCCCCGGCTCGGTGACACTGACGGCCTCGGTCGTGCGCGGCAACACCCCGACCAACTGCTCGCCCACACCCGTTCCCGGCTGCGTCAACTAGCCGTGTCCCGGTGATGGCCGTACGAGGAGGTCTGCGGTAGCCGGTTCGCCGGAGACCTCCTCGTCTCGCGCGTCCGGCGTCCGCATCGGTCAGCGGCGCCGGATCCTCAGCACGTTGTCGGTGCGGACGGCCTGCCCGCCGCCCGGGGCGGCCTGGACGCGCGCGAACTCCTCGGCCCGCAGCACCTCCCACTCCCCCTCGGCGAGTTCCAGCGCGTCGAGCACCTGCTCCGGGGTCGGCAGGTGGACGCCGGGGTGGGCGTCCGGGTCCCACGGCGGCGGGCCGGCGTGCCCGATCACCAGGAGCTGGCCGCCGGGCGCGACGGCCGCGGCGGCGGCGCGCAGGACCTTCTCGCGCGACAGCTCGGCGGGCGAGTGCAGGTAGCTCGCGGTGACCAGGTCGTACTCGCCCTCGGGGAAGGACTCGGCCAGGTCGTGGCGCTGCCAGTCGATGAGCTCGGCGACGCCCTCGTCCGCGGCGTGGGCGGCTGCGCGGGCCAGGGCCACGCCGGAGACGTCGGCGGCGGTGACCCGCCAGCCGCGGCGGGCGAGCCACACGGCGTCCGCGCCTTCGCCGCAGCCCAGCTCCAGCGCGGTGCCGGGCGTCATGTCCGCGATCTCCTCGACCAGGCGCGCGTTGGGGTCGCCGCTCCAGATCCGTTCGGACTGCCCGTAGCGGTCGTCCCAGAACCGCTCGCCGGAGACGGGCGCGCCCGTGTGGGCCGCCAGGGCGCGGCGGGTCTCCTCCTCGATCAGGTCGGCGTTGATCGCCGCCGACGCCCTGACGCCCGCCGCCGCGGCCCCGATGACGTTCTCGCCCAGGTTGGCCACGTTCCCGGCCACCCACACGCCGGGGACGCCGGTCGCGCCGGTCGGGTCGGCGGGCACGTGGGCGCCCATGACGTGCCCGTTCATGAGCTGCTCGGCCGTCTCGACGCCGAGCCCGGCCAGCAGACCCGAACGGGCGACGAAGCGCGGGGCGACGACGAAGGCCCGGCACGGGACGACGTCGCCGTTCTCCAGGGTGACGCCGGTGAGCGGGCCGGAGTCCGGCGACAGGCCGGCGATCGGCCCCTCGACGACGGTGACACCACGCGCGGCCAGCCTGGCCAGGTCCTCCTCGCCGGGCGGCGGGGCCGTGTGCGTGAAGAGGGTCACGTCGGCGCTCCACTGCCGCCACAGCAGCGCCTGGTGCGCGGCGATCGAGCCGGCGGCCAGCACGCCGATCGGCTGGTCGCGCACCTCCCACCCGTGGCAGTACGGGCAGTGCAGCACCTCCCGCCCCCACCGTTCGGCCACGCCGGGCAGGTCGGGCAGCTCGTCCACCAGGCCCGTGGTGACCAGCAGCCGGTCCGCGACGACCGACGACCCGTCGGCGAGCCGTACGCGGAAACCGCCGGCGTCCAGGCGTTCGGCCGACACGGCGGCGCCGGTGACGATCTCGCCGCCGTACCCGGTCACCTCGTCGCGGCCGGCGGCCAGCAGATCGAGCGGCGGGACGCCCTCCCGGCCCAGGTAGGTGTGCACGCCGTCGGCCGGGGCGTTGCGCGGCCGGCCCTCGTCGATCACCAGCACCCTGCGGCGGGCCCGGCCCAGGGTCAGGGCCCCGCTCAGCCCGGCGGCCCCGCCGCCGACGACCACCACGTCGTACTTCTCGTCCATCGCGTTCCTCCAGTACGTGCCGAAGGCACACTGTGCGTCGCGCGCGACGAGGTTGACAAATGCCGTTGCCGAAATGGCAACCGGCCGCCCCACCGCCCGGGTGGGCCGGTGGTCAGGAGGTGCCGAAGCCGTCCAGCTTCTCCCGCTCCTCCGAGCTGGCGAGCTCCTGGAAGACGGTGATGTGCAGCCCGGCGGGCGCGTCGAGGCGGGAGTTGAGCGACTGCCAGGGCGTGAGGGTGGGCGGGGCCACCTCGGCCGCGCCGGCCGACACCAGGCGGGCGGTGGTCTCACGGGAGTCGTCCACCTCGAACGCGACCCGGAGCTTGGGCGCGACCTGCCGCCCCACCTCGACGTCGTCGATCATCTTCTTCTGGGCCGGGTTCGCGATCTCCAGCGTGGCCCGGCCCGCGTCGAGGATGGCCACGCGGGCGCCGTCGCCGGAGGAGTAGGCGGCCTCCTCGGGCAGGCCGAGCACGTCGCGGTAGAAGGTCAGCGCGGCCTCGTAGTCCTCCGCCTCGACGACCAGCCGGAGCTGTCGGACGGCCGGGACGTCGGGCTGGTCGTTCATGGGTTCTCCTCATCAGGTACGGACGATCACCCGGCCCAACCCGCGCACGCGCCCGGAAATTCCGCCACAGGTCTCCGGCGTGTCCAGGGGCCGGGCGGACGACCGGTCAGCCGGCGGCGAGGGCCTTGACCAGGTTCGTCGAGGACGACGCCGGCGGCCGGCTCGGGCACCCGCCTGCTCCACCAGGGGGCGGCGGAGGATGGGGATCGGCGATGTCACCGCAGGTCAGGGGCGGGAAACGAAGAAGGCGGCGCGGTCGCGGCCCGAAGGCACGCGGCCACGCCGCCGGTCGTGCGCGCAGGAGGCACGCTGAGGTCGGATCATCAGGTCAGGGCGGGGACGCGCAGCGCCGGGTAGTCGGTGTAGCCGGTGTGGTCGCCGCCGTACCAGTGCTCGGCGCGGACGGGGTTGAGCGGGGCGCCGGCGGCGAACCGTCCGGGCAGGTCGGGGTTGGCCAGGAAGGCCCGCCCCAGCGAGACCAGGTCGGCCCCGGCGTCGAGCAGCCGTTCCGCCTCGCGCAGGCCGCCGTCGGCGGGCAGCGGGCCCGGCCACGGCTGGGCCGGGTTGGCGATCAGGGCGCCCGGCCACGCGCCGCGCAGCCGCCGGTACAGGGGCTGGTCGGGCTTGGCCCACACCAGGTGCAGGTAGGCCAGCCCGGCGCCGGACAGCTCCTCGACGAGCGCCGGATAGAGCAGGTCCGTGTCGCTCTCGCTCATCCCCGCCCCGGGGAACCCGGGCGACAGCCGCAGCCCCACCCGTTCCGGCCCGACGGCGGCGGCGACCGCGCGCACCACCTCGACGGCGAAGCGCATGCGGCCCGCGGGCGACCCGCCGTAGGCATCGGTGCGGTGGTTGGTGCCGTCGGCCAGGAACTGGTGGATGAGGTAGCCGTTGGCGCCGTGCACCTCGACCCCGGCGAACCCGGCGTCCACGGCCCGGCGCGCGGCGGCGGCGAAGTCGGCCACGGTGGACTCGATCTCGTCGAGGCCCATCTCCCTCGGCACGACGGCCGGGCGGTTCCCGCCGGGGGTGGCGACCGGCTCGGGCAGGGGCAGCGGGGAGGGCGCGACGGGCGTCAGGCCGCTGGTGGCGGGGTGGCCGATCCGGCCGCCGTGCTGGAGTTGCACGAACATCCGTCCGCCCGCCTCGGCCACGGCCCCGGTGACCCGCCGCCAGCCGGCCACGTGCCTGGGCAGGTGCAGGGCGGGGATGTTCGGGTAGGTCTGGCCGACGGCGTTGGGCGTGGTGGCCTCGGCGATGATCAGCCCGGCGGCGGCCCGCTGGGCGTAGTACTCGGCCATGAGGGCGGTGGGCGTGCCGTCGGCGGCGGCGCGGTTGCGCGTCATCGGCGCCATCACCAGGCGGTTGGGCAGGCTCAGCGGGCCGAGCGTCGTGGGCTGGAACAGGGGTGACGTGCCGGACATGGTGGCGCTCCGATCTGTGCGGGGTGGATCTCCGTGACTCGTGACCGACTCTGCACCCGGGCGCTGCGGGAATCCTGACGGTCCGCTGACGGTCCTCCTCCGGCGCGTGTGTACGGTTCTCGCATGCGGTTCGCAGTGCTCGGCCCGCTCGCCGTGTGGGACGACGAGGGGAGGCCCGTCAAGATCGTCGAGAGCAAGGTCAGGGCTCTGCTCGCCGACCTGCTCGTGCACGAGGGGCGGCCGGTGTCGGCCGACCGGCTCATCGACGACCTGTGGGGCGCCGAGCCTCCGGAGCGGGCGGGCAACGCGTTGCAGGCCAAGGTGTCACGGCTGCGCGCGGCTCTGGGACGTGACCGGGTGCCGTACCAGGCGGCGGGGTACCGGCTGCGGCTGGAGCCGTCCGACGAGGTGGACGCGGCGCGCTTCCGCTCCCTGGTCGCGCCGGCCGGTCCGGCCGCCGGTCCGCAGGAGCGGGCCGCGCTGCTCACCGAGGCGCTGGGGTTGTGGCGGGGACCGGCGTTCGCGGACGTCGCCGACGAGGAGTTCGCGCGGGGCGCGGCGCGGCGGCTGGAGGAGCAGCGCCTGTCCGTGCTGGAGGAGCAGGCCGAGGCGCGGCTGGCGGCGGGCGACCACCTTCTGCTGGCCGGCGAGCTGGCCGGGCTGGTGGCCCGCCATCCGCTGCGGGAGCGCCTGCGCGCCGTCCAGCTCCGGGCCCTGTACGTGGCCGGGCGCCAGAGCGAGGCCATCGCCTCGTACGCGGACCTGCGCGACCGGCTCGCCGACGAGCTGGGCGTCGATCCCGGCCCCGCCCTCACCACCCTCTTCGAGGCCATCCTCCGCCAGGACCCCGCCCTCCTCGCCGGGACTCCCGCCCCCGCCGAAAGCGGTACGGCCCCCGACGGCGAGGCGCGGACGAACCTGCCGGCACCGCTCGGAGACCTCGTGGGACGGGACGCGGCCACGGCCGAGGTGCGACGGCTGCTGAGAGCCGGACGACTGGTGACGCTGACCGGTCCCGGCGGCGTCGGCAAGACCCGGCTGGCCCTGGAGGCCGCCCGTGGAGCCGCCGCCTCGCCCGAGGAGGGGCCGGCCGAGGAGTTCGGTGACGGGGTGTGGCTGGTGGAGCTGGCCGGGTGGCGTGGTGACGCCGACGACCTGGCCCAGCACGTCGCCGCCGTACTCGGCCTCCGCGACGACCCCACCCCGGCGTCCAGCGCGGACGCGGCGGGGGCGCGGGTGGCCGGTGCGCTGCGGCGGCGCGAGCTGCTGCTGGTGCTGGACAACTGCGAGCACGTCGTCGAGGCCGCCGCGAGCCTGGCCGGTGGCCTGCTGGCCGCCGCGCCCCGGCTGCGCGTCCTGGCCACCGGCCGGGAGCCGCTGGACCTGGCCGGCGAGCGGGTGTTCGTGGTCGAGCCGCTGCCGGAGGCCGACGCGGTCAGGCTGTTCGTCGAGCGCGCCGCCGCGTCCGCGCCCGGCTTCTCCCCCGCCGACGACGAGACCCGGGAGCTGGTGGCCGCCGTCTGCCGCCGCCTCGACGGCCTGCCGCTCGCGCTCGAACTGGCCGCGACCCGCGTCCGGGGGCTCGGCGTACGGGAGCTGGCGGTGCGGCTGGAGGACCGGTTCGCGGTGCTCACGCGGGGGCGTCGCGGCGCGCCGGAGCGGCAGCGCACGCTGCGCGCGGTGATCGACTGGAGCTGGGAGCTGCTGAGCACGCCCGAACGCGTCGTGCTGCGCCGCCTGGCCGTCCACCGCGACGGCTGCACGCTGGAGGCCGCCGAGGAGGTGTGCCCGGGTGACGGCGTCGCCGCCGACGAGGTGCTCGACCTGGTGACCCGGCTGGTCGACCGTTCGCTCGCCGTCATGACCGACGGCCCGGCGGGTCCCCGGTACGGGTTGCTGGAGTCGGTGGCCGCGTACGCGCGGGAACGCCTGCGCGAGGCGGACGACCTCGACGAGACGCGCGAGCGGCACCTGCGGTACTACACGGCCCTGGCCGAACGCGCCGAGCCCGCCCTGCGCGGCGCCGTGCAGCGGGAGTGGCTGGCCCGGCTCGACGCCGAGTCCGCGAACCTGCGCGCGGCGCTGGAGGAGGCGGCCGGGCGCGGGGACGCCGTCCTGGCTGACCGTCTGGGGTGCGCCCTGTCGTGGTGGTGGTTGTTGCGCGGCCGATTGCACGAGGGCCGCCGCAGCCTGGCACGGGTGTGCGCGCTCGCCCCCGGGTCGGCCGGCGCGCGGGTGGCGCACGCCGCGTTCACGCTGCTGACCGGGGGCCGTCCCGAGCCGGTGCCGCTCGGCGACCTCTCGTCCAGCGGCGCGGCCGTGCCGGGGCGGGTGGTCTGGTTGCACGCCTACGCCCTGTTCAACGCCGGCGACCTCGACACCGGCGCGCTCGACCTGGCGGCCGCGTCCGAGGACCCCTGGACCACCGCCGCCACGCTCAGCCTGCGGGCCATGCACGCGCTGCTCGACGGCGACCTGGCCGCGGCCGCCCGGCACGCCCGGCGTGGCGCGGAGCTCTTCCGCGAGCTCGGCGACCGCTGGGGCGAGCTGCAGACGGTGCCGCCGCTGTCGGCGGTCGCCGAGATCCGGGGCGACTACGCCGAGGCCGCCCGGCTGCAGGAGGACGGGCTGCGCATCGCCGAGGACCTGGGCCTGGCGAACGAGCTGTCGGCCCGCCGATCGGGCCTCGGCCGTCTGGCGCTGCTCGCCCACGACTGGGAGCGCGCCCGCGACCTGCACGAACGCGCCAGAGACCAGGCCGCCCGGCACGGCCACGTCTACGGGGAGGTGCACGCGGTGATGGGCCTGGCCCTGGGCGCCCGGCGTTCGGGCGACCTGGACGCCGCCGAGTCCCACCTGGTCCGCCTGCGCGACGTCCACCCCTCCTCTCCGGCGGGCGAGCACCTGGTCCACGCCGAGCTGGGGTTCGTGGCCGAGCTGCGCGGAGACCACGGTTCGGCCGCCGACCGCCACCGCCGGGGCCTGGAGCTGGCCCGCTCGGCCGGGGAGCCGCGGGCCGTCGCGCTCTCGCTGGAGGGGCTGGCCGGCGCGGCGGCGCTGGCCGGGGACGCGGGGCGGGCCGCGCTGCTGCTCGGCGCGGCCGAGGGGCTGCGCGGGAGCGTGGGCGCTCCGCTGCCGGCGGCCGAGCGCGGCGACGTCGAGAGGATCACCGCGTCCGCCGTCGCGACGCTGGGCCAGGACGCGTTCGCCGCGACGTTCCTACAGGGCGTAAACAACTTTGTTGACATCGCCGAAAATACCGAAACGAACTTTTCATGAGTCCTGCTCGGGCCGGTGCGATCTCATTTTCCGGGGCGTCAGGCCAGGTCAGTGACCCGCCGGGGGTGGTGACGCTCCTTCCCTGATCTCTTACTGACGGTCAAAAAATCAGTATGACAGCCCCTTGCCCTCCTTAGGGATTTTGTTCATATTTGCGGGCAAGTCACCCCACCCTCAGGAGGCTCCAGTGAGCATCCATGGCTTACGGATCCGGCGCGCCGCACTGATCGTCGCCACCGCCGGACTCCTCACCGGCGCGGTCACGGGCGTACCCGCCCAGGCATCGCCCGCGCCGGCCCAGCCCGCCGCCGACCCGGCCGCCGCCGCGGCCAGGCTGGAGGGGCAGCTCGGCGCCCGCACCGCCGGCTCCTACTTCGACCAGGCACAGGGCAAGATGGTGGTCACCACCACCGATCCCGCCGACGCGCAGGCCATCGCCGCCTCCGGCGCCGTGCCTCGTGTCGTGTCCCGCAGCGGCCCCTCGCTAGAGGCCATCATGTCCTTCCTCGACCGCACGGCCGCCGTCCCCGGCACCGCGTGGGCCGTCGACCCGGCCTCCAATCAGGTCGTCGTCTGGGTGGACAGCACCGTCGCGAGCACCGCTCGCACCAAGGTCCAGATCGCGGTCCAGCAGGCCAACACCCAGGCGGCCGCCGCGCAGGGGCAGAGCGCCGAGGCGGCCACGCCCGCCGTGCGCGTGGAGAACGAGCCCGGCACGTTCAGCCTCTTCATCCAGGGCGGCGACGCGATCTACGGCGGGCAGTACCGGTGCTCGCTGGGCTTCAACGTGGTCAGCGGTTCGACCTACTACTTCCTGACCGCCGGCCACTGCGGCAACATCGCCTCCACGTGGTACTCCAACTCCGCGAAGACCACGACCCTGGGCAACACGACGGGCTCCAGCTTCCCGGGCAACGACTACGCGATCGTCCGCTACACCAACACCAGCATCGCCCACCCGGGCGGCGTGGACCTCTACAGCGGCTCGCGTGACATCACCAGCGCGGGCAACGCCTACGTCGGCCAGTCCGTGCAGCGCAGCGGCAGCACGACCCACGTGCACAGCGGCTCGGTGACGGCGCTCAACGCCACCGTGAACTACGCCGAGGGCACCGTACGCCAGATGATCAAGACGAACGTCTGCGCCGAGGGCGGCGACAGCGGCGGCGCCCTGTTCTCCGGCGGCATCGCGCTCGGCCTGACCTCCGGCGGCAGCGGCAACTGCACCAGCGGCGGGACGACCTTCTTCCAGCCGGTCACCGAGGCGCTGAGCGCCTACGGGGTGAACATCTTCTGATCGCCCGGCCCGCGACGCGGGCAGGAGGATCTCACGTGCGGGCCGCGTCCAGACGCGGCCCGCGCGTTCACGTTAAAGAACCTGTACAAACCAGACAAAACGCCCTAATGTTGGCATCGCCCCAGTCGGAAACGACTGGGGCGCCAAACTTCTCCCGCCGGCGCGCGCGACGACCGCCCCCGGCCCCTTCCCCCGGACATCTCTCCCCTCCGGGCGTCGTACGACCCCCTCAATTACACGTCGTAACGGCTGTGTTACTGTCCGCGTTATGAACAAATCGGCCACTGAGCGGCAGATCGAAATCCTCTGGCCCACCATCGGCGTATCGGTCACAGCAGACCTCGACGGACGCAACCGCGACCTAGCCGACGCGTTGTGGCAGACCCTGCCCTATCGCAGCCTGCAAGGCCACGCCCTCGTGGCGGGCCACCACCTCTACCACCTGGCCCCGATGCCCGAGTTGCTGCACGTCCCGGGCGTCCACAAGATCGACCGGCGGATCGCGCCGGACGGCTCGGTGTTCTGCTCCCGCCTCCAGCACCTCGGCATCAAGTACGGCCCGCTGAGCGAGCCGATGCCCGCCACGCCCATCGGCACCGTCCGCGAGGAGGACCTCGACGCGCTCGCCGAGGCCGGGCAGGCGGTGTGGCAGTCGGTGTACTCCGGCGGCGAGCCCGTGATCGTCGAGGTCCGCAGGGCCGGCGACGGCGGCGGCCACCAGCTGCGCCGCCCGACGGCTCGGCACGCCGAGGCCGACCAGCTCCTCGCCGAGCTGCACGACGAGATCGAGCGCATCTGGCTCGACCCGCCCCAGGAGCTGGTCGACCTGCACGAGGGCCGGATCGCCTCGGGCGCGGGCAGCTTCGGCACCACCCTGACCACGATGCTGTTCGTCAACGGCGAGACCCGCCCGCTCGGCTACTGCTGCTACTCCGGCCTGGTCAGGGCCGCCCAGCAGCAGCAGCTCCCGCTGGAGTTCCTGCAGCAGATGGCGCGCATCATGGCCGCCACCCCGGCCGAGTTCCTCGGCTACTGCGGGCTCAACAAGCTGCACCAGTTCACCGAGCGCGCGCTGGAGATCACCGACCAGCTCCAGGACCGCGAGGACTTCGTCGCGCTCATGAGCCACATGGCCCTGTACGTCAACTGCCTGGGCGCCTGGAACCTCCAGCTCTTCCCGTGGCAGGTGGACGAGCACCTGCGCGCGGACGGTTCGGTGGCCCCGGTCACCGGCCCGATGCTGACTCCGTTCAAGGGCGGGACGGTGGCCCCGGCATGAGCCAGGCCGACCAGGCCGAGGTGGTGGTCATCGGCGGCGGGGTGATCGGGCTGTCGATCGCGGCCCACCTGGCCGAGGCCGGGATCGAGACCGTCGTGCTGGAGCGCGACGACCTGGCCTCCGGCGCCTCGCGGGCCACCGCGGACGTGCTGCGCGCCTACTTCTCCGGCGACCCGGTCAGCTCGGCGATGGCGGTGCGCAGCCTGTCGGCCTATCACTCGTTCCCGAGCTGGCCCGGCACCGAGCTGCCGATGCGGCAGGTGGGCTACCTCGTGCTGTTCACCGAACGGGAGCAGGTGAACAGGTTCGAGGCCGAGCTGCCGGCGCAGCGGGCCGCGGGCGTGGACGTGTCGCTGATCGGCGCGGAGGAGGCCCGGCGGCTCAACCCGCTGGTCGAGGAGCCGTCGCTGCTGGCGGCCGCGTGGTCGCCGCAGGCGTTCGTGAGCGACACGGCCGCCATCGTGCAGGCGTACGCGGAGGGGGCGGCGCGGGCGGGGGCCTCGCTGCGCACCGGCTGCGCCGTCACCGCCGTCGACCCGGCCACCGGGCGCGTCGAGACCGCGGACGGCACGTTCACCGCGCAGGCGATCGTGTGCGCGGCAGGGGCCTGGTCGGGCTGGATCGCGTCGGCGGCGGGCGTTGACCTGCCGCTGACCGGTCCGGCGGTGCAGGAGCTGCTCACCACCGGCCCGCTGCCCGAGGTGCCCGACATGCCGGTCACCCTGCACGCCGCCAGCGGGCTGCTGATCCGCCGGCGCGGCGACCGGATCCTGATCGGCATGGGCAACCCCGGCACCGACCGGGACGCCTGGTTCGTCAGGGCCAGGGAACAGCTCGCCACCACCTACCCCGGCCTGGACCTGTCCGGGCTGGAGACGGCGGTGCGCGGCCCGCGGGACGCCAGCCCCGACCGGTCGGCCTTCATCGGCCGGCTGCCCGGATCGCCGGCGTTCCTGTACGCGACCGGGTTCTCCGGCCACGGGCTGTGCAACGCCCCGGCGGCCGGGGAGCTGGTCCGCGACCTGTATCTGGGCAACGACCCGGCGGACGCGTTCGGCTTCGACCCGGCCGCGCTGTCGGCCGGCGCGCGGCGGCTCTCACGCTGAACCGCGCTGGGGGGAGACAACGATGACCACGAATCCGTACGCCACTTCGCCCTTCGGCTACGCGGCCGAACCGACGGCCGCGCCGTACTCGATCGTCGAGCTCATGCCCGGCGCCCGCAACCTGGTGCACTACCTGCGGGTGGCGCCGGGCGAGCGGGTGCTGGTGCTGGCCGAGCACACCGTCGATCCGGTCGTCGTCCAGGCCATCGCGGCCGCGGCCGCCTACCGGGACGCCGACGTGCACATCCTGTCGGTGGCGCCGTTCAGCCCCGGCGGATGGGACAGCGGGGCCGGGCACCACGTCGAGCGGGCCGCCGTCGGGGCGTCGGACGTGGTCATCGCCTGCACCTGGTGGGGCGAGGTGCACACCGCGCCGCTGTTCTTCGACGAGATCGCGGCCCTGCCGGTCAGGTTCGCGTCCCTGCACATGAGCGCCACGGCGGGCGCGCTGCTCACCGGCGCCCGCCTGCCCAACGAGGTCTTCTACGCCCTGGCGCACCGCACGCTGGAGAAGCTGGGCGCGGCCGCGAGGATCCGGGTCACCTCGACGGCCGGCACCGACCTCACGCTGTCCGGGCTGACCCTCATGCCGGACGCCGAGCCGCCAGGCCCCGGCCAGTGGCGGCCCTTCCCGTACGGGGGCGTCAACTTCTGGCCCGCCGACACCGAGGGCGTGCTCGTCGTCGAGGACTCCACGGTCACCGGCGTGCCCGAGGAGCCGCTGAGCGTCATCCTGGCCGGCAACGTGGTGCAGAAGATCGAGGGCGGGACGTCCGCCGACCGGCTGCGCCGCTTCTCGCCCGGCGGCTACTACCTGCGGCACGCGCTGATCGGGCTGAACCCGAAGGTGCGGGTGGCCGGCGGCACCCAGTTCGAGCGGGAGAAGCACGCCGGCGCGTTCTACTGCGGGCTCGACGCGCTCACCGACGGCGTGGCCGTCACCACCGCGCCCGGCCACGCCCACTGCGACTGCCAGGTCGACCGGCCCACCCTGTACGCCGACGACGAGCCGCTCGTCCTCGACGGCCGGCTCCTGCTGCTCGACGACCCGGAGATCCGCCGGGTGGCCGAGCGCTTCGGGCCGCCGGACGTGATCCTCGACGACAACCCGGTCATGGTCCTGCCCCGCCGCTTCAGCGGGGCGGCGTCGAGCCGATGACCGCCGAACCGTACAAGACAGACAGGATGACCATGGATCCCGAGTTCGTTCTCGACCCGGCCACCCTTGACCTGCACGCGAGCGACGAGCGGCTGCGCCGGGCCGGGCCGCTCGTCCCCGTACTGGTCGAGGGGGTGCGGGCCTGGGCCGCCGTCAGCCACTCGACGCTGGAGGCGGTGCTGTCGCACCCGGCGATGACGCGTGACATCCGCTACTGGGACCCCGAGGCCCGCGCCGCGGCGCCGGAGGGCACGTCGCTGATGCGGCTGGTCACCGACGCGTCCATGCTCAACGCCGACGGCGAGGAGCACCGGCGGCTGCGCGGCCCGCTGGTCAAGCTGTTCAGCGCGCGCCAGGTGCAGCGGATGGAGCCGTGGATCACCTCCATCGTCGGCGACCTGCTGGAGGACCTGGCGGCCCGGCCGCCGGGCGAGCCGGTCGACCTGCGGGCCGAGTACGCCTACCCGCTGCCGTTGCGCGTCATCGTCGAGATGCTGGGCGTCCCCGAGGGCCTCCGGGAGCGCCTGCGCGAGCTGACCGACCAGGTGGTGCAGCTCGACCGGTGCCCGCCGGACGGCCCGCAGGGACGCAGGGCGCTGTTCGATCTGGTCGCCGAGATCATCGAGCTGCGGCGCGGCACGCCCGGCGAGGACCTGACGACCGAGCTGATCGCGCTGCACGGGCAGGGACGGCTGGACGACGCCGAATTGCAGGACACCGTGCAGGTGCTGCTGATCGCCGGCCACGTGACGACCATCAACCTCATCGCGCACGCCGTCCGCGCCCTGCTGGGCCGGCCCGAGCAGCTTGAGCTGCTGCGCTCGGGGGCCGTGCCGTGGAGCGCGGCCGTGGAGGAGGCGCTGCGCTGGGAGTCGCCCAACGCCTACTTCCCGATGCGCTACGCCATGGAGGACCTGGAGATCGAGGGCGTCCGGGTGCGGGCGGGCGAGGCGGTGCTCGCCTGTTTCTCCGCCGCCGGGCGCGACCCCGAGCGGTTCGGTGAGAACGCCGCCGACTTCGACGTGACCAGGCCGTCCGTGCCGCATCTCGCGTTCGGGCACGGGCCGCACTTCTGCCTGGGCGCGCCGCTGGCCCGGTTGCAGGCCGAGGTCGCGCTGCCGGCCCTGTTCGCGACGTTTCCCGGCATGCGGGCCGCCGGGCCGCTGGACGACCTGCCGCGGCTCACCTCGCTGCTGGACAACGGCGTGCGCGCCCTGCCGGTGCTGCTCGGGCCGCGCGCCTGAGCCGCGTCCCGTCCGGTTTATCCGAGATTGCGCATCTTCGAGGGGCGCCTTCTCAGAGAGTGCCACATCCGGACGGGTCCGTTGCGGCGGCTGCGCCGGGTGTTTTTAGCTGAATGTCCAGGCTCGGGAACCGGATCGACCCCAGGGGATATTCATGCAGACGCCCATTGCCCCTATAGGCGCGCACAGCATGCTCGTGTTTCTGCTCCAGATCGCAGTGATGCTCGCGCTCGCCCTGGGACTCGGGTCGCTGGCGGCCCGGTTCCGGCTGCCCGCCGTGGTGGGCGAGCTGTTCGCCGGCGTGCTGCTCGGGCCGTCGATCCTGGCGCACGTCGCGCCGGACCTCCAGCGCTGGCTCTTCCCCGCCGACCCCGGCCAGTTCCACCTCCTGGACGCCGTCGGTCAGATCGGCGTGCTGCTGCTGGTCGGGCTGACCGGCATCCACATGGACCTGAACCTGGTGCGCCGGCGGGCGGCCACCGCGGCCGGGATCAGCGCGGGCGGCCTGATCATCCCGCTCGGGCTCGGCATCGCCACCGGGTTCCTGCTGCCCAGGGCCATCGTCCCCGACGGCACCGACATGACGGTGTTCGCGCTGTTCATGGGCGTGGCGATGTGCGTGAGCGCGATCCCCGTGCTGGCCAAGACGCTGATCGACATGCGGCTGCTGCACCGCAACATCGGCCAGCTCACCCTCACCGCCGGGATGATCGACGACGCGTTCGGCTGGTTCATGCTCTCGATCGTCAGCGCCATGGCCGTCAACGCGGTCACCACGGGCACCGTGCTCACCTCGCTGGCCTACCTCGCGGCCATCGTCGTGCTGGCCCTGACCGTCGGGCGTCCGCTGGTGCGCGGCGCGATGCGGCTGGCGGCCAGGTCGCCGGAGGCGGGCCCGACGGTCGGGACGGCGGTCGTGCTCGTCGTCCTGGCCTCGGCCGGGACGCACGCGCTCGGCCTGGAGTCGGTCTTCGGCGCGTTCGTGATGGGCATGCTGATCGGCAGCGCGGGCCGGGTGGACCCGGCCCGGCTGGCGCCGCTGCGCACGGTGACGCTGTACGGCTTCGCCCCCGTCTTCTTCGCCACCGCCGGGCTGCGGATGGACCTGACCGCGCTGACCCGCCTGCCGGTGCTGCTGGCCGGGCTCGCGGTGCTGGCCGTCGCGATCGTCGGCAAGTTCGTCGGCGCGTACGCCGGCGCCCGGCTGAGCCGGCTCAACCGCTGGGAGGCCCTGGCCCTGGGCGCCGGGCTCAACGCGCGCGGCGTGATCGAGGTCGTGGTCGCCATGGTCGGCCTGCGGCTGGGCATCCTGAGCGTGGAGGCGTACACGCTGGTGGTGCTGGTCGCGATCGTCACCTCGCTGATGACCCCGCCCATCCTGCGCGCGGCGATGTCCCGGGTGGAGCAGACCGCCGACGAGGAGATCCGCGAGACGGCCCACCGGGCCTGGACCACCACGGGCAGCAGCACCTCCGCCTGACCGGCCGGGATCTCCCCCACAGCCCCTAGTGTTTACCGCATGTCCGAAATGCCATCGCGGGTCGAACTGCGCCCGCTCACCCTCTCCGACCAGGACGAATTCTGCTCGCTCGTCCGGGCCAGCGCCGCGCTGCATCTGCCATGGATGCAGCTGCCCTCGACCGCGGAGGGGTTCCGTGCCTGGATGCACCGCTTCGACGACGGCCTCAACCTGGGCTTCCTGATCCGCGTCCGGGAGACCGGAGCCGTCGCGGGAACGGTGAACATCAACTCGATCATCCGGGGCCGCTACCAGGGCGCGTCCGTCGGCTACGCGGCCTTCGCGCCGTCCGCGGGGCGGGGGTACATGACGGAAGGGCTCACCCTCACCCTTCGGCACGCCTTCACCGACCTGCGGCTCCACCGCCTGGAGGCCAACATCCAGCCGGGGAACGAGGCGTCCCTGGCGCTGGCCCGGCGGCTGGGCTTCCGCTACGAAGGGCTGTCGGCCGCCTACCTCTACATCGACGGCGCCTGGCGCGACCACGAACGCTGGTCCATCACCGCCCCCGCCCCCTGGACGCCCGACCCGTCCCTGCCGGAGGCATGAGCCTCCTTACGTGATCCCCGGCGTTGACATTGCTAGTTGTTTCAGTCAGAGTTGAAACAACTAGCAACGCGGACCGGAGGGGCCCCATGAGCGCCGAGGAACAGCAGGACCGGCTGCTCCCATGGGTGGAGCGGGTGACCGCCTTCTGCGTCGAGGAGTGGGGGCTGCCTCCCATCACCGGGCGCATCCTCGGCTGGCTCATGATCTGCGACCCCGCCGAGCAGTCCGCCGGCCAGATCGCCGAGGCGATCCGGGCCAGCCGCGCCTCGCTCACCTCGAACATGCGCTTCCTCACCGCCATCGGCCTGGTCGCGAAGGTCCGCAGGCCCGCCGACCGCACCTCCTACTACCGCATCGAGGACGACGCCTGGCAGAAGGTCGTCCAGCGCAAGCTCGACAGCCTGAGCGCCTTCGGCGAGATCGCCGGCGAAGGGATCGGCCTCGTCGGCGGCGAGGGTCACCGCGCCGAGCGCATCAGGGCCGCCCACGACTCCCTGACGTGGCTGCAGGACCTCGCAGCCCGCCATCCGCCACGCCGTTAGGAAATCCCGTGCACCTCCTGCGCCCCGAACTCGGGCTGATCCAGGAAACGCTGCTGCTCACCCTCCACGCCAGAGCCCTGGACGCCGGGTCGCCCGGCGCGATCCTGGGCGACCGGCTCTCGGCCGAGCTGGCCGGCCGCATCGACTACGACTTCGGCAGGCTGAAGGTCAAGCCCGACCTGGTCGCCACGACCGCGCTGCGCGCGAAGAAGCTCGACGACGCCGTCCGCGCCTTCGTCGCCGCCCGTCCCGGTTGCGTGGTGATCGACCTGGGCTGCGGCCTGGACACCAGGATGTGGCGGTGCGATCCCCCGCCGGGCGTCGACTGGTACGACGTCGACTTCCCCGAGGTGGTGGCCCTGCGAGCCGAGTGCCTGCCGGGCGGTTCGCACCTGGTGGCAGCCGATCTCACCTCGTCCGGCCGGCTCGCGGACGTCCCCGGCGACCGGCCGGCGATGATCGTCGCCGAGGGGCTGCTGCCGTTCATGCCCGGCGACTCCTTCGCGGCGATGGCCCGCGACCTGACCCGTCATTTCCCCTCGGGCGAGCTCGCGATCAACGGCTACACCCGCTTCGCCGCCCGGGCCATGAAGTACCACCCGAGCATCAAGGCGCTCGGCGTCAAGGCGGCCCAGGGCTTCGACGACCCCCGCGAGCCGGAGTCCTGGGGAGCCGGTCTCGAACTGGCCGAGGAGCAGCTCCTCGTCCGCGCGCCGGAGGTCGCCGGGTTCCCGCAGCCGCTTCGCGCGCTCACCCGGCTCACCGCCCTCAGCACGGCCCTGTCGCGGCAGGGCGCGCGCGTCCTGCGCTACCGGTTCTGACCGGCTGCCTCCCCCGGCCGCGTCCGGACGACCCGGGTGGCCGTCACGAGGTCGTGCAGGGCGGCCCGGTCGCGGCGGGCCAGCACCAGCACGATCGTGGCCCCGGCCAGCGCGTACGCCGCGACCAGCAGAGGCATGGCGACGGCCGACTCCTGGTCACGGGCCAGCCGGGACACCGCCATGTGGGCGCACTGCCACGGCAGCAGCTTGACCAGGCCGCGCGCCACGATCCGCGCCGCACCGGGCCGCCCGCCACCGGCCAGGACCACGATGAGCCCCGCCCGCCGCTTGCCCCACGTCGCCTGCCGCCGCCCCGCCTCCCCCAGGGTCAGGTACGTCAGCACAGGCAGCACGGACAGGGCGGTGATCAGCACATCGGTGCCCACCACGCCGAGCCCGTCGAACACCGCCGCCCCCGCCAGGCGCAGCGGGACGAACACCACGGCCAGCAGGACCAGCCAGGCGACGATCACCAGATAGTCCCAGCCCGCCGCCACCAGCCTCGGCCGTAACCCCACCCGGCCACCCCGCGTCCGCTCCCGCTCGTTCAGCACGCGTCGCCTCCACTCACCATGACCTTCACAGAACGGAGCCCGATCCTCGCACGGCCGCCCCGACAGGGGGTACGCCCCCTGCCGGGACGTCCGGATCAGCCGGACATGGTGGTGATGGCACCGGTCCAGCGGTTGGCCGCGTCCCGGTAGACCTGGAACAGGGCGCTGTCGAAGTACGGGGAGACGCCGGTGTCGTACCGTTCGTCACCGTCGGTGTCGGCGACGCCGATCGTGAGGCCGGTCAGGTAGCCGGCGCGGGTCTCCTCGTCGTACCCGCTCACCCACGCCGACCCCAGCGAGCCGTCGCCCGTGAACGGCGAGTCCACCCCGATGGGCCGGTCCATGCGCGGCGGCCTGGTGGTCCGCACGGCGAACGTCGGCCCGGTCGAACGTTCGAGGGTCCCGCCCGTGTACGGGCCGGTGCCGTCGGGATGGACCCCGGCGGGGTAGCCGAAGACGTCGGCGACGGGCGGGAGCGGCTGGTTGACCGCCAGCCCCATGCCGCCGACCCGGTCGCCCAGGCGTCCGACGTGGGTCAGCACGTCCGGGGCGGACAGGACGACGCCGCTGTGGACGGTGGCGAAGGCGTAGTCCCGGTCGAAGTCGCGGATGTCGTCGAAGTCGTAGTGGGAGATGCCCTGCTTGCCGACGTACAGGCCGAACGGGGTCGCGCCGTCGGAGTACGCCGGGACGAAGACCCACTTGCCGAGCGCGCCCATCGGTGCCTCGACGTCGAACACGCAGTGGCCCGCGGTGGCGACGAGATTGCGGTAGTTCGACTGCACCGAAGTGCCGGTGCACCAGTGGGGCTGGTTGTCGCCGCCGATGAAGAACACCTTGCCGGACGTCACGGCTCCGTCCCCTGGCGGGTCCTCCGGCCCGATCGGGGAGATGCTGACCGGCGGCCCGTCGGGAACGACCCCGGTGGACAGGCGTTCACCGGGGGCCACGGTCAGAACGGTGTACGGCGTGGCGTTCCGCAGGTTGGCGGCCCCGTCGGCGAGCCAGAACCGGGCCACCTCCCTGGCCTGCTCCACGACCGGGGCCAGCGGGACCGTCGCGACGGTGGCCGCCCGCGCGGGGCCCGCCACGACAACGGAACCCAGCAGGCTCAACCCGGCGACTGACGCGATCATCGCACGCCTCAAGGACATCTCTCCCGTCCGGTGGAGCCGGCCGCTCCGCACGGCCGGCGATCACCGAGATCGTAAGCACGACCGACGGCGGAAGCCCACGGTTTTTAGATCACATGTTCGAAACGGGTTCGAAAGCGCGCGGATCAGGACTGCTTGCGGCCCACCGCGCACAGGTGGTAGTCGCCGTGGATCGGGGACGGGTCCGTGTCCGGGTCGGGACGCCACTCGCGGGTGTTGACGATGCCCGGCTCCAGGAGGTCGAAGCCGTCCAGGAGGGAGGCGAACACCGACCGCCTGCGGGCCGTGAACGGCGAGGTCGCGTTCCGGTAGACGGCGCTGACGTCGTCGGCCTTGCTCGGCATGGTGTCCGGGGCGACGTGCGTCAGCACGATGTGGCTGCCCGCCGGCAGCAGGTCGCGGTAACGGTGGACGATGCCGACCGGGTCCTCGTCGTCGGTGACGAAGTGCAGCAGCGAGACCACGAGCAGCGCGATCGGCCGGGAGAAGTCCAGCACCTCGGCCGCCCGCTCCATGACGGCCTCCGGCCGCCGCAGGTCGCCCTCCTGGACGGTGACGTCCGGCGAACGGCCGAGCAGGGCACGGGAGTGGGTCAGCACGACCGAGTCGTTGTCCACGTAGACGATCTTCGCGCCCTCGACCACCTCGTGCACGTGGCCGGCGGTCGGCAGCCCCGACCCGATGTCGAGGAACTGGTCGACGCCCTCCTGCCGCAGGTGGCGCACGGCGCGCTGCAGGAAGGCCCGGCTGTTGCGCGCGTCGCCCCTGATCTCGGGGATGATCGACAGCACCTTCTCCGCGGCGTCCCGGTCGGACGCGAAGTTGTCCTTCCCGCCGAGGTAGTAGTCGT
Organism: Nonomuraea sp. NPDC047529; assembly: GCF_040642995.1. Classification (NCBI taxonomy): domain Bacteria; kingdom Bacillati; phylum Actinomycetota; class Actinomycetes; order Streptosporangiales; family Streptosporangiaceae; genus Nonomuraea; species Nonomuraea sp. NPDC047529. The sequence continues at coordinate 132,002 of NZ_JBEYTJ010000006.1, read as the reverse complement.
ACATCCGCGCCACGTTGGGCACCGCGGCGCTGACGCCCGGCGGGACTCGGTCACTCATCATGCCCCAAACCTAGACGATCTAGGGCTGACGTTGGGATGATCTCTGCCATGTTAGGTCTCGACGCCTCGACGGGCATCAGCAGGACCAACCTCTGGGCATGCATGGGGCTCGGGCTCCTCGGCACGGCGGTCATCACGTTCCTGCCGGCCGCCCAGCCGTACCTGCTCACCGACGCGCTGGGGCTGTCCGGCGACGAGCTCGGCCGCACCACCGGCTACCTGCAGATCGCCGCCGAGGCGGCGCTCATCCTGAGCCTGGTCTGGTACGGCGCGCTCGCCGACCGCATCGGCCGGCGGCCCGTCGCCGTGGCGGGGCTGCTGCTGTGCGCGGTCGGCGCGGCGCTCTACCCGTTCGCGGGCAACGTCGTCGTCCTGGTCGCGCTGCGGGTCGTCTTCGCCCTCGGGATCGCCGCCCTGAACGTCACCATGTCCGCGATCACCGCCGACTACGTGCGCGACCACGCGCGCGGCAAGGCCTACGGCTGGCTCGGCCTGTTCAGCGGCATCGGCGCGGTGATCGCGGTGCTGGTGCTGGTACGCCTGCCGAACATGCTGGAGAACGGCGGCATGGAAGCGGCCACGGCGGCACGGGTGGGCTTCCTGGTGGTCGCCGGCCTGGTGCTGCTGGGCGCGCTGGCCCTGCGCGGCACGCTCGCGGCCGGCCCGGCCGCGCCCGTCGAGCAGCGCGTCGGGCTGGCGCGGCTGGTCGGCGAGGGCGTGCGGCTGGCCCGCGATCCCGGCGTGGCGCTGTCGTACGCGGCGTCCTTCGTGGCCAGGGCCGACCTGGCGCTGGTGGCGAGCTTCCTGTCGTTGTGGATCGTGGACTACGCCAAGGCCGTGCGCGGCATGTCCGCCACCGAGGCCCTGGCCAAGAGCGGCGCGATCGTGGGCATCGCGTACATGGTGATCGTGGTGGGCGCGCCGCTGTTCGGCTGGCTCGGCGACCGGATGCGCCGGCAGGACGTGGTGATCCTGGCCCAGACGCTGGCCGCGGCCGCGTACCTGTCGACGCTGCTGGTCAGCGACCCGCTCGGGCCGGGCATGATGCTGGTGGCGGCCGCCATCGGCCTGGGCGAGATCGGCGTCATCACCACGGCGGGCCCGCTGCTGGCCCAGCAGGTGCCGGCCCGCTACCGGGGGTCCAGCTTCGGCGTCCAGACGCTCTGCGGCGCGATCGGCATCTTCGTCATCTCCGGCGTCGGCGGCTGGCTCTACGACCTGTGGCGTCCCGCGGCGCCCTTCGCGCTGTCGGGCGCGTGCGGCCTGCTGGTCGCCCTGTTCGGCCTGGCCGTCCGCCGCCGCGTCACCGCCCACCCGGAGGTCGCTCCGGACCTCACCCCGGACCGTACGGCCTGACCGCTGACCCGGGCGAACCTTCGGAAGGGCATCCATCCCGCTGAGCCCGCCGTGGTGGAGCGCGTTACACGGACGCGCTCCATGCGGCGGTGCGCGAGCGCGGCGTTCGTCGGCGCATGGGGTCGTCAGCGCATGGGGTCGTCAGCGCATGGAGCAGACGGACAGGACGCCGGAGGCGTCGCCGCCGTAGCGTGTCCAGTCCGTGTCTCCCGCGAACCTCGTCCACTCCTCCCTGGTGAGAGGGTCCCCGCCACCGGCCTGCGAGCACATCGCTCCCAGGGGATCCGCCATGACGCGGTCCAGGTCGTGAAGGTCCCAGAGGAAGATCCCGCGGTAGGGGTCGGCCATGAGGGCGACCCGGCTGTCCGCGCTGAGCGCGACGGCGTCGACGTCCTCCGTGTTCCCCTTCAGCGCGGCGAGCCGGACGGGCCGGGCCGGGCGGGAGAGGTCCCACAGGAACCCGTCGCCGAGGCTGGTGCCGAGGAGGGCTCTCCGCCCGTCGGGCGCCAGGGCGATCTGGGTGACGTCCGGAACATCCATGCCACCGGTCTCTCCAGGATCGGCGGGATTGTGCAGATCCCACGCTCTCACCCGTTCGGCGCCGGCGACCAGAGCGATCCGGCCGTCCCCGCTCATCCCCAGCGCCTCCGTGAGGCTGCCGGGAAAGGCAGGGTCGGCTGACCTGACGGGATGCTTGGGGTCCGCCAGATTCCAGACGACCGTCGAACCCCGTTCCCCGACGGTGACGGCCGTGCGGCCGTCACCGCTCAACGCCAGGTCCTGGACGCCGTCATGGGCGGCCTCGATGACCGAGGACCGGACCGGGCGGGATCGATCGGCCAGATTCCACACGAGCAGGTCGCCGTCATCGTCGGCGACCAGCGCGGTGCGACCGTCACCGGACAGCGCGATCTTACGTGCCGCCCCGCCCTTCGCCCTGCCCTCGAGGGTGGTCCCGCGGACGGGACGGGCCGGGTCGGTGAGATCCCAGACGATCGCGGAGCCGTCATCACCGCCGATCAGCGCCGTCCGCCCGTCGGCCGACAACGCCACCGCGGTCACCTCCTCAAGCCCTTTCAGCACGGCGAGCCGATCCGCCTTCTCGGTGATGTCCGGATCCAGCCAGGTGCGAAGGTCGAGCACGCTCACGCCGTCCGTGCCCTTTGTGAGAGCGATCCGCCCGTCGGCGCTCAGGGCCATGGCCTGAACGCCGGTGGGGGTGGGCTCCGCCAGATGTGCGCGCCGCCACATGAGCAGGGTGTCCGTCAGCCCGGCACGGGTCTGCTCGTCGGCATGGAGTGCGACGGCGGCCGCCCCGAGTTTCCGTGCCTTGACCGGATCCGTGTCGCGCAGTTCAGCGGCATGGAGCGCGAGCAGGCGGGCCACGGCCAGACGTTCCTGGCTCGACGCCTTGTCATGCTCGCGCTTCCAGGCGAATCCGCCGGCCCCCACGCCGAGAACCAGGCAGAGAGCAAGCACCATGGCGAGACGACGGCCGGAGCGGGGTGAACTGCGCCTGGCCTCGGCCGGATCATCCGTCATCTGCTCTCCGTCAACCTCGTCGTTCCGGCTCACAGCGGCGCATATTTGGTGTCTATGATGTGCGCGTACTCAGGCTTGCACACGGTCGCGTATTTGCTGAACTTACAGTTGCTCGTCTTGGTGATGACGGCGATGCCGGAGCCCTCGCCGTGCGACCTGCTCCCGCTGCTGGCAGCGGCGATCGCATTGTCCTGCATATCTTTGAGCACTCCGTTGATGATGTCGATCACCGCCTTCACCACCCCGCAGCCAGCGGCGACGAGCGGCTGTTCGACGCCCATGACGGCCGCGCAGATGTCGAGCCCGGAGCTGATGATGACCATCGGCAGCTCTCCGCCCTTCTCCAGGGTCCCCTTGTCGTCGTCGCTCAGGTAGGTGACGCACACGCCGCCGCCCTTGCCGTTCTCGCAGATGGCGTAGGAAACGTCCTGCCAGCTTTCTCCTTGCGTGCAGTTGCTGCCTCTGAGCCCCTTGAGATCCTTGCAGTCCTCAAGGAACGAGTTATAGGTCTTGCCACAGATCCCCTTTTCGGAGAGGACCTTCTGGTTCACGCTGTCCCGGCAGTGGAACAGCACGTTCACTCCGAAAGCGCATTCGTTCGCCGACATCCCGCGGCCACGCTTGTAACAAGACAAAAACTTGTCGTCAACATCGTCACACTTGACGTTGGTGTGTTTCTTGCAGCGGAAGACGACCTCCGACATGGTGCTGCATCCTGGATCGTCGCCTCTCTTGTCGGCACGGCACGAGTAATAGTCGAAACGCACGTTCTCGCAACCGCCGACCCCCTGGCCGTATCCGGGACGCGAACCGTTCTCGGCTCCGAACATGCAGCGGCGAACCTCACGTCCCGCCCCGGAGCAGACGTCGTCACTCTTGCGCGACTCGTAGTCGCTGCCCTTCCGGCAGGTGACATATTCGTCGGCGAAGGACCCGCAGATCTTGGCGCTTCCCTTGTAGTTTCCGGCACGGCGCTCGTTGCGGCAGTCGACGTAGTCGTCCTTCATTCCCTGGCAGATGTTCTTACCGGTCTTGCCCTTGTTCTCCTTGGTGCAGCTCGTGTATTCCTTCGCCGCGTCCTTGCAGATGGGATCCTTGCTCTTCTTGCCGCCCTGGGGGCAGCTCAGCGCCTTCATCGTGGCGCCGCCCGCCGACGTGGCGATGCTCAGGCCTCCGGACTTGTTCCACAACATGTTCTTGACCATGCCGGCGAGCTTGCCCATGACCTTGCTCAGAGCCTTGTGGCCGTCAGGGTCGATGTTGGTGAGGGGGTTGTCGTTGGCGTAGGCGTAACGGTTGAGCTGGACGCTGGGGTCCGCGTTCTGACTCAGCGTGTCACCCGAGACGAAGCTGCCCGTACTGGGTTGGTACCAGCGGGCGGCCATGTTGATCTTGCCGGAGTCCGGGTCGGTGTAGGCGCCTTGGTAGCCGAGGGCGTGGGCGTTGCCGGTTCGGGTGATGACCTCACCGAAGGGGTCGTAGGCGACCGAATCGATGAGGGAGGTGCCGTCCGCCTTGAACGCCCCGACGAGGTCGCCGCGCAGGTCGGAGAAGGCGAGCTGGGCGCCCGCGCCGTCGCTGATGCCCAGCGTGCGGCCCAGCGCGTCCCGGCCGAAGGCCGCTCGCACGACATTGGCGGCATCCGTCACGCACACGAGGTTGTCGGACAGGCCGTCGTAGACGTGGCGAGTGGTCTGCTGCCCCTGAGTGCGGGTTTCGACCCGATCCAGGCCGTCGTAGTGGTACGTGACGCCGTCGTCCTGCACAAGCCGGTCGAAGGCGTCGAACTTGGTCAAGCGCACGATTCCGGCTGAGTCCTCGGCCAGGGTGCCGCGCGCCGTGTAGGTGTAGGAGTGGCCGTCTCCCGACGTCAGGCGGTTTCGCTCGTCGTAGGTGTAGGTCTTGTCGCCGGCCTTGGTCCGGTTGCCGGCCGCGTCCCAGCCGTAGTCGGTCTTCTTGCCGTCCGGGGCGGTCCACGAGGTGAGCCGGTTGGCCCAGTCGTAGGTGTAGGTGTTGGTCCCGGCTCCCGCCGTACCGCTGGTGGTCTTGGCGACGAGGTTGTCGTCCAGGTCGTAGCCGTACTCGATCGAGGCGATGGCGCCACCCGACGAAGTCGTGAGCTCGTCCTTGGTCAGCCGGTTCAGACCGTCGTAGGCGTAGGAGCGGCGGGCCCCCGAGGCGCCGTAGGCCATCGACGTCAGGCGCGAGGCCTTGTCGTAGACGTAATCGATGGAGGAGGCGCTGACGGGGTCCACCGTCTGGGTCAGCCGATCGGCGTCGTCCCAGGTGAAGCTGGTGGTTCCGGTGACGTCGACGCGCTGGGCGAGCCTGTTGTCGGCGTCGTAGGCAAAGGCGTTCAGGTCGCCGCCCGTTCCCGCCGCCTTGAGCAGCAGGCCGCGATCGTTGAGCGTGAAGCTCAGACCGTTCGCCGCCACCATCCTGCCGGCCTGATCGTAGCCGAACGTCTTGTCCTCGGTGGCGACCTCGGCGCCGGTGCCGGACTGCTTGGTCAGCCTGTTGAGCTCGTCGAACACGCGGTCTACGCGCACTCCGCCGGGAACGAGGCTGGTCACGGGGTTGCCGGCCGCGTCGTAGGCGGTGGTCCAGGTGCGGTCGGACACGTCAGGATGGGCCGCGGTGCTGGGCTCGATGACCGATTCCGCCAGGCCAAGGCTGTTGTAGGTGGTGAAGGTGGCGTTGCCTCGGCCGTCGGTGGAGCGCGTCGGACGACCAACGGCGTCGTAGCCGAAGCTCGTGGTGATCTTTTCGGTGGCCGAGATCGGCTCCTGACGCTCGATCAGCCGGTTCGCGCCGTCGAACACCTGGGTGGCGGTATGGCCTTCGGCAGAGGTCTGGCTGATCGGATTGCCGGCCAGGTCGTAGTCGGCTCTCCTGGTCCGCAGCACGCTGCCGTCGGCGTCCACCTCTTGGATCTGGGTCTTCCTGCCCGCCAGGTCGTAACTGGCGGTGCTTGAGCGGCCCAGCGGGTCGGTGGTCCTGGTGGTGCGCCCGGCCAGGTCGTACGCGAACGTGGTGGTGTTGCCCAGCGCGTCGGTTTCGCTGACGAGGGCGCCGGTCGCGTCATAGGCACGAGTGCTCGCGTCGCCCGTCGGCCGTGTCGTCCTGGTCACACGGTCGGCGTCGTCGTACTCCATCCTCGTGACGTATGCCGCCTGCGACGGCTTGCGCTCGATCGTGGTCAAGGTGATCTGCCGGCCCAGGTCATCGTAGGTCGACTCGGACCGGGCTCCGGTGGGATCGACCGTCCAGAGTGCCTCCCCCAGCAGGTCGAAGCCGTAGGTCCACACGCCGGCCGGGGCCGTACCCGCCTTGGGCGCGGTGACCTGCACCTTGCGGCCGAGCCCGTCGTACACCGCCGTGGTCGTCTGGCCGCGGCGATCCGTCGAGGTGATCAACTGACCCGCGGCGTCGTACGCGGCACTCTCCTTGGGGGTGAGCGGCTGGCCCCCTGGCGGGGTGTAAGCGGGGAACACCTGCTCGACGACGCGTCCGGCCCGGTCGAACGCCGAGGTTGTGGCGCGGCCTTCCGCGTCGACCTGGTGCGTCTTGTCGCCGAAGGTGTTGTAACCCATCTTGGCCGACGGCCTCATGGTGGCCGTGGGGGCGCCGGCGCGTTCGATCGTGATGGACGGCAGCTGAACCTGTGCGACCTGACCCGCCTCATCGTAGGAGAGGGTGGTCGTGAAGGCTGCGGGGTCGGCGCCGGGCGCGTTGCCGCGCGGATCGGTCGTCGAGGTGACCAGGCCGCGGTCGTCCACGGTGAAGCTGGTCACGAGATCTTGACCGCCGTTGTGCACGACCTGCCGGATCGGCCGGTTCGCCTCGTTGTAGGCGTACTCGCTGACCTCCGTGCGGCCGCTGCCTGCGGCGGTCATGCTGATCTTGGTCACGTTGTCGTTGGCGTCGTAGGTCACGGCGGTGACCCGGTTCAGCCGCGCCGGATCGACCGTCTGGGAGACGAGCCGTCCGGCCGCGTCGAAGGTCGCGTCGACCTGTAGCGTTCCCCCGTCGCTGGTCTGGCTCGTCAGGTTGCCGGCGGCGTCGTAGGTTCTGGACTCCAGCACGACGTCACGGGGGGCTGTGGAGCCGTTCAGCCTGACATTCTTGGCGATCTTCTCCGCGGGCATGTTGTCGTCGTAGTAGGTGTAGGCGGTGGTGCGGCCCAACGCGTCGGTCTGCGACGCCATCCGCCCGGCCGGGTCGTAGGCGTTGGAGGTCATGACCAGGTCTGCCGCCTGTTGAGGGGTGACCGGGCTACCGGTCCAGCCCTTGAGGGTGGTCGTGGCCCATTCTCCGCGCAGCGTGTATCCGTAGGCAAAGGTCGTGCCGCGCTCGTCGGTGAAGCTGATCTTCTGGCCCTTGTGGTCGTAGGCGAAGCGCTGGACCCCGCCCTCCGGGCCGGTCGCGGTCTCCACGCGGCCGTAGACGTCGTAGGTGTAGGCAGTGGCGCGAGTGCGGTCGCCGCCGGTGACGTCCGCCAGCGACTCGGTCAAAGGCAGGCCGTCCGCGTCGTACGTTCCGGTCCACAGCGAGGTGTGCGTCACTCCGGTGACGACGTTCTTCACCCCGGTGCCGGTACGGGAGGTGACCCGGCCCAGCGCATCGTAGACGACGTTCGTCTTGACCCCGTCGGGGAACGCCTGCGAGATCTCGCTCACCGTGACCGCGCGGCCCAGCGCGTCGTGCTCGTACTTCTTGGCCAGTCCTCCGGGGCTGGTCTGGACCGCCAGGTCGCCCGCCGCGGTGTAGGTGTACGTGGTCTCGTTGCCCTTGTGGTCCTTGGCCGACTTCAGCAGGCCCGCCGGGGTGAGCCCGCCTCCTTCGGCGGGCTCGGTCCCGTCGCTGTAGGTCTTCACCGTCGTACGCCCCTGCGGGAAGTCCGAGGTGGCCGGGATCGTCTGCTTGATCTGCTCGCCGAAGGAGTTGAAGACCCACGAGGTCTGGTACGTCTCGTCCGCCGGCGCGGACGACCGCGCGTCCCGACGGGCGTTCTCAAGGTCGTTGCGCGGGTCGAAGGGGTTGTCGATGTTCAGGTAGTAGCCGTGGTACTCAGTGGCACAGTTGGTCGCGGTCCGGCACGTCTTCTTCGACAGCAGGTTCCCGCGGCTGTCGAACGCCGTCTCCACGACGTTCCCGTTGGGGTCGAAGATCTTCGCCGGATAGCCGCCGACGTCGTAGGTGAACCGGCTGGTCTGGCCGAGCTGGTCGGCCTTGGAGATCGGCCGGTTGCCGCGCAGGGCGTCGTCCACGAGGGTCAGCGTCTTGTCGTGCGGGTCCGTCACCGTGGTGGTGGCGAAGACGAGGACGTTGGTCTCCCTGCTGTAGACCGGGGCCGACAGCTTCCAGGTTCCGCCGTTGGCGTCGGTGTGCTGCGTCAGCCGCCCGCCGTCGGCCGCGTAGACGTTCTCCGCCTCCGTACGGCCCGCCGCGGTGACCGACTTGACGAGCTGCGGCTGCGGCGAGCGCGCCGCGTAGTGGGTCTTGACGACCTGGGCCCCCAGCGGCTTGCCGTAGACGGCGACCTCGTCGATGTCACCGGCGAACGGGAAGACCGCGGTGGTTCCCGTGGTGGCGGGCCAGGCGGAGGAGCCGTAGCCGGAGCCGATGCGGGTCTCGTACTGGTTGTAGTGCTCGATCTCACCGGCGAGGGTGCCGACGGCCTGGCCGTCCAGGAAGAGGGTCTGTGTGTCTTCCGCGCCGGACAGGACCACGTGGTGCCAGTTGCCGTCCTTGACCGAGACGGCGGAGGTGATCGGCGTGGCGGCCTTCGTGTAGAACTGGCCGCGGAGCTTGCCGTCCGTGCCGACGTACAGCACGGGTGTGAAGGCGCTGGGGGTGTCGGTGGAGTTCTGGTAGCCGAGGATCGTCCCGGACCCCGTGGTCCTGAACCACGCCTCGACGGCCAGGTTGCCGCCTTGGCCGTTGACGGCGGACTGGGGCAGGGCCACGTACGACGAGGTCGCGGTGCCCTTGAAGCGCATGGCGGTGTCGGGCGAGCCGGTGAGGGCGCCTGGCACGGCCGCGACCACGTCGGGCGTCGTGCCGGTGAGCTTGGCCTCCTCGCCCGGCTCCGGCTGCCAGGGCGTCGCGCTGTCGATCTTCGTGCCGTTGGCGGTTCCGGTCTCGTTCAGCCGCCAGTAGCCCTCGGGGCCGGTGTCGAGCACGGCGCTGCGGTAGCGGGAGGCGTCACCGTAGCTGTAGACGGAGCACGCCGTCGTCGTGCTCGGCGGGCAGACCTTGACGAGCTTGTCGCCGTCGTAGGCGTAGGTCCAGGTGAGCGGCGCGCCGCCGACCGGATCGGTGGAGACGGCGGTGACATGGGCGCCGGTCCAGGTGAAGGTGAGCGACCTGCCGCCGGTGGCGGTGGCCTTGGCGAGCTTGCCGTCGGCTCCGTAGGTCAGCTCCTGGGTGTGGTTCCGGTTGTCGGTGACCTTGGTGAGCCGACCGGCCGCGTCGAACCAGTAGGAGGTGGCCGACTTGTCCATCAGCCGCCAGCCGCCTCCGGTCACGTCGGCGAGGGTCGCGAACACCCCGGGCGGCGACGCGTAGGTGGCCTCCGCGGGAGTGCGCGGGGTTTCGCCCTTCCGGACGGCGAAGCGGTGCTGCTCCCCGCCGGGATAGGTGATCAGCACGGTCGAGGTCTTCGGCTCGGGCTCGACCCGCATGTCCCAGCGGGTGGACCAGCCGACGCCGAAGGCGGAATCGGGCCGGAGGTCCAGACTGTTGTACGTGCGCGCCACCGACAGTGGCGGCCCCACCACGGTCACCGATGCGTCGATCGCCGCAGTGGTGTAGTTGCCGGTCGAGTGGTCGAAGGCGAGCCCGTCGCTCCCCTCCCCCAGGGACGCGTTGATGCTCCCCTGCTCAGGAACAGGGACGAAGGCCCGCCAGGAGGACGTCACGGTGGTACCGCCGCCCATCGCCTTGGCCTGCCACCAATATGTCTGTCCCCACTTCAATTTGTCGCCTGGCACCGTCCAGGCACCCGACTTGCCCCAGTCCGGCGATGTCTCGCACCAGGACCAGGTCGGTTGCTTGCCCGCGCAGACCTGGAACCAGTACGTCACCTCCGTCGCCGGGTCGGCCGGACGCGCATGAGCCGACAGGGTGGGAGTGAGCGTGCCGACACGGGTGTTGTTGGCCGGCGAGAAGGTCTCGAACGGCAGCGCGTTGATCTTCGCGGCCTGCCATTCCGACCACGGCCCGCCGACTCCGGACGTGGTGACCGCGCGCACCCGCCAGCGGACCAGCCAGCCGTCCCGCAGCTTGTCCGACGGCACGCTCAACCAGGCCTCCCTGCCGGAGGCGGCCGGAGTGGTACCGGTTGCCGCATAGATGGAGCCCTTGCCCTGCTCAGGCACGGCGGGGTCGTGCTCGATCTCGACGCCCAGGTTCATCGCGCGGTTCTCGGCGTCGGTGACCTTGGCGTACACGGACGGGGTCAGGGACTGCGTGGTCCAGGAGGCGGTGCCGCGGGTGGCGGGGTCCAGGCCGGGCGCCTCGGCAGACGGCTTGGTCAGGTCGACCCGAGCCGTCTGCCACTCGATCCAGGGGCCGGCGACGCCCGTGGTGGTCTCGCCGCGCACCCGCCAGCGCACCCGCCATCCGTCGCGCAGCTTGCCGGCGGGCACCTGGAGCCACGCGGTACGGCCGGACGCCGAGGACGCGCTTCCCCTGCCACTGTAGATCAGCCCGGAGCCCTGCGCCGGAGCCGAGGGATCATGCTCGATCTCCACGCCCAGGAAGGACGCGCGGCTCTCGGGGTCGGTGACGGTCGCGTACACCGACGGAGTCAGTGAGGGCAGTGTCCACTGACCGGCGCCGGACGTGCCCGGCGTCATGCCCGGGGCGGCGGCCGACGGCTTCTTCAGGTCCACGCCCGCGTACTGCCAGGCCGACCAGGCGCCGGCCGTCCCGGACGTGGGGACGCCGCGCACCCGCCAGCGCACCCGCCATCCGTCGCGCAGCTTGCCGGCGGGCACCTGGAGCCAGACGTTGGAGCCGGACGGGTAGGACGTCGTGTCCTTGCCGGCGTAGATCAGCCCGGTGCCCTGCGCGGGGACGGCCGGATCGTGCTCGATCTCCGTCCCCAAGGAGGAGGCGGCGCCGTTCGAGGTGGTGACCTTCATGTAGAGCCAGGGGGTGAGCGAGGACAGCGTCCAGGTGCCCGTGCCCTGGGTGGCGGGCATCGCGCCGAGGCCCGCCCCGGCTGGCCTGCCCACCTCGATCATGCCGAACTGCCATTCGGACCAGGGGCCTGTGATCGGCGTGGTGCCCGGGATCACCGCCCGCACCCGCATCCGGACGAACCAGCCGTCCTGCAGTTTCCCGGCCGGCACGGTGACCGCCGAGTACGCGGACGAGGACGACGTCACCGGCCCGGTGCCGGACCAGATCAGCCCGCTGCCCTGGGCGGAGACCGACGGGTCGTGCTCGACCTCGACCGCCAGCGCGCCGTACCGGTCCGACGGATCCGTGATCCGGCCCTCGAAGGTGGGTGTGGCCAACGAGAAGGACCACAGGGTGCTCTCGGACGCGGGGGAGCCCCACCAGCTCTCGACGATCGGCTTGGTGGTGTCGACCCTGCCCAACCGCCATTCGGACCAGGGGCCGGTGATCGGCGTGGTGCCCGGGATCACCGCCCGCACCCGCATGCGGACGAGCCAGCCGTCACGTAGCTTCCCGGCCGGGACGGTCGCCGTCGAGTACGCGGACGTGGCCGACGTCACCGATCCGGTCGCCGCCCAGATCTGTCCGCTGCCCTGGGCGGGAACCGACGGGTCGTGCTCGACCTCGACCGCGAGCGCGCCGTACCGGCCCGACGGATCCGTGACCCGGCCCTCGAACTGCGGCGTCAGGGAGGAGAAGGTCCAGGTCGACGCCTCGCCCTCCATGAGCGGCCCGGCCCACCACGACTCCACCACCGGCTTGGTGGTGTCGACCCGCCCGGTCCGCCAAGCCGACCATGGTCCTGTGACGGGAGAGCTGCCCGAGGTCACCGAGCGCACCCGCATCCGGACGTGCCAGCCGTCCTGCAGCTTCCCCGCCGGCACGGTGACCGCCGAGTACGGGGACGAGGACGACGTCACCGTGCCCGTGCCGGACCAGATCTGTCCGCTGCCCTGGGCGGGAACCGACGGGTCGTGCTCGACCTCCACCACCAGCGAGCCGTTGCGGCTCTCGGCGTCCGTGATGCGGCCCTCGAACCGCGGCGTCAGGGAGGAGAAGGCCCAGGTCGACGCCTCGCCCTCCATGAGCGGCCCGGCCCACCACGACTCCACCAGCGGCTTGTGGGTGTCCACCTTTCCGGCCTGCCATCCCGACCACGGCCCTGTCACCGGCGTGGCACCGGGGATCACTGCCCGCACCCGCATCCGGACGTGCCAGCCGTCCTTCAGCTTCCCCGCCGGAACGGTGACCGACGAGTACGCGGACGTGGCCGACGTCACCGTGCCCGTGCCGGACCAGATCAACCCGCTGCCCTGCCCGGCGGCGGACGGATCGTGCTCGACCTCCACCACCAGCGAGCCGTAGCGGCTCTCGGCGTCCGTGATCCGGCCCTCGAACTGCGGCGTGAGGTTGGAGAACGTCCAGTCGGACGACTCACCCTCCATGAGCGGCCCGGCCCACCACGACTCCACCAGCGGCTTGTGGGTGTCCACCTTTCCGGCCTGCCAGGCCGACCACGCTCCCGTGACGGGTGTGGCGCCCGGAATGACGGCCCGCACCCGTATCCGGACGCGCCAACCGTCCCGCATCTTCCCGGCCGGCATCGAGACCGCCGAGTACGACGACGTGGCCGACGTCACCGGTCCCGTGCCCGACCAGATCAGCCCGCTGCCCTGGGCGGGAACCGACGGGTCGTGCTCGACCTCCACCACCAGCGAGCCGTAGCGACCCGCAGGATCCGCGATCCGGCCCTCGAAGGTGGGGGTCACACTGGAGAACGTCCAGTCGGACGACTCACCCTCCATGAGCGGCCCGGCCCACCACGACTCCACGAACGGCTTGTGGGTCTCCACCTTTCCGGCCTGCCAGCCCGACCACGGACCGGCCACGGGCGAGCCTCCCGTGGTGACCGCGCGGACCCGCATCCGGACGAGCCAGCCGTCCTGCACCTTCCCGGCAGGCATGGCGACCGACGAGAACGAGGTCGAGGCCGACGTGGGCGTCCCCGTGGCCGACCAGATCAGCCCGCTGCCCTGGGCGGGAACCGACGGGTCGTGCTCGACCTCCACCACCAGCGAGCCGTACCGGCCCGCAGGATCGTTGATCTGCCCCTCGAAGGTGGGGGTCACGGTCGGGAAGGTCCAGGTCGACGACTCGCTCTCCATGACGGGATATGCCCACCAGGAATCCACGACCGGCTCGGCCGCCGCCCGTGCGGCCGCCGTCCTGCCCGCACCCCGCGTGATGGTCGCGGCCCTGCCGAAGGCCGGGCCCTGCGGCCCCGCCGATCCCCCTGCCGCGTCCTCGCCCTTCCCTGCCGGATTCCCTGGAGGTGGCGGAGGCGTCTTCAGCCCCGCGACGTCCGGCTGCTTCATCATGTGCGGGACGTCTACCGGCAGCGCCCCCGGGACACGCCCGTCATCGCCCGCACCCTCGCGACCGGCCTTGGCTCTTGCCCTCGTCGCAGCAGTGTCGACCAGGTGCGGCAGATCCTTGGCCGTACCGGTCTGCTGCACGGGCGCGTGGGTCGAGGCCCCGTCCGAAGGCGACGCGGGAAGAGGCAGGCGCACCGGCGACACCTCCGCGAGCGCGGGCATCGTCGAATATCCCAGGAAGGCCGGCAACATGACCACGAGCAGAATGAGAGCGAGGCGGGCGAGCCGCCGTTCTCGCGGCAGGGACGCGATTCCCCGAAGGCCGCGCTCCGTTCGATTTCGAGCAGCATGCATCCCCACGGCGACCACTCCAAGCTGAGGGAAGGGCACGCTCGTGGCAGGCCCTGGAGGCAAATAAGGCGAAAGTAAATAACGACCAACGCCTATTTAGACCGAGCCGATGCGTTTATGGAAGATGATCAATCGGGAAATCGAGGCTGCCCATTCCGGAGGGACGGCTCCGGCGCCATCGGCGCTGATCAAGGACGACGACCGGACGCCGTGTGATGCAGATCACTCTCCACCGCGGTGCCGACACGGGACGGGGCGCCTCCGTACCCGGAGGCGCCCCGTTTCGTGGTGGGATCAGGCGACGAGACGGCGGTCGGCCGCGTGGACGGTTTCCCGGACGACGCGGCAGATGCCGGCGATGTGGTCCGCGTCCACCGTGGGCCCCGTCGGCAGGGACAGGACGCGGGCGGCCAGGCCCTCGGCGCGGGGCAGCGGCAGCGGGAAGTGCCGGGCCGGGTCCGACCGGTACGGTTCCACCTGGTGGCAGATGGGCGAGAAGTACCGGCGCGCGTGCACGTTCTCCACGAGCAGCGCCTCCAGCACCACGTCACGGGAGACGCCGGCGACGGCCTCGTCCACCTCGATGACCAGGTACTGGAAGTTGGCCCGCTCGCCGGGCGCCTGGCCGCGCACCACGACGCCCGGCAGCCCGGCGAGCAGTTCCTCGTAGACCCGCTGGTTGCGCCGGTTGGCCTCGACGATGGTGTCGATGGCCTCCAGCGAGGTCAGCCCCATGGCCGCGTGGAACTCGCTCATCCGGGCCACCGTGCCGGCCCCGGAGATGTGCCCGGAGGCGTCGATGCCCTGGTTGCGCAGCTCCCTGACCCGCGCGGCCAGCTCGTCGTCGTCGGTGACGATCGCGCCGCCCTCGACGCTGTTGACGAACTTGGTGGCGTGGAAGCTGAAGATCTCCGCGTCCCCGGACGTGCCTATCGGTTTGCCCCGGTAGGTGCAGCCGAGCGCGTGCGCCGCGTCGAACATCAGGACGAGCCCGTGCTCGCGGGCCAGGCGGGTCAGCGCGTCGACGTCGCACGGGTAGCCGAAGACGTGCACGCCCAGGATGCCGCGGGTCCTCGGGCCGATCAGGCGTTCGACGTGGTCGGGGTCGGCGTTGCCGGTGATCTCGTCGGAGTCGCAGAAGACCGGGACGATGCCGATCCACTCCAGCGCGTGGGCGGTGGCCACCCACGTGAAGGACGGGACGATCACCTCGTCGCCCCGCCGCAGCCCGGCGGCCCTGGCCGCGATCTGGATGCCGGTGGTGGCGTTGCAGGTGGCCACGGCGTGCCGGGCGCCGGTCAGGTCGGCCAGTCGCGCCTCGAACTCGCGCACCAGCGGCCCGTTGTTGGTCAGCCAGAGCCGGTCGAGCACGCCGCCGAGCCGTTCCAGCAGGCGCGCCCGCTCCCCCGCGTTCGGCCGGCCGACGACGAGCGGCTCACGAGAGGCCATCGCCGGCCTCCTCGCGCACGCCGACGAACAGCCCGGGGCTGTTGGGCCGGCCGTCGGCCAGCTTGAACGCGGGCCGGAACTCGGCCCGGCAGCCCGCCTTGGCGAACGCCTCCAGGTACTGGTCGCAGGTGAACAGGCTGGAGTAGAGGACCTCGGCGAACTCCTTGAACCCCGAGGCGTCGGCGACCCTGAACCGCACCTCCAGCCGGCTCTTGCCGCCCTCCCGGCGCGAGTGCGTCATGCGGGAGATGACGAGCCCCTCCTCCACCAGCGTGTGGCCGCCGACGTGCCCGTCGAGGAAGTTCTCCGGGAAGTACCAGGGCTCGACGACCAGGACGCCGCCGGGCGCCAGGTGGGCCGCCATGCGGCCGACGGCCTCCACCAGCTCCTCGAAGGAGCCCAGCTCGCCGACGGCGTTGCCCATGCAGGTGACGGCGTCGAAGGTGCGTCCGAGGTCGAAGTCGCGCATGTCGCCGGCGTGCAGCGGCACGCCGGGCAGCCGCCGGGCGGCCACCTCGCGCATGTCCGGCGACAGCTCGACACCTTCGACGTGGTCGAAGACCTTGACGAACGTCTCCAGGTGGGCGCCGGTGCCGCAGGCCACGTCCAGCAGCGAGGACGCCTGCGGCGACCGGCTCTGGACGATGTCGGCCAGCTCCCGGGCCTCGCCCTCGAAGCTCTTGCCACGGCTGCGGAAGACGCGGTCGTAGTACTCGGCGTGGTCGGATCCGTATTCCATGCAGATCTCCTTCAGGCCACCGCCGGGACGGGCTCGGCCGTCACGACCCTCGGGTGGGGGATGGGGATGATGAACTTGCCGCCGCGGCTCAGGAAGTCCCGCTCCTTGCCGATGATCTCGTCGGCGTAGTTCCAGGCGAGCAGCAGGTAGTAGTCGGGCTGCTGGTCGCGGGCCTGCTCGGGCGAGCGGCACGGGATGCGGGTGCCGGGCAGCAGCCTGCCGTGCTTGAGGCTGGTGGTGTCGCTGCAGAAGCGCACCTCGGCGGGGCCGAGCCGGCAGAACTGCAGCAGGGTGGTGCCCTTGGACGGCGCGCCGTACCCGGCGACGGTCAGGCCGCGGCCGGCCAGGTCGCGCACGAGGTCGCCGATCTCCTGGATGACCTGGTGGGCGCGGGCGCCGAACTCCAGGTAGGCGTCGTCGGTGTCGAGGCCGCTCTGCCGCTCCAGCGACAGCAGCCGGTTCACCGACGGCCGGGCGGGGTGGGCCGACTCCTCCCGGGCGGCGAAGACGACGATCGAGCCGCCGTGCACGGCCGCCCGCTCGACGTCCACGATGCGCAGGCCGTGCCGCCGGAACAGGTGGCCGAGCGTGGTGACCGAGTAGTACGACAGGTGCTCGTGGTAGATCGTGTCGAACTGGTTCTCCTCCAGCAGGTCCAGCAGGTACGGGACCTCGATCGCGACCAGCCCGTCGGGGGCCAGCACGGCGGTGGCGCCGTCCAGGACGTTGTGCACGTCGTCGATGTGGGCGAAGCACTGGCGGCCGAGCACCAGCTTGGCCTCGCCCTGCTCGGCGTGGATGCGGCGGCCCTGGTCGGCGCCGAAGAACTCGGGCAGCGTGCGCACGCCGCGGGCGTTGGCGATCTCGGCCAGGTTCTCGGCCGGGTCGACGCCGACGACGCGCTGCCCCTGCTCCTGGAAGAGCGCGAGCTGCAGGCCGACGTTGCTGCCCAGCTCGACGACCAGCTCGCCCGGCGCGAGCCCGGCCCGGCGGGTGCACCAGCCGACGATGCGCCGCATGTGGCCGGTCATCTGGTCGGACTCGGAGGTGACGTAGACATAGTGGCGGAACAGCACGTCGGGCCGGATCACGTGCCGGATGGCCATCAGCCGGCAGTTGCGGCAGACGATCACGTCCACGGGGTAGGCGGGCTCCTCGGCCGGCAGGTCGGCGGGGTCGAGGAAGCCGTTGGCCAGCGGCACCGACCCGAAGGAGGTGACCTCCAGCCAGTCGTCGCGCCCGCAGACCCGGCACGTGTCAAGACGTCGGACAATGTCCTGCATGACTTCTCCTCATGATCTTCAGTGGGCGGCCACGGCGAGCTCGCGGTGCTTGAGCGGTTCCCACCAGGACCGGTTGTCCCGGTACCACGCGACGGTCGCGGCCAGCCCGGTCTCGAAGTCGACCGACGGCGCGTAGCCCAGCTCCCGCTCGATCTTGGTGATGTCGAGGGAGTAGCGCAGGTCGTGCCCCGGCCGGTCGGGGACGTGCTCGACCAGGTCCCAGCCCGCCCCGCACGCCTCCAGCAGGCGGGCGGTCAGCTCCAGGTTGCTCAGCTCGCTGCCGCCGCCGATGTGGTAGACCTCGCCGGCCCGGCCGCGGTCGAGGACCATGCGGATGGCCCGGCAGTGGTCGGAGACGTGCAGCCAGTCGCGCCGGTTGCCGCCGTCGCCGTACAGGGGGACCCGGCGGCCTTCGAGCAGGTTGGTGACGAACAGCGGGATGACCTTCTCGGGGAACTGGTAGTGGCCGTAGTTGTTGGTGCAGCGGGTGATCACGACGTCCAGGCCGAGCGTGCGGTGGAAGGCCAGCGCGAGCAGGTCCGAGCCGGCCTTGGACGCCGCGTACGGCACGTTCGGCGCGAGCGGCGTGTCCTCGGTCCACGAGCCCTCGGCGATGGAGCCGTACACCTCGTCGGTGGAGACGTGCACGAAGCGGCCGACGCCGTGCCGCAGGGCCGCCTCCAGCAGGGTCTGGGTGCCCAGCACGTTGGAGCGCACGAAGCCGGTGGCGCTGACGATCGACCGGTCGACGTGCGTCTCGGCGGCGAAGTGCACGATCGCGTCCTGCCCGGCCACCACCTCGTCGGCCACGAGCGGGTCGGCGGTGTCGCCCTGCACGAAGCGCAGCCCCGGGTGGCCGGCCACCGGGTCGAGGTTCTCCAGGTTGCCGGAATAGGTGAGCTTGTCCAGGACGGTGACCCGCGTGCCCGGCGAGTCGCGCAACGTGGCTCTGACGAACTCCGAGCCGATGAAACCGGCGCCGCCGGTGACCAGGATCCGCAACTGTCCGCCTCCTGTCTGAGGGGTCGACGGCTACCGGGCGGCGGCGGTCAGCCGCTCCAGCTCCGCGACGATGTCGGTCGGGCTCGGCGTGGCCAGCCACTCCTCGTGGATGGAGGCCGCGCCCTTGGTGAACGAGGGGTCCTTCAGCACGCGCAGCAGCTCGTCGCGGATGTCGGCCGCGGACTGCGTCTGGTGGTTGATCCGCACGCCGGCGCCGCGCGTGGTGACGTACCGGGAGGTGCGGGTCGAGGTGAGCTGCTTCTGGCACTGGAGCCGCCAGTCGATGCCGTCCTCGACGGGGGTGCCGACGAGGCGGTTGTGCTCGTCGGTGTCGCAGACGATCTGCGGGACGTTCATGGCCGAGGCGGCCGCGAACGTGCCGATCGAGCCGTGGTGGATGATCGCCGAACAGGTCGGCAGGAGCTGGTCGAGCGGCACGTAGTCGAACACGCGCACGTTGGGCGGGAGGGGGCGGTCCAGGTCGAGGAGCTGGTTGGCGTCCAGGGTGGCGACGACCTCGGCGTCCAGGCCGTCCACGGCCTCCATCAGCTTGGCGGTGCGGCCCCAGTCGCCCTTGAAGAACGTGCGCATCGACACACCGAGCGAGATCGCCACCCGCGGCCGCTCCGGCGGTCGCCGCAGCCACTCGGGCACGACGCTCGCCCCGGTGTAGGGGACGTACCGGACGGGCAGGCGGCGCACGCCGGTGGGCAGGCTCATCCCGGCCGGGAACGGGTCCACCGTCCAGTCGCCGAGCAGCAGGTTGTCGTCGACCGTGACGCAGTACCGGTCGGCCAGCGGGCCGATCACCCCGGTCATGGGGTTCTCCTCGCCGCTGCCGGCGAACTTCTCCACGGCCCAGGCGGTGTAGTCGGGGGCCAGCAGCGTACGGGCGTGGGCGGCGCCGCAGGCCCGGGCCGCCACCGCGCCGCACGGGAACCACGGGTCCCACAGGACGAGGTCGGGCTGCCACTGCCGGGCGAACTCCACGACGGCCTGGACGTCCTGGCGGGGCGCCGGCGGATGGTAGTTGCGCATGGTGAGCAGCGCGAAGTGGTAGAAGACATCCCAGGGCGGACGTTCGGCCTCGGTGATGCCGAGCGCGGCGACCAGGCGCTCCGACTCCTCGATCGTGGGGATCAGCTCGGCGAACCCGGGGTAGCCGCGGTCGTGCACGGACAGCGGCTCAGGCGCGCCGCAGGAGACCGCGGTCAGCCCGGCCGCGTTCACCGACCGGTGGAAGTCGGGCACCGAGACCCCGGTGTCGACGCCCGGCGGGGCCGCCACCACCACCTGGTGCCCGGCCGCCTGCAACGCCCAGGCGTAGGGCACGATCGGCAGGAAGTGCGCCGTCGCGGGGAAGACGGTGAACATCACGCGCATGGCGGTTACTCCAGGGGGGAGTCGGGGGCGGCCAGGCCGGCGCGCAGGATCTCGCCGAAGTCGGCCACCATCGTCGCGATCGTGCTCTCCAGGAACAGGTTGCTGTTGTAGGCGAAGTTGCCGAAGATCTCGCCGGAAGGGGCGATGTCGAAGGTGAGCAGCGCGCCGTCGGGGATGTCGGTGCCGTTGGGCTGGTCCAGCAGGCGCTCGCGCACCTCGGCGATCTCCAGGTCGCCGACGCGCTCGCCGTCCATGCCGGTGGCGAACTGCCAGACCTGCAGGGCGCACAGCGCCTTGCTCTCCAGCGCGGCGTCGGCCATCAGCTCCGGCGCCTCGGCGACGATCTGCAGGAACGGGATCTCGTTGGCGTAGGAGTCCATGCAGGTCCTGCGGGAGCGCTCGACGACCTGCCGGAAGGTGGTGCAGCCGTCGAGGCCGGTGCGCAGCGGCAGGAAGTTGAAGAACGGCCCGACGGTCTCCTGGAACTCCGGCTGCCCGCGTCCGGAGCTGATCACCGGGACGACCAGGTCGGTGGCCCCGGTGATCCGGCTGAGCAGCACGTTGTACGCGGCCAGCAGCACCATGAACGGCGAGCTGCGCATCGTCCTGGCGTAGGAGATCACCCGCGTGGAGACGTCCTTGGGCAGGGAGAAGCGGTGGACCGGGCAGACCTTGGCCAGCCCGGCCGACCGGGCGTGGTCGGTGGGGACGGCCAGCATGCGCGCGCCGCGCAGCCGCTCGCCCCAGAAGTCGCGGGCGGCCTGGGTCTCGGCGCTGCCGGCCTGCTCCTGCTGCCGTCCGGCGTACTCGTGGTAGGGCCGGGGCTCCGGCAGCGGCGGCACGGTGTGGCCGCGGCGCTCGGCGTAGCGGGTGACGAGGTCGCGGATGAGGAGCTGCATCGACCAGCCGTCGCCCGCGGTGTGGTGCACGATCAGCGCGAGCACCGCGTCCTCGTCGTCGAAGCGGCCGAGGATGGCGCGCAGGTGCGGCAGCTCCTGGAGGCTGTAGGAGCCGGCCTCGACCTCGGTCAGCAGCTCCTCGGCCCGCAGCGCGCGCTCCTCGGGGCCGGCGGCCGGCAGGTCGACCACGAGCAGCCGGGCGGGCGCGGACGGCTGCCGCACCTGGTACGCCTCCCCCTCCCCCCGGGTGATCGTCATGTTCAGGGCGTCGTGCCGGTCGGCCACGTCCTCCATGGCGAGCCGGAGGGTGTCGAGGTCGATGCGGCCGCGCACGCGCCAGCCGACGACGATGTTGTAGCGGGCGCTGAAGGGCCCCTGGGCGTCGCCCTGGTCGAACAGGCGAAGGAAGTGCTGGGTGTAGGACAGGGGGTACCGGATCGCCGGCGGGGAAATGGTCATGCTGCCGCCTCCGTGCGGGCATCGCGTTGGCCGCTGCGCTGGAGCTCCACGGCCCGGTAGAGGGCGCTGATGTTGCCGCTGCCGAAGGAGCGGGCGCCCAGTCGTTCGATGAGTTCGAAGAAGAAGGTGTCGCGGGGGTGGGTCGAGCGGGCGAAGATCTGGTAGAGCTGCCCGTCGTGGTCCTCGTCGACGAGGATGTCGAGCCGGGCCAGGTCCTCCAGCCGGTACTTCACCGGCCGGACCCGTTCGGCGAGCAGGGTGTAGTAGGCGTCGGGGGCGGTCAGGAACTCCACCCCGCGGTCCGCGGTGGCCTGCACGGCGGCCACGATGTCGTCGGCGGCCAGTGCCAGGTGCTGCACGCCCGCGCCGCCGTGGTCGCGCAGGAACTCGTCGATGTGGCCGGGCGTCCTGGTCACGTCCGGCTCGATCAGCGTGAACGTCACCTCGCCGCCGTGGCTGCGGACGACCTTGGTGGTCATGGCCTGCGAGCCGACGGCGATGCGCTCGGCGAAGGTGAACTCGAAGCCGAGCACCCGCCGGTACCACTCGACGGTGGCGTCGAGCTCCCCGGCCGGGACGCACACGGCCAGGTGGTCCACCGCCAGCAGCCCGGGGCCGGTGCCGGACGTGCGCGGCGCGGTGCTCCGGAGGCCCGGCAGAACACGTTCGCCGGCTCCGGCCGGCCGTTGCACGAACGTGTGCACCACGTCGCCGAAGCCGTGAATGGCGGCCGTGACGAGGCCGTCGCGCCCGGCGGGGGCCGAGACGGGACGGGCGCCGCGCCGCACCGCCTCGTGGTAGGCGGCCGCGGCGTCGGGCACGCCCAGCGCGACGTCGCACACGCCGTCGCCGTGCCGGTCGAGGTATCCGGCGCCGGGATGGTCGGCGGTGAGCGGCTGGGTGAGCACGAAGCTGATCCGGTTCGCGCCCACGGCGGCCGAGCGGGCCCGGCCGTCCTCGGCCGCGGCGTACGCCGTCAGGCCCAGGGTGTCGCTGAGCCGGGCGGTCTCGGCCTCCAGGTCGCCGACGTAGAAGCCGATGTGGTCCAGGCGCAGGTCGTCGAAGATCGTCGTGTCGGTCATGGGCTATCCGGCGTCCGTCCGGACGGCGAGGCCGCGCGGGCGCAGGTCCGTCCAATGGGTGGTGACGTACTCGGTGCAGGCGTCGCGGACGGCGGGGCCGAAGGCGACCTCCCAGCCCGCGGGCACGTCGGCGAAGGCGGGCCACAGGCTGTGCCGGCCCTCCTGGTTCACCAGCACGCGGAAGGCCGCGTCCCGGTCGTCGAATGGGTTGGTCATCTCGTCCCTCTCACTGGGTGCGCGCGCCGGCCTCTAGCCATTCGTCCAGGCCGGCCACGGTCGCCGCGTCGAACAGGTCGCCGATGGACAGGTTCACGCCCAGCGCCGCGCGGATGCGGCTGACCAGCCGCATGGCCAGCAGCGACTGGACGTCCAGGTCGAAGATGCTGTCGTCCACGCCGACCCGCTCGACGCCGAACACCTCGGCGAACACCGTGCAGAGAATCTCCTGGCGGGGGTTCTGCGGCGCGCGGTAGGCCGAGCCGGGCTCGGTGTCGGGGTCGGGCAGGGCGGCGCGGTCCACCTTGCCGTTGGCGGTCAGGGGCAGCGCGTCCAGCACGACGAACGCCGTGGGCACCATGTAGTCCGGCAGCGACGTCTTGACGTGGGCGCGCAGCGCGGCCGGGTCGGGGGCGTCGGCGGCGGGCACGACGTAGGCGACCAGGCGCTTGTCGCCCTGCCGCGACTGCCCGGCCACGACGGCGACGTGCGCCAGCCCCGGATAGGCGGCCAGCACGGCCTCCACCTCGGCCAGCTCCACCCGGAAGCCCAGGATCTTGACCTGGTCGCCGGCCCGCCCGATGAACTCGATCTGGCCGTCGTCGTTGCGCCGGACCAGGTCGCCGGTGCGGTACATGCGCTCGCCGGGCCCGCCGAACGGGTCGGCGACGAACCGCTCGGCGGTCAGGTCGGGACGGCCGAAGTAGCCCCGCGCCACTCCCCTGCCCGCGATGTACAGCTCGCCCTCCAGGTCGCCGGGGACCGGGCTGAGGCGGTCGTCGAGCACGTAGAGCCGCACGTCCCGCATCGGGCCGCCGACCGGCACGCTGGTGCCCAGCTCGGTCCCGGCGGTCAGGGGCGCGTGGGTGGAGAACAGGGTCACCTCGGTGGCGCCGTACATGGCCCGCACGGTCGTGCCGGGGCAGGCGGCCAGCACCTGGCGGACGGCGGCGGGGACGATCACGTCGCCGCCGGTGAGCACCTCGCGGACCCCGGCGAGGGCGTCGGCCCCCTCCTCGGCCACGACCCGGAACAGCCCGGCGGTCAGGTGCAGGCCGGTGATCTCCTCCTCGCGGATCAGCCGGCGCAGGGTGTCGAGGTCCGGCTCGCCGGGCGGCGCCACCACGATCGTGCCGCCGTGCAGCAGCGGCACCCACAGCTCGTACGTCGAGACGTTGAACGCGTACGGCGCGACCATCAGGACGCGTTCGTGGGCGCCGGTGTCCCAGCAGGGGTCGAGGGCCAGGCCGAGCACGTCCCAGTGGGTGACCGCCACGCCCTTGGGGTGGCCGGTCGAGCCCGAGGTGTAGATGACGTAGGCCAGGTCGTCCGGGCCGGTGGCGGCCTCGGGCTCTGTGGCCGGCTCTGCGGAGGTGGCGGGGTCGTCGTCGGCGATCAGGACCGCCGGGGCCGTCGGCAGGCCCTCGGCGGCCTTGGCCCGGTCGGCGACCAGGACGGGCGTCCCGGAGGAGTCGACGATCCACTGCCGGCGGTCGGCCGGGTAGGCGCTGTGGACGGGCAGGTAGCAGCCGCCCGTCTTGAGGATCGCGAGGAGCGTGACGACCAGCTCGGCCGAGCGCTCCATCAGCACCGCGATCGGCGTCTCGGGGCCGGCGCCGAGCCCGCGCAGACGGTGGGCGAGGCGGTTGGCCCGCTCGTCGAGCTCCCGGTAGGTCAGCCGCACCGGGCCCGCCGACACCGCGACCGCGTCGGGCGTCCGCCTGGCCTGCTCGGCGACGTGTCCGTGCACAGTTGTAGGCGACATCAGCGGAGTCCTCAGTCGTCGTGGAAGATGGCGTGGATGCCGGAGACGCCCGAGAGCATCGTGGCGAAGTCGATCTTGCGGGGGCGGAGCTTGCTGGGGTCGAGGGTCTTCTGCGCCCTGTCCCAGTACTCCTCCTTGTGCCTGGTGCGGTCGTAGAAGAAGCGCACGAAGTCCAGCAGGGAGTCCAGGAACTCGCGGTAGTCCTTCTCGTAGCGCGCCAGCACGGCCTCCTCCGAGGCCGGGTCGTCGAGGATCTCGTCCACCGCGCCGGCCAGCCCGTGGGCGCCGCGCAGCGCCAGGCCGACGCCCGTGGACAGCAGCGGGTCGATGAAGGCCGCCGCGTCGCCGACCAGGGCCCAGCCGGGGCCGTGGAAGCTGGTGCAGGTGTAGGACCAGTCGCGGATGCTGCGGAAGCCGCTGACCCGGGTGGCGCCCTCGGTCAGGGCCCTGACCTCCTCGGCGGCGGCCAGCTCGGAGGCGTACAGGTCCTCCAGGCTCTTGCCGGACTTCTTGTACTCCTCGATGGGGGTGACGTAGCCGACGCTCACCGTGCCGTCGTGCAGGGGGATGAACCAGAACCAGCCCGCGGGGCGGTTCTCGGTGACGGTGTCGCCGAAGCGCGTGCCGCCGTAACGCTTGCAGCCCTGCCAGTACGACCAGACCGCGATGTTGCGCAGGTCGTCGTGGTACTCGATGAGGTCGAAGCGGCGGGCCAGCAGGTGCTGCTGCCCGGTGGCGTCGATCAGCAGGCGGCAGCGGGCGGTGCGCTGCTCGGCGTCGCCCTTCACCGTGTACGTCACGCCGGTGACGCGCTCGCCCTCGAACACCAGGTCCTTGACCGTGGCCTCCTCGAACACCGTCGCGCCCAGCTCCCTGGCCCTGGCCAGCAGGAGGGAGTCGAAGTCGGCCCGGCGCACCTGGTAGGCGTGCTCGTAGTTGGACGCCTCGGCGAAGCGGAAGTCCCAGGTGCCCTGGTTCTTGCCCCACAGCAGGGTGCCGCCGTACTTCTTGACGAACCCCATCTGGTCGAGCCTGTCCTTCAGTCCCAGCTCCTCCAGCGTGGGCATGGATCCCGTGATCAGCGACTCGCCGATGTGGTAGCGCGGGAACTTCT
Organism: Nonomuraea sp. NPDC047529; assembly: GCF_040642995.1. Lineage (NCBI taxonomy): Bacteria > Bacillati > Actinomycetota > Actinomycetes > Streptosporangiales > Streptosporangiaceae > Nonomuraea > Nonomuraea sp. NPDC047529. The sequence continues at coordinate 106,737 of NZ_JBEYTJ010000006.1, read as the reverse complement.
CGCGCTCCAGCACCAGAACCCGATGCCCGCGCTGGGCCAGCAGTCCCGCCGTACCCGAGCCGCCTGGGCCTCCGCCGATCACGACAACGTCGAACTCGTCATGAGTGTTGATCACCGTGTTCCTCCGTTTCGCCGCTCTGCGACTCGCAGTCAGGGTCACATTCACGTCGAGGGGCCCACATCCTTTGAATTGCTGTCTGAGCTGACGAAACACCGCATTTCACAAGATGTGTGGCGGGGTAGCCGCGTTCATCATGAGGCGAATGAGAACGGTCATCAGCGTCTGGATCGCCGAGCATCCCCTGCCGGACTACCTGGGCCCGATCAGGAGGATGGCCGCCGACTTCGAGGCCGCGCACCCGGACCTCCGGATCGAGATCACCGGGCACGGCTTCCGCGAGCTGCCCGCCGAGGTGGCCGCCGCGGCCGGCCGCGGCGAGCCGCCGGACCTGGCGGAGTACTACGCCACGGCCACCCGGCTGGCGCTCGACACCCGGTCGCGCACCGGCGCGCCGCTGTTCACGCCGATCGAGCGCGCCGTCGCCGGCCGCGCGGAGATCCTCGGCGAGCCGGTCGTGCTCGCCGACCTCGAACCGGCCGTACGCGGCCACTACACCTACCGCGGCGAGCTCGTCGCCGCGCCCGCGACGGCGACCACGGCGGTGCTGCTCACCAACGCCACCCTGCTCCGCGCGGCCGGGATCGACGCGCCCCCGGCGACCTGGGAGGAACTGGAGCGCGCCTGCGCCGCGGTGCGGGCGCTGCCCGGCGGCCCGCCGCACGGCGTCTCCTGGGCCAACCACGGCTGGCTGTTCCAGCAGGCCGTCGCCGGGCAGGGCGGCCTGCTGGCCGACCAGGACAACGGCCGCTCCGGCCGGGCCGGACGGGTGGACCTCGCCTCCAAGGAGCTGCTGGCCTACGCCTCCTGGTGGCGGCGCCTGCACGCCGAGGGCCACTACCTGCGCGCGGGCGAGCCCGGTGACTGGGGTCCGGCGCTGGGGGCGTTCCTGGAGGGGCGGGTGGCGTTCACGATCGCGTCCTCCGTGGTGGCCGGCATGATCGCCGAGCGGGGGCGGGAGGCCGGGTTCGAGGTGACGGCGAGCCCGCTGCCGCACAACGAGAGCCTGCCGCGCGCCGGGCACCTGGTCTCCGGCCAGGCGCTCTGGCTGACCGACGGGCTGCCGCCGGAGCGGCGGGACGGCGCGCTGGCGTTCGTCCAGCACCTGCTGAGCGCGGGCAACGCGGCGCAGTGGCATCGGTCGGCCGGTTTCCTGCCGGTCACCCGGGCCGCCGCCGGCCTGCTGGAGGAGGAGGGCTGGTTCGACCGGCACCCGGTGCACCGGGCCGCGACCGCCCAGCTCCGCGCGGCCGACGGCTCCCCCGCGGCGCTCGGCGCGGTGCTCGGGGACTTCGCCGGGATCCAGGACCTGATGACCGGGGCCATGGCCCGCGTGCTGGACGGCGCGGATCCCGACGACTGCTTCGGCGAGGCGTCGGAACGGGCCCAGGCCCTGCTCGACGCCCACAACGCCGACTGCCTGGACGGGCGCACCCCGCGGCGCCTGTCCGTGGGCTGAACCACCGCCGCCTTCCGGGCGGTGGCACCGCTCCCACGGCATCCGCCCGTGAAGTGAGCACTTCAGAAGAAGACCGTGCCGGCGGGCGATGCCACGCTCGGACATGGCGATGGGAGTTCCCGTATGTTAAGCCGACGGCGCTTGATCGTTCTCGGTGGCCTGGCAGGAGGCGCCGCGCTGACCCCGGTGGCCCGCGGGCTGCTCGGCGAGCCGGAGCAGCAGGCGCGGCAACAGCAGATGATGAAGATGCACGACCACGGGGGCCGGGTCCCCGCGGTCCGCACCGGCGCCACCGCGCCGCCCTTCAGCGTCGCCATGCCGGTGCCCCCGGTGCTGGCCCCCGTGGCCACCCTGCCGGGCATCGACTTCTACCGGCTGTCGATCCAGCAGGCGACCACCGAGATCCTGCCCGGCGTCAGCACGCCCGTGATGACGTACGGCGGCCAGTTCACCGCCCCCACCATCCGCGTCCGGCAGGGCCGCCGGGCGCTGGTCACCTTCGACAACAAGCTCGGCCACGAGGCGAACGTGCACCTGCACGGCGGCCGCGTGCCGGCCGCCAGCGACGGCTACCCGATGGACCTGATCGCCGACGGCAAGTCGAAGACCTACGACTACCCGAACGCCCAGGCCGGCGCCACGCTGTGGTACCACGACCACACCCACCACATGGAGGCCGAGCACGTCTACCGCGGCATGCACGGCTTCTACCTGGTCGAGGGCGCCGACGAGCAGCAGCTGGGCCTGCCGTCCGGGGCCTACGACGTGCCCATCCTGCTGCGTGACGCGCTCTTCGACGACCAGGGCGGGCTCGTCTTCGACCCGGCCGACCCCTACAACCGGCCGACGCTGATCGCCAACGGCAAGGCCCAGCCGTACTTCAAGGTCGCGGCCCGCAAGTACCGGCTGCGGCTGCTCAACGGCTCCACGCACCGGATCTTCGAGCTGTCGCTGAGCAACGGCGCCCAGATGACGCAGATCGCCACGGACTGCGGGCTGCTGCCGGCGCCGGTGCCGACGTCCAAGCTGGTGCTCTCCTCGGGCGAGCGGGCCGAGGTCGTGATCGACTTCGGCGCGTTCCCGCTGGGGACGCAGGTGACGCTGGAGGACGTGAGCGGGTCCGTGCTCCGCTTCGACGTCGTACGGCGGGCCGTCGACCGCAGCCGCGTGCCCGGCCAGTTGCGCGCGATGGTCCCGCTGGCCGCGGCCACGCAGACCCGGCAGCTCACCCTCAGCCTGGACCCGGTCAACATCCAGGCCCTGATCAACAATCAGGCGTTCGACGCCAATCGGGTGGACATGCAGGTCAGGCGGGGATCCAGCGAGATCTGGGAGGTCACCAACTCCGACACCAACGTCGGCGGGTCGGGCTTCGGCGTCCCGCACAACTTCCACACCCACCTCGCCCAGTTCCGGATCCTGGACCGCGACGGCACGCCGCCGCAGCCGGGCGAGGCGGGCTGGAAGGACACGGTGCTCATCCAGCCGGGCGAGACCGTGCGCTTCCAGGCCAGCTTCGCCGACTACCTGGGGCGATACGTCTACCACTGTCACATGTTGGAGCATTCGGCCATCGGGATGATGGGCCAGATGGAGATCGTCAACTAGTTCCTCAAGGAGGACTGCATGAGCACCACGAACAGCACGACCGCCGTCGGCCGGTCCACCGGTCGCGGCGTCAACATCGCCCTCTGGGTCGCCCAGGTCCTTCTGGCGTTCCAGGTCGGCCTGGGCGGCGTGCTCAAGCTCGCCGGCGACCCGACCATGGTCACCATGTTCGAGGACATCGGCGCCGGCCAGTGGTTCCGCTACGTGGTCGGCGTGCTGGAGATCGCCGGCGCGATCGGGCTGCTGATCCCGCGGCTGACCGGCGTGGCCGCGCTCGCGCTGATCGGCCTGATCGTCGGCGCGGCCGGCACCAACCTGATCGTCCTGGGCGGCGTCCCCGTGATCGAGGGTGTCCTGCTGGTCGTCCTGGCCCTGGTGGTCTGGGGCCGCTGGTCCCGGGTCAAGGCGTTCTTCGGCGCCAAGTGAGCTCCCCCCGCCCGGTACGCGATCGGCGTACCGGGCGTCGACCTGTCCCGTGGAGGGAACATGACAGAGACAGCGAACCCGCAGAACCAGCTCCCCACCCCCGACGCCTCGCTCCAGACGCTGCAACCGCTGGTCGGGACGTGGGAGATGACGGGCAAGGACTTCGGCACCGGCGAGGCGACCGGTGGCCGGCTCGTCTTCGAGTGGATGGACGGCGGCTTCTTCCTGATCCAGCGCGTCGAGATGAGCCACGGCGGCGGCACGATGACCGGCGTGGAGTACATCGGCCACGACCCCGAGAGCGGCGCGCTGCGCTCGCACTACTTCGACAGCACCGGCAACAACTTCGTCTACGTGTGGAAGCTGGACGGGCGCGAACTCAACATCTGGTTCGGCGCCGAGGGCTCGCCGGCCGGGTTCAGCGGCGCGTTCAGCGAGGACGGCCGGACCATCAGCGGCCGCTGGGAGTGGCCGGGCGGCGGCTACGAGGCCACCATGACCCGGGCGGGGTAGCGCGGCATCCCGAGGTCGTGGCGTCCTGGCCGGCCCGGCTACCTCGCCGCGCTGTCGCGTTCCGCCTCGGGTCGCCTGCCGAAGGCCAGGCGGTAGTCGCGCGGCGGCAGGCCGACGTGGCGGGTGAAGTGGTGGCGCAGGGTCAGCGGAGTGCTGAAACCGCAGCGGTGGGCGATGGCGGCGATGGGCAGCTCGCTGACCTCCAGCAGATGCTGGGCGGCCAGGACGCGCTGGGTCAGCAGCCATTGCAGGGGCGTGTCGCCGGTGGTCTGGACGAACCGGCGGGCGAAGCTGCGCTCGGACATGCGGGCCAGGTTCGCCAGCTCCGGGACGGTCCACGGGTGGGCCAGGTCGTCGAGCATGCGTTCGCGCAGGCCGGTCAGGCTGTCGGACGGCCCACCCCCGGCGGGGACGGGGCGGGTGATGAACTGCGCCTGGCCGCCTGACCGGAACGGCGCGGTGACCATGGTGCGGGCGATCTCGGCCGCGGCGGCGGCGCCGTGGTCGCGGCGGACCAGGTGCAGGCACAGGTCGATGCCCGCGGCCACGCCCGCAGAGGTCCACACGGTGCCGTCCCCGACGAACAGCACGCCGGGGTCGACGCTCACCTCGGGGTGGCGCTGCGCGAGCTGCTCGGCGTCGAGCCAGTGGGCGGTGGCCCTGCGGCCGTCCAGCAGGCCCGCGGCGGCCAGCACGAACGCCCCCGAGCACAGGGACGCGACGGTCGCGCCACGGTCGTGCGCGGCGCGGAGCGCGGTGACCACGTCCGGGTGGACGGGCCCGGCCAGGTTCTGGACGCCGGGCACGATGACCAGGTCGCACTCGTCCAGGCCGTCCAGGCCGTGGTCGGGAACGCAGGTCACGCCCGTGCTCATGGTCAGCGCGTGACCGCGCGGCCCGCACGTGCGCAGGTCGAACGCCGGGACGCCGCGATCGGTCCGGTCGAGGCCCCAGACCTCGGTGGCCACGGCGTAGTCGAAGACCCGGACGTGCTCGGTCACCACGATCCCCACACAGCGCATGGCGGAAATCTATCCCACGTGTGCGTTTCTGCCACTCACGGACCGACCGGCTCGGCCGCCAGGCTCGGAGGCGATCGTCCCGATGAGTCGAGGAGCGCATTGCCATGCCGCTGGCCCTCTTGGCCTTGGCCGTCACAGGTTTCGCCGTCGGAACCTCCGAGTTCGCCATCATGGGCCTGCTGCCGCAGGTCGCCACGGGGGTCGGGGTGTCGATCCCGGCCGCCGGCGTGCTGATCAGCGGGTACGCCGTAGGCGTGATCGTGGGAGCGCCGCTGCTGACCGCGGTCTCGGCACGCCTGTCGCGCCGCACGACGCTGCTGATCGTCGCGGCACTGCTGACGGCGGGCAGCGTCCTGTCGGCGGTCGCGTCCGGCTACGGCCTGCTGATGGCGGCCAGGGTGGTCGCGGGCATCCCGCAGGGCGCGCTGTTCGGGGTCGGGTCGGTGGTGGCGGCCGAGCTCGTCCCGCCGGAACGCCGCGGATGGGCGATGTCGATCATGTTCGGCGGATTCACCCTGGCGAACGTGGCCGGGGTGCCGCTGGTGACCTGGCTGGGGCAGGCCGCCGGGTGGCGGGCCACGTTCTGGGCGATCGCCGCGCTCGGCGTGTTGTCCCTCGCGGGCATCGCGGCGCTGGTGCCGGGCCGGCTGCGTCCCGGGGGCGAGGCCGGGCTGCGCTCGGAGTTGTCGACCCTGCGCCGGCCGCAGGTCTGGCTCGCGATGGCGGTGACGACGGCCGGTTTCGGCGGCGTCTTCGCCTCCTTCACCTACGTCGCCCCGATGATGACCCAGGTCGCGGGTTTCAGCGGCGGCAGCATGACGGCGTTGCTGGTCGTCTTCGGCCTGGGCATGGCCGCGGGCAACCTGCTGTCGGGCCACTTCGCCGGACGCCGGCTCATGCCCAGCCTGTACGTGTTCCTCGCCGGGCTCACCGTCGTGCTGGGCCTGTTCCTGGTGACCGCGCACAGCAGGATCCTCGCCGCCTGCACCCTGTTCCTGCTGGGCCTGTTCGGCTTCGCGACCGTCCCCGCCCTGCAGATGCGCATCCTGGACAAGGCCACCGGCGCCCCCACCCTCGCCTCCGCGCTGAACCTGTCGGCGTTCAACGTGGCCAACGCGCTCGGCGCGTTCCTCGGCGGGCTGGTGATCAGCGCCGGGTTCGGCTACACCAGCCCCAACGCCGTCGGCGCCGTGCTGGCCGCCGCCGGGCTCGCCCTCGCGCTCTGTTCGGGAGCGATCGACGCACGCGCCGAGGAGGCGGTCGGCCGATGACTCCCGACGTCGAGCGCTACACGCCCGGCCATGACTCCTTCGCCGTCGACTTCATGGCCGCCAGGCGCGCCGCGACGCACGCGGACTTCTTCCTGCCGCATCTCGCGCCGGGGACGTCGCTGCTGGACCTGGGGTGCGGGCCCGGCACCATCACCAACGACCTCGCCGCCGCCGTAGCACCGGGCCACGTGCTGGGCCTCGACCAGCAGGCGGCCCAGTTCACGGGCGCGCGCGCGTCGGCCCGGCGACGGGGCCTGAGGAACGTCCGGTTCCAGGAGGGGTCCTGCTACGACATCCCGCTGGCGGACCGCTCGGTGGACCTCGTCTTCTCGCACGCCCTGATGGAACACCTGGCCCATCCGGCGCGCGCGCTGGCGGAGATCCACCGGGTCCTGCGGCCCGGCGGCACGGTCGGCCTGTGCAGCCCCGACTGGGGCGGCTTCCTGCTCAGCCCTCCCCTGGACGACGCCGTCGCCGCCTACATCAACCTGCAGCGGGCCAACGGCGGCGACCCGCACGTCGGCCGCAAACTCGGCCCGTACCTGCGCGACGCGGGATTCACCGACGTCTGGCTGGACGTGCACCACGAGCGCCACGCCGACCCGTCCCGCATCGCCGGCTACCTCGCGCGCCAGCTCGACCTGGCGGAGCAGCCCGCCCACGCCGACCGGCTGCGCGCGTGGGCCGCCGACCCGGGCGCGATGTTCGCCCAGGCATGGGTCAGCGCCACCGCCACCCGCCCGAACTGACCCCCGGCCGCTCACTCCAGGTCGCCGTCCGGGCCGGGGGCGGGGCGGGTGAGGCGGACCATGGCCCGGTACAGGGCGGTGGGCGCGGGGGCCGGCTCCAGCGGCGGCAGGTCGGTGCCGGGCGTGGCGTAGGCGCGCAACATCTGGCCGACGAGACGGCGCCAGGTGTCCGGAGCCGCGTCCCCGGTGGCGGCGATGACACCGGCGTTGGCCATCAGCAGGATGACCATGTCCCGGTCGCTGAAGTCCGCACGCAGCCGGCCGGTGGCCTTGGCGCGCTCGATGAGGTCGAGGAAGCCGTGATAGGCCGCGGCCCGGCGCTTCTCCAGCGCCTTGGCGGCGGGGAAGGTCATGGCCAGCACCTCGGCGAAGCCGCGGTCGGCGGCCTGCATGGCGCACACGGCCTCGACGTAGCCCACGAAGCCGTGCCAGGGGTCGGGGTCGGCCAGCGCCTCGGCGACGGCGGCGGCGTAGGCGTCCATGCGGTCGGCGAAGACGGCGTTGAGCAGTTCTTCACGGGTGGCGAAGCGGCGCGACAAGGTGGCCTTGCCGACGCCGGCGGCGCGGGCGATGCAGGCCATGGAGACGCCGAGGCCGTGGCTGGCGAACAGGCCGCGGGCGGCGGCCAGGATGCGTTCGCGGTTGCGTTCGGCGTCGGCGCGCAGGCCCGGTCCGGGCTGCTCGCCTGAAGGGTCGATGGCGTCGGCGGGAAGGTCCATGCCGCCCATCCTACCCAAGTGGAACGACCTACCCACTTTTGTTGCTACGCTGGCCGAAAGAAACGGGTAGCCCGTTCCACTTATTGAGAGGTGCCGCTCATGCGTGCCGTCATGCTGAACTCCGTCCCCGCCACCCCGGCCCTGGCCGACCTGCCCGTCCCGCGGCCCGAGGCCGGCGAGGTGCTGGTGAAGGTGGCCGCCTCCTCGGTCAACGGCTTCGACCTGGCGGTCGCCGCCGGCTACTTGCAGCAGATGATGGACCACCGCTTCCCGCTGGTGGTGGGCAAGGACTTCGCCGGCACCGTGGAGGCGCTCGGCGAAGGCGTCGAAGGCTTCATCGTCGGGCAGCCGGTCTTCGGCGTGGTGATGAAGCCGTTCCTGGGCCCCGGCTCGATGGCCGAGTACGTGACCGTGTCCGCCGGTTACGGCATCGCCCCCCTGCCCGAGGGGCTGAGCCTGGCGGAGGCGGGCGCGCTGGGCCTGGCCGGCACCGCGGCGGTCGACAGCCTCGACGCCGTGGCCCCGGCCGAGGGCGAGACCGTGCTGGTCTCCGGCGCCACCGGCGGCGTGGGCGCGCTGGCCGTGCAGCTGGCCGCCGCGCGCGGCGTCCGGGTGATCGCCACCGCCCGTCCCGGCGTCGAGGCCGACTTCGTCACCGGCCTCACCGGCGCCAAGGTCGAGCTCGTCGACCACGGCGGCGACGTGCCCGCCCAGGTCCGCGCGCTCGCCCCGGCGGGCGTGGACGCCGTGCTGCACCTGGCGGGCGACGGCGCCGAGCTGGCGGGGCTGCTGCGCGAGGGCGGCCGGATCGCCTCCACCCTCGGCCTGACCCAGGACGCCGTCCAGGGCGCCGGGGTGACCGTGCACACCGTCATGGCCGACCCGAACCCGCGCACCCTGACCGAGCTGGCGGCCCGGGCCGCGGCCGGTGCGCTGCGCGTCCCGGTCACCGCCACCTACCCGCTGGAGCGGGCCCCCGAGGCGTTCGCCGCGTTCGGCGCGGGAACGCTGGGCAAGATCGCCGTCGCCTGCTCCTGACCCGGCGGGGCGTCCCGGTCGCCGAGGCCGTCCGGCTCCGGATGCGATCCGGCACGGGATCCGGCACGGGATCCGGCACGGCTCTCAGACCGGGACCTTCGGGCTCTCGGCGGCCTGGCTCGGCTCGGCCTGGGCGCGCCGGGCCACCAGGCGCTCGCGCAGCCGCATCGCGGGCAGTTCCACCAGGTAGTAGCTGACCGTCGCGACGGCCACCGTGCCGACGAGCACGACCGCCAGCAGCTCCCAGAAGCCGGACTTGCCCATCACCATCGGCATCGGCACCGGCGGCGCGCCGAAGACGCTGCCGTTCTGGAGCCAGAGGTACTGCAGGATGAAGTGCCACAGGTAGACGCCGTAGGAGATGCGGCCGAAGAAGCGCATCGGGCGGTTGGTGAGCACGGCGTCGATGACCTTCGAGTGCACGCCGGGCACCACCACCGGGGCGATGACCAGCAGCGCGAAGATCAGGAACAGCACCATCTCGGCCATCGCCTCGGGAACCGTGGCGTAGTCGGCCATGCCGGGCTTGCCGAACGGCCGGATGCAGTTGATCACGTAGACGACGGCCGCGCCCAGCCAGAACAGCAGCGGCCGGCGGGCCACCAGGCGGTAGAAGGCGGGCGTGGTGCCCTTGGCCTCCGCGTACGCCGACAGGATGGCCAGGCCCATGCCGATGGCCAGGAAGCCGGTGAAGCCGATCACCCAGAAGTACTCGTACGGGAAGGGGCCCATCGACTCCAGGTGCGTGTACGCGGTCCAGGCCAGGCCGACGAGCACGAAGACGCCCAGCGGGACCAGCAGGCGGCGGGCCTTGGCGCCGGGGTCGGTCGCCTTCCTGGCGTACCGGTCGAAGATCCAGGCCAGGATCGGCAGCGCCAGGTAGAAGGTGACCTCGGCGGGCACGGTCCAGGTGGGCTCCAGCCCGGCGTAGCCCGCCTCGGGGCCCGTCACGTAGTAGTGCATGAGCAGCAGGGGGCTGAGCACGTACCAGAGGCCGTCCACGCTCTTGAGGTTGAGCAGCAGCAGCGCCGCCACGGCCACCAGCCAGTACGCGGGCAGGATCCGCAGCATGCGCTTGATCAGGTAGCTCTTGATCTCCGGGCGCGGCGTGCCGAGGATCGTCGCCCTGGCGAACGGCCGGTACAGCAGCAGGCCGGACATCACGAAGAAGGGCGGCAGCAGCACGTTGAGACCCTGGATCAGCACGGGCCAGATGCCGACGGACGGTTTGTCGTAGAAGCCGATGACGCCGGCGGCGAAGGCGACGTGCACGACGATCACGCCCAGTGCCAGATATCCGCGCAGCCCGTCGAGCCGAGGGGCCCGTTTGCCGGGCCCGCCCCTCTTGATGATCTCCGGTGAGGTCATGGCATGTTCCTCGCAGTTCGCTCGCTGATGGGGCTCGGCGCCCCCTCGGCGCCATCGTCACGCGAGGTCGCGGGCGGCCGCATCTCGTGTCGTGCTGAATTCGCGCGTGCCCCCGGACGGCCTTTTCCACATCTTCCGGAATGCGTTTCCGGTGAATTGCAGGAAGCGGTCCCGGCGGGGCAGGTAGCTGCCCGGGAATCGCCTGGTCCCCTTTCCCGCGGGCGCCCATCGTTGAGGCCATGAGAGAAGACACAGTCCTGACGTACTCGTCCTACCTGGCGCTGGAGGAGATCCTCACGGCGCAGCGGCCGGTTTCCGAGAGCCACGACGAGACCCTGTTCATCATCGTCCACCAGGTGTACGAGCTGTGGTTCAAACAATTGCTGCACGAATTCGCCGAGCTGCAGCTCGAACTCGCCGGCGGATTCACCGCGCACGCCATGCGGACTTTGCACCGGTCGTTGAAGCTGATGAGACTCGCGGTGTCCCAGATGGACGTCATGGAGACGATGACGCCGTTCCAGTTCGCCGCCTTCCGCGGCAAGCTGGGCACCAGCAGCGGCTTCCAGTCGGCGCAGTTCCGCGAGATCGAGGCGGTGCTGGGCCGGCGCGACGAGCGCATGCTGCTCGGCCAGGCCGAGGGCACCCCGGCCCGCGCCCGCATCGAGGACGCGATGGGCAGGCCCACGCTGTACGACTCGCTGCTCACGTACCTGTACCTGCGCGGCTACGAGGTGCCTCAGGACCGGCTGCACCGTGACGTGCGGCTGCCGCTGGAGCCGTCGGAGCCGGTGCAGGACCTGCTGCTGCGGGTCTACCGGGACGACACCGGCGCGGCCCAGCTCTGCGAGCGGCTGGTGGACCTGGACGAATGCCTCCAGGAGTGGCGGTACCGGCACCTGAAGATGGTCGAGCGCACCATCGGCGCCCGTCCGGGCACCGGCGGCTCCAGCGGCGGCGCGTACCTGCGCGCGTCCCTGACGCCGGCGTTCCCCGACCTGTGGGCGGTCAGGAGCCGGGCATGAACGACATCTCCGGGCGCCTGGCGCCGCACTACTCGGCCTTCCGGGCGCCGGACCGGCTGCTGCTCACCGGCCACTCCCACCAGGCGTGGCCGGACGTGGCCCTGGCCGGGCAGATCGAGGCGTTCGACGACGCCGCCAGGGATGTGGACGACAAATGGACCGCCGCCTTCAAGAAGGCCGACCGGGTCAGGGAGGGCTTCCGCCTCTTCCTCGGCGACCCGTACGCCGAGCTGGCCCTCGGGTCCAGCACGCACGAGCTGGTGTTGCGCTTCCTGTCGGCCCTGGACCTGCGTCGCCGGCCCCGGCTGGTCACCTCCGGCGGCGAGTTCCACACGCTGCGGCGGCAACTCGCCCGGCTGGGCGAGGAGGGGGTGGAGGTGGTCGTCGTCCCGCCGGAGCCGGCGGGCACGCTGGCCGCGCGGCTGGCGGAGGCGGCCGACGACCGCACGGCCGCGGTCCTGGTCTCGGCGGTGCTGTTCGAGACGTCCAGGATCGTGCCAGGGCTGGACGGGCTCGCCGCCGCCTGCCGCGGCCTGGGCTGTGAGCTGCTGGTGGACGCCTACCACGCGCTGGGCGTGGTGCCGTTCTCGACCGCGGGGCTCGACCCGGCCTGGGTGGTGGCGGGCGGGTACAAGTACCTCCAGCTCGGCGAGGGCAACTGCGTGCTGCGGCTGCCGGGGCACGCCGACCTGCTGCGGCCGGTGGTGACCGGCTGGTACTCCGAGTTCGCCGAGCTGGCGGAGGACCCGCGGGCGGGCGGGCGGGTCGGCTACCCGACGGGGGCGGCCCGGTTCGCCGGGGCGACCTACGACCCGGTGAGCCACTACCGGGCGGCCCGGGTGTTCGACTTCTTCGCCGAGCAGGGGCTGACGCCGGAGGTGCTGCGGGCGGTGTCGCTGCGGCAGCGCGGGCTGCTCGCGGCGCGTTTCGACGAGCTCGGCGCGCCCGCGCGGGTGATCAGCCGGGACGTGGACGCCGCTCCGGAGGAGTTCGGCGGGTTCCTGGCGCTGCGCTCGCCGTACGCGGGGCGGCTGCGGGCGGGGCTGGCGGCCCGGGGGGTGCAGGCCGACAGCCGGGGCGAGTACCTGCGGCTGGGGCCGGCGCCGTACCTGTCGGACGCCCAGCTCCACGCGGCCATGGACGGCCTCGCCGCCGAGGTCCGCACCCTGACCGGGGCGCGGCGGGCGGCGTGAACGGAGGCGGGGGCGTGGGCGGGCGGAGGTCAGGGACGGAAGAGCGCCGGATCCATGGGGACGAGCGACGGCGAGAGGCGGACCGGGAAGCCGATCTGGTCGAGCACGTCGCGCCGCAGGTCCACACCGGGTGCGAGCTCCACGAGCTCCAGCCCGCCGGGGACGACGTCGAAGACCGCGCGCTCGGTGACCAGGCGGGCCCACTGCCCGCGCCGCACGCCCTCCCCCAGCCGGTACGTGACGTGACCGGCCCGCGCCACCAGCTTGCGCACCCGCCCTTCGGCCAGGACCCGCAGCTCGCCGTCGGTGCAGCTCACCCGGAGGCCGTCGGTGGTCAGCGTGCCGGCGAAGACCAGCCGCCTGGCGTTGTGCGCGATGTCCACGAACCCGCCGGCGCCCGGGTTGGCGGCGCCGAACCGGCTGACGTTCACGTTGCCCTCGGCGTCGATCTGGGCGAAGGCGAGGGCGGCGAACGGGCAGCCGCCGCCGTCGATGAAGTCGAACTGCGAGGGCCCGTCGAGCAGCGCCCGCGGCGAGTAGTTCGCCGAGAACTGCCAGCCGCTCATCACGATGCCGCCGAAGGAGCCGTGCTCGGTGGTGAACAGGTGCTCGGCCAGGCGGCCGTCGTCCAGCAGGCCGTCCTCGGCCATGGCCAGGACGGCGTCGGAGGACGCGCCGAACCCGAAGATCGCGGTCTCCCCCGGCCGGACCTCTCTGGCGACCCGGCGGGCGATCACCTTGTCCGGGCCGGACGGCAACCGCGGCACCCGCGCGACGACGTCGGGGACGTGCCGGAGATAGCCGGGATCGTGCCGTACGCCGGTGGTCATGGGCGCGTCGGGGACGACGACGACCCGGTCGACGAGCGCCCCGGGCACGCGCATCTCCCGCGCGGGCAAGGACCCGGCGGGCACGATGCGCGACACCTGCGCGATCACGGTGCCGCCGCACGCCTTCACCGCCAGGGCGATGGCCAGCGCGCTGGAGAACAGCGGCTGGTCCTCGAAGGACAGGTTGCCGTCGGGGTCGGCGGCGCTCGCCCGCACCAGCCCGGCGTGCAGCGGCCAGGACGGGTAGAACAGGTACTCCTCGCCGCCGAGCTCGACCAGCTCCACCAGGTCGTCCTGGGCCAGGCGGGTGAACTTGCCGCCGCCGTGCCGGGGGTCGGCGTACGTGCCGAGGCCGACGCGCGTCAGGTAGCCGGGGCCGCGCCGGGCCACCTCGCGCAGCCAGTGCATGGCGGCGCCCATCGGCCAGCTGTACGCCTCGACGAGGTCGTTCTGGATCAGCTCGGTGAGGGCGGGGCGGGCGCCGGTCACGGGGTGACGGGGGTTGACGAAGGAGGCCGACACGATGCGGCGCATCAGGCCCTTCCTGGCCACGTGGTCCATGCCGCCGATGCCGACGGCGTCCCCGGTGGCGCAGGGGAAGTAGAAGGTCAGGTCGCGCGGGGCGCCGGTGGTGGCGAAACGCTCGCCGAGCCCGGCCAGCAGGGCGTCGGGGGTGAGCCAGCCGATGACGCCGGTGCTGGCGACGGCCTGACCGTCCTGGATGAGCGCGACGGCCTCGGCCACCCCGCACACCTTGCCCGCCCGGCCGACCCGGCCCTCCTGGCCCGCCCGGGCCCCCTGGCCTTCCCGGCCCTCCTGGCCCGCCGCGGTCACGTCGCGGGCCTCGTCCGGGCCGGTCATGGGCGGGCTCCGAAGCGGGACAGGCTCTCGCGGGCCGCGGCCGAGGCGCAGTCGGCGCCGAACATCCAGGCCGTCCGCGCGTCGAGCGTCTCGGCGGGCCCGCTCACCGTGTCGGCCAGCGCCCGTTTGGCGGAGGCGACCGCGTGCGGCGGCAGGGCGGCGAGCCCCGCCGCCACCTCCAGCGCGCAGGCCAGCGCCTCCCCCGGCGCGGTCAGCTCGTCCGCGCCGCCGAGCCCGTGCAGCTCGCGGCCGGTCAGCGGGCGGTCGCCCCAGACCAGCCGGCGCGCGACGACGGGCCCGACCCGGGCGACCAGGGACTGGATGCCCCACGGCGGCACCCAGCCGAGCCGCACCTCCGGCAGGTGCCAGCGGGCGTCCTCGGCGGTGACCACCACGTCGCAGCCGGTGGCCAGCAGGAAGCCGCCGCCGAGCGCGAAGCCCTCGACGGCGGCCACCACGGGGATGCCGAGATGCTGGACGCCCCTGGCCACGCGCCCGGTGTCGGCCTCGTGCCGCACCATGCCCTCACGCGTCATCCCGGACAGCTCCTTCAGGTCCGAGCCCGCGCAGAACCCCGGAGGCGCGCCCGTCAGCACGGCGGCGCGCACCCCGGGGTCGTCGTCCAGCGCGGCCAGCGCGGAGCCGAGCGCCGCGACCAGCCCGGACCCGAGCGCGTTGCGCACGCGGGGCCGGTCGAGCCGCAGGACGGCCACCGCGCCGCGGCGCTCGCACGCCAGTCCCCCGTCCGACGGGCGGTCCATCAGAACGAGGTGGGCCAGGGGGCCAGCCAGGCGACGTCCACGACGCCGGGACGCAGGTGCGGCCAGGAGGCCACCTCGCGCCAGCCGTGCGCCGTCATGTGCTCGGCGATGCTGTCGAGGGTCGAGCCGCCGCTGTAGCGGGCGGTCACGCTGCCCTCGACGACGGCCAGCCGCAGCCGGCTCAGGTCGGTCCCGGCCAGCACCTCCAGCTCGGCGCCCTGGGCGTCCACCACCAGCACGTTGCAGCCGTGCTGCACCTCGCTGACGGGGATCACCGGGACGACGTCCTGCCGGACGACGGCCATGGGCAGCAGCGGGGGCAGCATGCTGGACTGCTTGTCGTAGGGGGTGACGTTGAGCGTGGCCTGACCGCGTTCCCGGCCGGCGCACGCCGCCACGACCTCGCGGGCCGGGTGGCCGTGCTCGGGCTCGGGCAGCCCGGCGGACAGGTGGTGCAGCCGGAGCTGCTCGCGCAGCGCGGGCAGGTGGTCGCCGTTGGGCTCCATCATGACCAGGCGACGGAACCCGCACCTGGTGAGGGCCTCCACCTCCTGGCCCCGGTGCGCGCCCACCTGGATCACCCCTTCTGCCGGCAACCCCAGCTTGTCCAGCAGGTCGGGCAGGTGATCCTCCCATCGGGCGCTCACCCGCTCCGGTGCGACAGTCTGGTTGCGCATCTGGTCGTCTCCTCCCGGTGAAACGCTCAGGGCAGCGTCATCATGGTCATCGTCGGTCGCGGCCGGACGCCGCCGCATCTCGTGGATTGCGCGGTCCGCCGCCCGGGGAGCGGTCCGGGGAGCAATCCGCGAGGTGCGGGCCGGCCGCGCGGCGGACCACGATGGACACGGCGACCGAAGGGAGGGCCCATGCGGCGAACACGCGACCGTGACCTGAACGCCTACCTCGACCGGCTCGACGTCGGCGACCCCGGCGAGCCGTCGCTCCCGGCGCTGCGCGCGCTGCATCGCGCGCACGTGGAGCGGGTGCCGTACGAGACGCTGGAGGTCCAGCTCGGACGGCCGACCACCGTGGACCCGCGCGAGTCGGTCGAGCGGGTGCTGCGCGGGCGCGGCGGCTACTGCGTGCAGCTCAACGGGGCGTTCGCCACGCTGCTGACCGCGCTCGGCTACGACGTCACCTGGCATCGGGCCGGGGTGCAGGCCGCCGTACGGGCGCCCGCCTCGCCGGCGTCGTTCGCGCCGCACCTGGCCCTCACCGTCGCGCTCGACGGGCAGGACTGGCTGGTGGACATCGGCCTCGGGGACGGGCTGCACGAGCCGCTGCCGCTGCGGGCGGGGACGTACCGCCAGGGGCCGTTCGAGTTCCGGCTGTCCGCCTCGGACGTGGAGCCGGGCGGGTGGCGGTTCGACCACGACGCCCGCGGATCGATCGCCGGGCTGGACGTCGAACGGGCGCCCGCCGCGCCCGGGGACTTCGTGGAGTGGCATCCGTACCTGTGCACGTCGCCCGAGTCCCGCCTGGTGCGGGCCGCCGTCGTGCTGCGGCGCGACGCGACCGGGGCCGACTGCCTGGTGGGCTGTATGCTGCGCCGGATCGGCGCGGACGGCAGGACCGAGCGGGAGCTGTCCACGCGGCGGGAGTGGTACGGCGCGCTGGAGGAGGTGTTCGGGCTGCGCCTCGACGACGTCGGCGGCACCGAACGCGAGGCCCTGTGGACCAAGGTCCGCGACGCCCACCTCGCCTGGCAGTCCCGCCGCCGCACCCCCGTCGCCTGACCCGCCGCCCGACCCCGCCGGTCAGCGGGCGGACCTGGCCTCGGCGGCGGCGGTGACCGGGGTGAAGAAGTTGACGAGATTGCCGTCGGGGTCGCGGAACAGCAGCGACCGGTTGCCCCAGGGCATCGTGGTGGGCTCGTTGACGAAGTCGGTGACGAAGCCGGTGAGGTTTCCGTACACGCGGTCCACGTCGTCCACCAGGAACTCGACGATCACGCTGTGGTTGTCGGCCGGGCGGGAGGATCCCGGGGCGAACAGCGGGACGGTGCGGGTGCTCGCGATCGCCAGCGTGGCGGTGCCGGTCCTGATCTCGGCGAAGTCCTCGGTGGACCAGGCCGCCGGCGTCCCGGTGGCCTTCTCGTAGAACCCGGCGAGGCGGGCGACGTCACCGGTGATGATGCGGATCGAGACGAAATCCATGGCGTTCCTCCTGCTTTTTCTCTTGGCACCCCGCACGTTACGACTGATACTGGACAGATTCGGTCCACTATTCGCCATAAGCTCGAACTCATGTCGCCACCCACCGGTCGTGTGCTCACGCTCCTGGAGTTGCTTCAGTCGGGCGGCGTCCGGACGATGGCCGAACTGGCCGACCGGCTCGGCGTCGACGGCCGTACCGTGCGGCGGTACGTCGGTCAGCTCATCGATCTCGGGCTGCCGGTCGAGTCGGTGCGCGGCCGCTACGGCGGCTATCGCCTCGCCCGCGGCCACCGCCTGCCGCCGCTCATGCTCGACGACGACGAGGCGCTCGCCGTGCTGCTCGGCCTGATCGCCAACCGGCGTACGTCCGGCGACGCGGGTGACACGGCGAGCGAGACGG
This sequence comes from Nonomuraea sp. NPDC047529, assembly GCF_040642995.1. Classification (NCBI taxonomy): domain Bacteria; kingdom Bacillati; phylum Actinomycetota; class Actinomycetes; order Streptosporangiales; family Streptosporangiaceae; genus Nonomuraea; species Nonomuraea sp. NPDC047529. The sequence continues at coordinate 89,220 of NZ_JBEYTJ010000006.1, read as the reverse complement.
CTGCCGCGAAGATCCGCCGGGTGCTGCCCGAACGGCTCGCCCGCAGGCTCGACGCGCTCCTGGAATCCCTCGCCTTCACCGGCCCGCCCGGCGGGCCCCCCGCCCCGGACGCCGCCACCCTGCTCACGATCGCCGACGCCGTACGCCACCGCCGGCCCGTCTCGATCCGCTACGCCGACCGCGCCGGCCGGCGTAGCGACCGCACGCTGCACCCGTACGGGATCGTCAGCCACGCGGGCCGCTGGTACGTCACCGGCGAGGACCCCCGCCTCGGCGAGAACCGGACCTTCCGCCTCGACCGCGTCGCGGACGCCCGGGCCCTGCCCGGCTCGTTCGAGGCGCCCGCCGGGCCGGACCCGGCGCAGCGCGTCCTGTCGGGGTTCGCCACGGCGTCCTACCGGCACGAGGTGACCCTGCGGGTCCACGCGACGCCCGAGCAGATCCGCGCCCGCCTGCCCGCCGCCGTCGCCACCGTGGAGGAGATCGCCGACGAGCCCGCCGGCGAGGCGGGCCCGGCGGCTGAGCGCTGGTTGCGCGTCGAGCTACGGGCCGAGCGGCTCGACTGGCTGCCCGCCGTGCTCGCCGCGCTCGACCGGCCGTTCGTCATCGAGCGCCCCGGCGAGCTGCGCGACCTCGTCCTCGCCGTCGCCGACCGCCTCACGTCCCGCGCCCGAGCCTGATCCCCCGGCGTCACACGCCGACGAAGCTCACCGTCTCCGTCAGGTCCGCACGACCGGTGCGCAGCGGTGGCACGTCCTCCTTCTCGAAGCCCACCGCGACGCCACAGAGCAGGACAAGCCCGTCATGGGCTCCGGCGATCTGGCTGACGGTCTCGCGGTACATCGTCCACATCACCTGGGGGCAGCTGTGCACCCCTTCGGCCCTCAGCAGCAGCATGACCGTCTGCAGGTACATGCCCGCGTCCGCCCACTGCCCGGGGCCCATCGTCCGGTCCAGGTAGCAGAACAGGACGACCGGCGCCCCGAACGCCGCCGAGTTCAGGGCGGCGATCCTCCTGGGCCGGTCGGGGGCGTCGCGCTTGATCCCCAGCGCCCTGTATCGCTGGTCGGCCGCGGCGGCGAAGCGGTCCAGGTACGGCGAGGCCAGCTCGGCCGGGTACATCGGGTACTCCCGCTCGTCCCCCGGGTCCCCCGCCAGCGCCCTGGCCGTCGCCCGCCGTTTCAGCTCGGCCAGCGGCTCGCCGGCCACGACGTACAGCCGCCACGGCTGGAGGTTCCCGCTCGACGGAGCCCGGGTCGCGGCGGCCAGCACGCGTTCGAGCACCTCCTTGGGGACCGGCTCGTCGCTGAACGCCCGCACCGCCCGGCGGCTGTCCACGGCTTCGTACACGTCCATGCCTGCTCGTCCTCTCACTCAACTGCCCTTGCGGGCCGCGGCGTAGAGCCGTGCGGCCGTCACCGCCGTGCCCGCGACCGCGGCCGTCACCAACCAGATCATGAACGTCGGATAGAGATAGACCACCTGGATCCACATGATGTCGCCACCTCTGAGGAGCACCCTCATGATCGGGACGACCGTGACGCACAGCGCGAGCGGGACCAGATACGGCAGCAGCCGCCACCGCCGCCACCCGCCGTGCACGACGGCCCAGCGGCGGGAGCGGGCCACACCCCGGACGGCCGGCCCGGCGGTCGCGAGGGCCAGCAGGACGAACAGGATGTCGGTGACGAGGTAGGGCGGCGACGAGGGGATCTCGGGGGTGCCTCCCTCGATCAGGGCGATCAGGCCGTCCATGAGGGCGTCGGCGTCGCCGAAGGCCGTTCCGGTGTTCGCCATGACCGCGACGCCGTACCCCGACTCCGGCATCAGCAACTGGGCTGCCGTGGAGGTGAAGAGGTCGCCGTCGTGCCGGACGACGGGAGTGCCGCGGGCGGTCTTGCCGATCATCCAGCCGAGGGCGTACTCCGCGTCCTGCTCGGACGGCGTGCGCATCTCCTTGACGCTCTGGGGAGACAGGATGCCGTTGTTCTGCGCGATCAGCCACCGGGCCATGTCGTCGGCGGTGCTGAGGATCCCGCCCGAGCCGTTGCCGAACCCGGACGGCTCGGGCACGGCGACGGCCCGGCCGAGGACGACCAGATGGCCGCGGGCGCTGCCGGGCAGGTCGCGGTCGGTGTCGACGGTCCTGCTGCCGCGCATGCCGAGGGGCGTGAAGACGTGCGCGTCCAGGTACGCCGCGAACGGCTGCCCGCTCACCACCTCGACCAGCCGCGCGGCGACCTGGTAGTTGGTGTTGTGGTAGCTGAAGGCGGTCCCCGGCTCCGCGGCGAGCTTCGCCGTCCTGAGCCGTGCCACGGCGCCTTGGAGCGTGTCGGGCTGGGGCAGGCTCTTCTCGCGGAAGGCCGAGTCGGCCATGCCGGACGTCTGGTTGAGCAGCTGCCGCACGGTGATCCGCGCGGCCCTGGGATCCGCCATGGTGAACTCGGGCAGGTAACCGCGCACCGGCTTGTCCAGCTCGACCTGCCCTTTCTCCACCAGTTGCAGGACGGCGAGCGAGGTGAAGGACTTGCTGACCGACGCCACGGCCATGGGCGTGCCGGCCGTCACCGGCTCACCGGAGGCGGTCTCGCCGTACCCGGCGGCGTGGACGATCTGCCGGCCCTTGGTGATCGCGACCGCGGCCCCGGGGAGGCCGGTCGCCTCGCGGTACTTCGTGACGAAGGCGTCCACCGACGAAGGGGCGAGGTCGTGCGGCGGAGCCGGGCCGGACGCGAGCGGCAGGGCGAGGCAGAGCACGGCGAGGAGGTTTCTGAGCACCCGCCCAACGCTATGAACCACCCTCATTCCGCGACCATTGCGATATCCCTCCGCTTTTCCTACGGAAAACCGCTATTCCGCACGGAAGCCGCGCAGGGCCGTCATCCCACCGCGCGGCGGGAGGACGGCCCGGGTGCGGCGGTCAGGAGCCGGCGGCGATCTGCTGGAACTTGGTCAGGACCGCGCGCGGGTCGCTGCCCGGCGCCAGCGCGGCCCCCAGCTCGGCGGCCAGCGTGCCGCGCAGCTCCGCCCAGACCGGCTCCGAGGTCGGGTCGAAGCGGGCCTTGGCCACCATGTCCACGACGGGGGTCACCTTCGGGTCCTGGCGCATGAGCGCCGAGGCGGACGCGGTCGTCGGCAGCAGGCCCTCGACCTTGAGGTACTTGGTGTAGTTGTCGGCCTGGTAGAAGTAGTCGAGGAACTCGCGGACCAGCTGCTGGTTGCCGTCCTTCTTGAAGGCCATCAGGTAGTCCTGGATGCCGTGCGTGGCCGGTTCGGCGCCGTTGTTGGTGGGGAACGGCGCGGTGCCGTAGTCGATGCCCGCCTTGTCCACCGGGTCGAGGAAGGCCCGCGTGCCGAAGGACGCGTACACCATGGCCGCCTTGCCCTGCGCGAACAGCGGCCAGGTGCCGTCGGCGCGGTTGGTCTGGCCGGGGTTCGGCTGGGTGTAGCCGTCCTTGGTCAGCGACTTGAGGAAGTCCAGCGTCTCGACGGCGCGATCGCCGTTGACGGCCCACTTGCCGTCGGCGCGCCAGTCGCCGCCGTCGGCCCGCAGCCAGGTGCCGAACTCGTAGCCGCCGGCCTCGGCGCCGAGGGCCAGCGCGTACGGCACGTACCCGCCGGGCAGCGCCTTGATCGCCTTGGCCGCCGCGCGGAGCTCGTCCCAGGTGGCCGGCGGCTTGTCGAGCCCGGCCTCCTTGAGGATCTTCTTGTTGTAGTACATGCCGTTGACGGTGGCGACGAACGGCAGGCCGTACTGGCCGCCGTCGTAGGAGGCGTTCTCGGCGAAGGACGGCAGGAAGTCCGACAGCACCTCCTTCGAGACCACCTCCTCGGCCCGGTACAGCAGCCCGGCCTCGGCGTAGTCGGCGAAGACGTTGCCGTTGAGCACGTCGGGGAACTGCTTGGTCTGGACCATGGTGTTGACCTGGCTCTGCAGGTTCCCCCAGTCGATCACCTGCAGCTCGACGTTCTTGCCGGGGTGCTTGGCCTCGAAGGAGGCGATCAGCTCGTCCCAGTAGGGCCGGGTGCCCTCGGTGTACTGGGCCACGACCAGTTTGATGGAGTTCTGGCCGTCGCCGCCCGATCCGTCCGAGCCGCCCGAGCCGCCGCCGCACGCGGTCAGCGCGAGCACGAGACCGGTGAACGCGGCCAGGCCGCCGAGCCGTCGTCGTCTTGTGGGGGTCATCTCACACCGATCCTTGTCGTTGTCACTTGGTGCTGCCCGCGGTGAGGCCGCTCACCAGGTGCTTCTCGATGAGCGCGAACAGGATCACCGCGGGCACGATCGCCATCAGCGCCGCGGCGAACAGGTACTGGTAGTTGGTCTCGTACAGGCCGACGAACTGCTGGACGCCGACCGTGAGCGGCACGCGGCCGCCCGCCGGGTCGTTGAAGAGCGTCAGCGCGATGACGAACTCGTTCCACACCTGGATGAAGGTGAAGATCATCACGGTGACGAGGCCGGGCGCGGCCAGCGGGAGGATCATCCGCAGCATGATCCGGAACTTGCCGAGGCCGTCCATCATGGCGGCCTCGTCGATCTCCACCGGGATCGCGCCGAAGTGGGCGTGCAGGATCCACACGGCGAAGGCGAGGTTGAAGGCCGAGTTGATGGCGATGATGACGAAGTAGCTGTTCACGCCGTCCACGAACACCGCCTGCCGGTACAGGCCGATGAGCAGCGCGACGGCGGGGAACATCTGCGTCACGAGGATCACGCTGAGGAACGCCGAGCGTCCCTTGAACCTGGAGCGCGCCAGCACGTACGCGGCGGGCGCGGCGACGACCAGCACCAGCGCCGTCGAGGCCAGCGCGACGGTCAGGCTGACCCGGAAGTAGTCGGCCAGCGGGATGCGCCGCCACACGTCGGCGTAGTTGGACCACGCCCAGCTCTTGGGCAGGTAGTCGGCCGGGACGGCGAACAGTTCGGCGTCCGTCTTGAGCGATCCCAGCAACATCGCGACGTACGGGGCCAGGAAGAACAGCGCCACCGCGAACCCGATGACCGGGAGCACGACGGGACGGACCCGCGCCCATCCGCGGCCGGCCCGCACCAGCACCGGCCTGCTCCGCCTGCCGGGAACCGGCCCGGCGGGACGCTCACCGGCAGGCTGCTCCTCGGCGGGACGTTCTCCGTCCGGCACGGGCGTCCTGTCGCTCGCCGCCGGGTTGCGGTGAGGACGCAGGACCAGCACGAAGGCCAGGATGAGCAGCAGCAGGAAGGCCACGTTGAGCACGCCGAGCGCGGCCGCCTCACCCGAGTCGAGCTGCGCCGTGAACGCGATCTTGTACAGCCACGTCACCGTCGTGTCGGCGTGGTTGCCCGCCGTCTTGCCCATGATCACCCAGATGACGGTGAACGCGTTGAAGACGTGCAACATGTTGAGCACGAGCGCGATCATGAGCGACGGCCGCAGGATCGGCAGCGTCACCCGCCGCCAGGTCGCCCACGCGCTCGCGCCGTCCATGCGGGCGGCCTCCAGCACGTCGTGCGGCACGGTCTGCAGGCCGGACAGCAGCACGTAGGTGGTGAACGGCATCGAGGTGACGATCCCGACCGCCATGATCGAATACAGCGCGGTGGCCGGGTCCTTGTACCAGTCGACGGGCGCGGAGATGATCGACAGGTCCATCAGCAGGCGGTTGAGCAGGCCGTTGCCGCCCTCGTAGATGAAGCGCCACACGGTCGCGGTCATCACCAGCGAGGTCGCCCACGGCACCACCAGCGCGAGCCGGACGAACTTGCGGCCGAAGAACGGCTTGGACAGGAACTGCGCCAGCGCCAGCGAGAGCAGCATGGTCAGGCCGACGACGATCACCAGCCACAGCAGCGTGTTGCCGACCACCGGGCCGAGCGCGTCCTCCTTCAGGAGCCTGGCGTAGTTGTCCAGCCCGGCCATGCCCTTGACCAGCCCGATCCTGCTGATGTCGAGGAAGGACATCCAGACCATGTACAGGGCGGGGAAGCCGACGACGGCGGCGATGAGGAGCGTGCTCGGCGTCAGCCAGCGCCAGGGCACCGTCCGCTGCCACAGGTCGGCGAGCCGGGCCGCCGCGGGCGTCCTCACGGCGCGTCCCTGAGGTTGGCGGTCCAGGAGTCGAGCGTGGCCAGCCACTCGTCGCGCTCGGCCGGCATGCCGGGCACCCCCGGGCGTCTCTGCCAGGGCAGCGGGCCGGACTCGCGCCGGTACTCCACGCCGATCGCGTCGAGGCGGGCCAGGTGGGCGGCCAGGCGGCGGCGGAAGTCGGCCAGATCCCGCTCGGGGCCCGACCAGACGGTCTCCGCGAACGCCGCCAGCCGGGGGAAGGCCATGTAGTCGACGTGCCGGGTGGAGTCGATCAGCTCCGTCCAGATCCCGCACTGGGCTCCCAGGACCCGTTCCGCGGCCGGGTCGCCGCGCAGCTCCGGCGGGACGGGCTCGAAGGCGTAGACGTCCTCGACGGTGAGCACGGTCCTGAACGGCAGCGGCTCGTCGTCGCGTTCGCTCTGCCGGTAGTCCAGGTAGACGGCGGTGTTGGAGCAGTTGATGACGTCGTGACCGGCGCGGGCGGCGGCCACCGCGCCCAGGTCGGCCCGCCAGGAGGCCACCACCGCGCCGGGGGCGAGGCCGCCCTCCAGGATCTCGTCCCAGCCGACCAGGCGGCGCCCGCGTCCGGCCAGGTAGTCGTCGAACTGGCGGATGAACCAGCTCTGCAGCTCCTCCTCGTCGCGCAGGCCCAGCTCGGCGATGCGGCGGCGGGCCGCCGGGCTGTCGCGCCACTGCTCCTTGGGGCACTCGTCCCCGCCCACGCACACGTACGGGCTGGGGAAGAGGTCGAGCACCTCGTCGAGGACGTTCTTGAAGAAGTCGATCGTGGCGTCCTCGACGTTGAGCACGTTGTGCCCGACGCCCCAGGTGGTGCGCACGCCGAGCGGGGTGTCGAGGTTGCCCAGCTCGGGGTAGGCGGCGATGGCCGCCTGGGTGTGGCCGGGCAGGTCGATCTCGGGCACGACCGTGATGTGCCGGCGCGCGGCGTAGGCGACGATCTCGCGGAGGTCGTCCTGGGTGTAGAAGCCGCCGTGCGGCCGGCCGTCCATCTCGCCCAGCCAGCCGACCTGGCTCTCCTCGCGCCAGGAGCCGATCTCGGTGAGGCGCGGGTAGCGCTTGATCTCGATGCGCCAGCCCTGGTCGTCGGTCAGGTGCAGGTGCAGGACGTTCAGCTTGTGCAGGGCCATCAGGTCGATGAAGCGCAGCACGTCCGCCTTGGTCATGAAGTGCCGGGCCACGTCGAGGATCGCGCCCCGCCAGGCGAAGCGCGGGCGGTCCTCCACGTGCACGGCGGGCAGTTCCAGCGGCACGCCCGCACCCGCGCGGCGGAAGGCGTCGGGCGGCAGGAGCTGGCGCAGCGTCTGCGCCCCGTAGAAGGCGCCGGCCGCCGATCCGGCGTCGAGCGTGACCTCGCCGGGCGTGACGGTCAGCCGGTAGGCGTCGGGGGGCAGGTCGGCGAGGCCGAGCCTGATCGTCGCCGGTCCCGGGCCGCCGGGCAGCAGCTCGCCGCCGGTGACCGGGCTGAGCTCGCCGCGCAACCAGGCGGCGACCTCGCCGAGCGCGGGATCGGCGGTGAGCGCGGTGCTCCGGTCGATGACGAAGCGGCCCGGTCTGGCCTCGTGGTGCAGGGGCTTGGGGACGATCATTGACGGCCTCTCGGAGCTGATGAAGGAGACTCTTCGCCGCGGGCGCGTTCCCGGGCGTGACCGACGGCGCCGTACGGGGCCCGGCCTCCTTTACGAAGGAGCGCTTCATTAGTAGCACCGGCCCAGAGCGAGGGTCAATGCTCATTCGTGCTCGTATCAGCCCTTCTTGCTCAGCTTCGGACCCCGGGCTGGCATAATGAGTTCCGCCCTTATCGAGGAGACCTGCGTTAGGACGGCTCTTGGCCCCCACACTTCGCGGCGGCGACCTGTCACGACTCAGACAGCTCAACGTCCTGACCGCGATCGCGGCACTGCGCGCCGCCGGCCCGTTGACCCTGTCGGCCCTGGCCGAGCGGACCGGGTTGTCGCGCCCCTCCACGAAGGAGGTCGTGGACGAGCTGATGACGCTCGGCTGGGTGGAGGAGACCCCGCCCGCCCAGGGCACGGTCGGCCGGCCGGCCCGCCGCTACCGGTTCCGCGCCGGCAGCGGCTACCTGGTGGGGCTCGACATAGGGGGTCACAACATCCGGGCCGCCCTGGCGGACCTGAACGGCGTGATCCTCTCCGAGACCCGCCAGCCCGTGGAACCGGACACCCCCCTGGACGAGCGGCTGGCCGCGATCGAGCGGACGGTCGCGAGCTGCCTGGCGCTGGGCGGCAAGACCATCGAGGACGTCTGGGTCCTCGCCGCGGGCACGATCGGCGTGATCACCCCCGAGGGACGCATCCTCTACTGCGCCGCCATCCCCGCCTGGACCGGGTTCGACCTGGCCGGGCACCTGCGAAGGCTGTTCCCCTGCGACGTGCTCGTCGAGAACGACAGCCGCCTGGCCGCCCGGGCCGAGGCCGTGCGCGGCGCCGCCCGCGACGTCGACGACGTGGTGTTCCTGCACGTCGGCCGCCGGATGGGCGCCGCGGTCATCATCGACGGCAAGGTGCACCGCGGGTTCGGCACGGCGGCCGGCGAGATCGCCATGCTGCCGCAGGCGCGGTTGTTCGACGCGTCGCGACACCTCCAGAGCTGCGCGATCATCCCCGAGGGCACCCCGCCCGCGGACGCCGCCGGCTACACCCTGGCCGCCGCCCGCGCGGGCGACCCGGTGGCGCTGGCCGCGGTCGAGCGGTACGTCGACGACCTGGCCATCGGCACCAGCGCGATGGTGCTGCTGCTCGACCCGCAGGTCGTCGTGCTGGGCGGCGGGTTCTCCCGATCGGCCGACGTGCTGCTGCCGCCGCTGCGCGCCCGCCTGGAACGTGCCTGCATCCGCCTGCCCGACCTGCGCGCCTCGACGCTGGGCGACGAGTGCGTGGTCACCGGCGCCATCGACTATGCCGTCGCACACGTGGACGCCCAGCACTTCACCCCGGACGCGCCCCTGCCGACCGCACGCTGACCCCCCGAGACGCTTCCGGGGGCGATGCGTCCTTTTTCGCCCGGAATGAAACCACTGATGCACGGGTGTCGCCGATGGCTAGCGTGGCGGAGTGCAAACAGTGATCACCCGAGACGGCCGCACCCTCGCCGTTGAGCAGTACGGCATGCCCGACGGGACACCCGTCTTCTATCTGCACGGCACCCCCATGGGACGCCTGGCCCGCCACCCCGACGACTCCTTGTTCACCGGGCTCGGCATCCGGCTGATCACCTTCGACCGTCCCGGGTTCGGCGGCTCGACGCCCCTGCCCGGGCGGCGGGTGGCGGACGGCGCGGACGACGTCGTCGCCGTGGCCGACGCGCTCGGCCTCGACCGCTTCGCCGTCTACGGGGTCTCCGGCGGCGGGCCGCACGCGCTGGCGTCGGCCGCCCGCCACCCCGACCGGATCGTCCGGGTCGCCTCGCTGGCGGCGCTCGCCCCGCGCGACGCCGAAGGGCTGGACTGGACGGCCGGGATGATGGAGGGCAACCAGCGCAGCGCCGCCGTCGCCCTGCGGGACCGGGACGCCGTGATCGCCCACCTGGAGACGGACTCGTCCGAACCGCCGCGGTTGCCCCCGGCCGAGGCCGCCGTCCTGGCCCGCCCCGAGATCGGCGCCATGCTCTCGGCCGCGTACGCCGAGGCGGTCCGCCCCGGCGTCGGCGGCTGGGCCGACGACGTCATCGCCCTCTTCGGCCGCCCGTGGGGCGTGGACCTCGCCTCCGTCACCGTTCCGGTCCGGCTCTGGCACGGCGAGCTGGACGGCGTGGTGCCGGTCGCGCACGCCCGCTGGCTCGCCGCCCACCTCCCCACCGCCACGCTCACCGTTCAGCCCGACGGCGGACACGCCGGACACTTCGCCGCCACCCCGGCCACGCTGGAATGGCTGCTGCGCGGCGACGAACCCCACGTCGAGCAGGGCGAGGCGAGCGAGACCGTGTCACCCGTCTAGGCAGGCAGCCGCGCGGCTAGTGCGGGATGGCGTCGATCAGTTCCCGGGCGCCCTGGCGGAGCAGCGCGACCGCGACGGACGTGCCGAGGGTCGCCGGGTCCAGCGGGCCGGCCCACTCGTGGGCGTCCAGCACCTGCTTGCCGTCCGGGGAGAAGACCCGGGCGCGCAACGACAGCCGGCCGTCGCGCTCGGCACGGGCGTGACCGGCGATGGGCGAGTTGCAGTGGCCCTGGAGCACGTGCAGCAGCATGCGCTCGGCCGTGACCTCCCGCCACGTGTCGGGGTGCCCCAACCCGGCGACCGCTTCGGCGGTCGCCGGGTCGTCCTCGCGGCACTGCAGGGCGAGCACGCCGGCTCCGACCGGCGGGCACATCGTCTCCGGCGACAGCACCTCGGTGATCCGGTCCGGCAGGCCGATGCGCTCCAGCCCGGCCACCGCCAGCAGCAGCGCGTCGGCCTCGCCCGCGTCCAGCTTCTCCAGCCGCCGGTTGGCGTTGCCGCGCATCGGCACACAGCGCAGCTGCGGATGCGACGCGGCGAGCTGGGCGACGCGCCGCACCGACGACGTGCCGATCCGGCTGCCGTCGGGCAGCGCGTCCAGCGTGAGGCCGCCGGGGTGCACGAGCGCGTCGCGCACGTCGTCACGCTTGAGGAAGGCCGCGAACACGGTCCCGGCCGGGAGCGGACGGTCGGCGGGCACGTCCTTGACGCAGTGCACCGCCAGGTCGGCCCGGCCCGCCAGGAGGGCCTCGTCGACCTCCTTGGTGAACGCGCCCTTGCCGCCCAGCGCCGACAGCGAGCCCTGCCACCGGTCTCCGGACGTGGTGACCGGCACGACCTCGGTGCGGATGCCGGGGTGCCTGTCGGCGAGTTCGCGCCGTACGCGTTCGACCTGGGCGAGCGCCATGGGAGAGGAGCGCGTCACGATGCGGATCAGCTCGGGGACGGTCATCGTCCGATCGTAGGGCGTCGCCTGCCCGCCGCGCGGAGCAATCGCCCGCCGTCCGTGACGTTCCCGGGCCGTCCGCCCCACGAATCCGCCTATGGCGGCCTAAGGTACGGATCATCACCATTCACGGGGAAGAGAACGGGGACGTACATGATGGCGAACGACCCGGCGCGGCCGACGTTGATGACGCGGGTGATCGCGGCCTACAGGGGCGAGGTGAGCACGGACGAGCTGGAGGCGTACCGGCGTGCGGGCGGCCTGGTCTACACCGAGCTGGAGCACGCCGAGGAGCTGCGCTTACGCCTCGTCCAGGACGGCGTCAACCTCTGGCACGGCTCGCAGGCCGCCTCCGGCCAGCTGCTGTGCACCTGGAACGCGTTCGTGCTGCAGACCATCGGTGAACAGCTGCTCGACGCCGACTACACCGCCGACCCGCGCACCGCGGGCTACGTGCCGCCGGTCACCAGCCGGCAGGTGGCCGCCTGCTTCGGCCAGGTGGAAGGCTGGGTGTCGCGCGCCCGGCAGGCGGCGGGCAACAGCCGCTACCTGGTCGAGACAGAGCTCCAGCTGCCCGCCGACCTGCCCGAATGGGCCGAGGCGGACCCCTGCCCGCTGCCCCACCTGCACGGCATGCTGGCCGCCGCCCGGGCGATCCGCCGGCACGCCGAGGTGGCCTTCGGCGTGTTCGAGCAGACCGTCCCGGACGCCCACGACCACCAGGCCGACCTGCAACGGCTGCGCCAGCTCGTGGCCGAGGCCGCCACCGCCGCCGACTACGCCGAGGGGCTGCTCAAGGCCGACCCCCGGCCGAGCCTGCACGAGGCGATCGAGCAGCGGCTCCAGCGCTCCCTGGAGCTCTACTACCACGTGGGCCAGCTCATCGCCATGCCCCGGCACATCGCCGGCTACCGCAGCACCGCCACCCGGCCCGCCGCGACGTACGAGTCCCTCGACGTCGACGCCCGCGACTTCGACGCCTGGTGCCTGACCGACCCGCAACGGCGGGAATTCTGGCAGGCCGACCCCAAGGCCAGGCAGGCCGTCAAGGAGATGTGGGAGTACGACCCCGACCCGGCCGCCACCCTGCGCATCCAGGCGCAGATCAACGCCGCCTTCCGGGACGGCGCCATCGCCTACGCCGTCGACGCCGCGGGCGAGCCGCTCGGGAGCTACTACTGCTGCCCGTTCCCCGCCATCTACTCGGTGCGCAGGCCGGTGGTCATCGGCGGCAGACGGCTGCGCCCCATGCAGCAATTCACCTACGAGGCGTCCGCCGAGGAGATGGAGCGCGGCGGGCCGTTCAAGCGCGAGATCATCGTGGCCGACTTCAGGCCGACGAACGACATCGACTACTGCGACCCCGACGGGCTCCACGGCGACTAGGACTCGCCCGGCCGTCTCTGGGGCGGCCGCTGAGCGAGCGGTGCCGTGGTGGCGCGGGCGGCTGGCATGATGATCGGATGGACGTTCCCACCCCCGTCGACCTCGACGCATGGCCCCGCCGGCAACACTTCGAGCACTACCGCCGCGTCCCGTGCACGTACTCGATCACGGTGGAGGTCGACGTCACCGCGTTCGCCGCGGCGCTGCGTCAGTCGCGGCGCAAGTCCTACATCGCGCAGATCTGGGCGCTCGCCACCGTCGTCAACCGGCACGACGAGTTCAGGATGTGCCTCACCACGTCGGGCGAGCCGGCCGTGTGGCCCGTCGCGCACCCGGCGTTCACGGTCTTCAACGCCGAACGCGAGACGTTCTCGTGCGTGTGGGCGCCCTACGATCCCGACTTCGGCGCCTTCCACGACGTCGCCGCGCCCTTGCTCGCCGAGCACAGCCGGGCCGCCGACTTCTTCCCGCAGGGGGCGCCCCCGGCCAACACGTTCGACGTGTCGAGCCTGCCGTGGGCGTCCTTCACCGGGTTCAACCTCAACATCGGCGACAACTGGGACCATCTCGCGCCGATCTTCACGCTCGGCCGCTACACCGAGCGGGACGGCCGCGTCCTGCTCCCCCTCGCCGTGCAGGCCCACCACGCCGTCGTGGACGGGTTCCACTCGGCCCGCCTCGTCAACGAGTTGCAGGACCTGGTGGCGGACCCGGCCTGGCTGGAGACCTGACCCACCCGTTCACAGGGACTCCAGGATCTCGACCGCGCGGCCGTTCCCTTCCTCGGCCCGGACACGCCGGCCGAGTTCGGCGGCGGTGTCCGCCATCCGGGCGTCGGTGGCGGCCAGGCGGAGGGCGGCGGCCAGGCCGTCCGGGGTCAGCCGCCGCTGCGGCTGGGGCGGCCCGGCCACGCCGACGGCATGCGCGCGGGCCGCCCAGAACGGCTGGTCGGCGACGAACGGGCAGATCACTTGCGGCCGTCCGGCCAGCAGGGCCGCGGCGGTGGTGCCGCTGCCGCCGTGATGCACGATCGCGGCCATGCGCGGCAGCAGCCAGTCGTGCGGCGCCTGGTCGAGCAGGTGCACGCCGTCAGGAAGATCGGTGGCCTGGATGCCGCCCCAGCCGGTGGCCAGCACGGCACGCACCCCCGCCCGCCGGACGGCCTCGGCGACGACCCGGCCGAGCCGCCACGGATCGGTGCCGGCCATGCTGCCGAACCCGACGTACACCGGCGGCGGCCCGTCGGCCAGGAAGGCGGCCAGCTCAGGCGAGGGCGTCCAGTCGGGCGGGGCGGGCAGGTACCAGAAGCCGGTGGTGTGCACCCATGCCGGATAATCCAGGCCGCCCGGTGTGTCGTGGGGCAGCAGGTGGCGGCTGAAGGCGTGCAGGACCGTCGCCGGGCCTCCGTCCGGACGGCGCAGGAGGTCGTGCCGGCCGCGCCGCCGGGGCAGGTCCAGGCGCGAGCGCAGGTCGTCGGCGATGCCGGCGAAGGAGCGCAGCATCAGCTTGATCGACAGGTAGGAGGCCCGGTTCAGCGCCCTGGGCAGCGGCAGCGGCAACATCGGGTTGCGGAAGGCGGCGGTGGGCACCCACACGGGCTGGAGCGCGGCGGGCACCGCGGGCACGCCGAGCCGTTCGGCGACATGGGCGCCCGGCATGCCGGGCGCGTGCACCACCAGGTCGGCGCCCTTGCCGGGCCCGTCCAGCACCACGTCCGCCAGGTCGGTGAAGACCTCGGCCATGAGGGGCTTGCTGCGGCGCATCACCTGCAGGGCGACCTTCTTGCCGCGCAGGCCGCGGTAGTTGGTCTCGACCGCCTGACGGATGCCGGGGTCGTCGATGAGCGTGTTCGGGCCGTCGTGCAGCGGCGCGAAGGCGATGCCGTGCGGACGGGCCAGGCCGGCCATGGCGGCGGGAGCCGCCAGCACGGCCTCGTGCCCGGCCCGCTTCAGGGCGAGGGCAAGGGCGGCGTACGGCTGCACGTCGCCACGGGTGCCGTGGGTGAGGACGAGGACCTTCATCGGCGCTCCTTGCTCGAAAGGACTGTTGCGCTCGCCGACCAGGCTTCCCGGCACACCAACGGCCTGTCTGAAGGGCCGAACAACAGCATAATATACCGAAATTTCAGAAATTCCTGAAGTTTGGGTCATTCGGTTATGATCCCTGTCAGGAGGTGACGCGAGTGAGCGACCAGGAACGATGGCAGGCCGCCGAGCGGCTGGCCCTGGCGCTGACCGAGGGCGGCCTGCAACGCATGTCGGCGCGCGTCCTGGCGTTCTTCCTGTTCACCGACGCCGAGACGGTCACCATGGGCGACATCGCCGACCGGCTCGACGTCAGCGCGGGGTCGGTGTCCGGCGCGGTCAAGGCCCTGCTGACGACCGGGCTCATCGAACGCCTGCCCGCGCCCGGCAGCCGCCGCGAGCACTACCGGCTGCGCGACGACGCCTGGCCCACCTTGTTCTCCACCCAGAACACCATGGTGCACGTCCTGCTGCGGGCCGCCGAGACCGGCATCGCCACCACCGCCGCCGGCGACCCGGCCCACACCCGGCTGGCCCGGATGCGCGACTTCTACCAGTTCCTGCTGAGCGAGCTGCCCGGCCTGCTGCACCGCTGGGAACAGACCCACCCACCCCGCTGAGCGAGCCGCGCCACCGTAGTCGGCCGCCGCACGTCGATCCGAAGGGACATCAGATGACCCCCCGTGACCTCCCTGCGAACGACGACGTCCGGGACCCCTTCGCCACGTTGCGCCGCGCCTTGTGGATCGGCGGTGGCCAGTGGGCCGGAAAGTCGACCGTGGCCCGGCTCCTGGCCGTCCAGTACGGCATCACCGTCTATCACTACGACTACCACGACGCACGTGGGCACAACGATCGCCGGATCGCCCGCCGGGTCAGCCTCGGCGAGCCCGCCGCCGATCCCGATCCGGACCAGGTGTGGGTCCGTTCCACCCCGGAAGAGATGGCCGCCGAGACCCTGACCGGCTTCCCCGTACGGTTCGAGTGGGCCCTGGACGACCTGCGCGCGCTCGTCTCGGGCCTTCCGATCATGGCCGAGGGCTGGGGACTCCGCCCCGAACTCGTCGCCCCCATCATCGACTCACCGCGCCGGATGGTCGTCATGGTGCCCACGCCGGAGTTCCGCCGACACCAGCTCCACCACCTCCCCCGGGCCTCCGCATTCGGGCACGAGCTCAGCGATCCGGCCCGAGCACAGGCCAACCGCGTGGCCCGGGACGCCCTCGTCGCGGAGGACGCCGTCCGCACCGCCCGCCGGCTCGGCATCCGCGTGGTCGAGGTCGACGGTTCCCGCGACGCCGCCGCGATCGCGGAGATCGTCGCCGACCATTTCAGCCCCTACCTCCCGGGGCGAGATCGCAGAGCTTGACGCCCGGCGACCGCACCTGGCCGGAGCGCACCGGCCATCACGGGAGCCGCACGAGTGTGCAGGTGATGCCCTCCTTGGGAAGTCCGGCGTGCCCGCACTTGTTCGCGACGGGGATGTTCGAGGGGTTCTCCGGTCCGAGCCGGGCGCTTATGCCGACCCACTTCCCGCTTCCGTGCCTCGGGAGCTCGATGGAGAAGGTGTATCGCAGGTCTCCGAGGCCGGCCAGTGAAGGTGGCGGGTCACGACGACGGCCAGGAGAACCGTGGCCGCGGCGATCCCGCCCAGGAAGGCCGCCCAGCCCACCGCGTTCTGGCTGGAACTGCTCGCGTTGCCGATGTACGACCAGGCGATGATCACCCACATCACGACGAGAAGGACGCTGGTGACGTTGCGCAGCGGCGCGGTGGCGACACCCGCCGTGACGCCGGACACCCCGAGTACGCCGGCCGCGACGGTGACACTGCCTGCGACGACGTTGATGACCTGGCCGTAGCTCTGCCTGTCGGAAGAGGAGGCGTCGGCTG
This sequence comes from Nonomuraea sp. NPDC047529, assembly GCF_040642995.1. Taxonomy (NCBI): domain Bacteria; kingdom Bacillati; phylum Actinomycetota; class Actinomycetes; order Streptosporangiales; family Streptosporangiaceae; genus Nonomuraea; species Nonomuraea sp. NPDC047529. Next base: position 72,929 of record NZ_JBEYTJ010000006.1, on the reverse strand, counting down.
TCGGTCTCCTGGGCGGGATCATGGCCTTCACCGGGGTTCTTCTCGTCACACCCGCTCGATCGAGCGACGCCCGGGCCGCGTTACGGGACTCCCCGGCGGGCACTCGGCCACCTCGTGACACTTCTGTTAACAGAAGGTAAACGATACGGTTACCCGTAATCCTGTAAAAAATGGTGACGTATGATGCCTTCCGGTATTAGGCGGGCGAAAGGTGTTTTTGTGGCGGATGCGTTCGAGGCGGAGGTCAGCGCGCTCGCGGACGAGATCAACCAGCAGGTGGCCCGCGTACGCGAAGCATTCGGAGAGCTCTCCGCCCTGGAGCACACGGCACGGTCGGCGGACGGAATGGTGAGCGTGACCGTCGGCCGCCACGGTCAGTTGCGCGGCGTCGAGCTGAGCCCCCGGGCATATCGCAGCCTGTCCCCCACCCAACTGGCCGACGCCATCATGCAGCAGGCCGACGCGGCCACCGCCGCGGTCTCCGAGCAGAGCCGGCAGCTGCTGAACCCCCTCATGCCGGACGGCGTGCCGTACGAGGAGGTCTTCGGGGAGCGGGCCACGCTCGACGCGTTCTTCCCCGGCCCCGTGGAGCCGGCCCCGTGAGCGGCTTCAACGTACGGCGGGAGGCGCTGTACCGGGAAGCCAGGACGTACGAGCTGTTCGCGGGGAACGTGGAGCAGGTGCGCGCCGACCTCCGCGCCGCCTTCAACCGGGACAGGAACACCCTCGGCGACGACGAGTACGGCGCGGAGCTGGCCAAGAAGCTGCCCGAGATGGAGCGCGGCATCTTCGACGCCCTGACGACGTTCATCGACGAACTCGAAGACGTCGCCTTGGGGCTGAACGCGAGCGCCCGCAACTACAAGGCGGCGGAGCACCCTCCCCCCGTCACCCGAGACTGATCGTCCATGGGGTTCGACGGGTTCCTCGTGCCCGAGTTCGCCAAGCCGTACATCGGCTGGGTGGTCGGCATGGACTGGCCGGAGGGGGACGAGACCGGCTGCTTCCGGCTGGCCGACGCCTGCGTGATCGCCGCGCACCGGCTCGTCGAGGGCACGGGCGCCGACCTGCCGGGCAGCGCGCGCAGGATCGGCAAGGACTGGGACGGGGAAGCCCATCTGGCCTTCGCCGCCCACGTCGGCAAGGTGGCGGGCGGTCAGGTCGCCCTCGCGGTCAAGCGGCTCGTGGACGCCGCGGTGGCGCTCAACGGCGTGGGCGTGCAGATCCAGTACGCCAAGTACATGATCGAGGTCACCGTCTGGCTGCTGATCGTGCAACTGGGATATCTGCTGGCCGCGGCCCTGGCCACCGGCGGGGCGAGTCTGGCGCTCATTCCGCCGCGGCTGCAGCTCGCCCGGCTGACGGTCGGGCAGATCGCCAGGCAGTGCCGGCGCAACATGCTGCTCTTCGCCGGGATCGTGACCGGGATGGACCTGGGCATCCAGGGCACGCAGCTGCTGCAGGGCCGCAGGGACGACATCGATCTCCGTCAGCTCGCGATCTCGGCGGTGAGCGGCGCCGCCATGGGCGGGCTCATGGGACTGGCCTCGGGCGGGCTGAGCAGCCTGGCCACCCCCACGCTGCGGGCCGGTCTGACCAGGGCCGAGATGTCCACGGCCGAGAAGCTGCTGGCGGCGGCCCACTCCTCGTTGTACGGCCAGGCCGGGCAGTTCGCCCTGGCCGGCGGGATCACGACGGCCGGCACCATGATGGTCCAGGGCAACTTCAGCTGGGACCTGCTGGCCAAGGGCATCACGTCCAGCGCGCTCGGCGCGGACGGCCAGCACCTGGCCTCACCCCTGCCTTCCGGCCCGGACGGACGCCCCGGGCCCAGGACCGGCGCGGACGCGGTCCAGGAGGCGGTGAACCACAACCAGCAGACCATCGCATCGCCCGCCTGGCACCGCCCCGACCTGGCGTCCGACGTGCTCCAGGGTCTGACGTCCCAGCTCGCGTCCGCCGACGCGGGGGTTCCGAAGCCCGAGATCCATCCGCCTCGCGTCGTCGAGATCGGCGCTCTGGGCGAGACCGCCGTGCACGACGTCAGGGTGCCGGTGGACCCGAGGGCGGCGGCGCAGGCCATGACCGCCGGCATCACGGGCATCGTCCCGCGGGAACGGGCCGTGATCCGCCTCTGGCTGACGGAGGCGCTCTCCAGCGGCGACCGCGACGTGTGGACCAACCACCTGCAAAGAGGCGTGGCGCTCGGCGTCGGGGACAAGGTGATCTACCTCAAGCTCAGGCCGAGCGAGTTCACGCACGTGGAGCAGCCGGGTCTGGCCCCGGAGAAGCCGGTCGCCTTCGGCGGGGACGGCGTGGAGGGCAAGTCCTCGCGGGGCACCTCACTGGATCGCACCGCGGGGCTGATGAAGGGGCTCTACCAGTCACCGGACGAGGCCGAGGCGAACGCCCTGCCCCGGTCGGGCGTCAGCAGCACGGCACGGACGACCCACACGAACGGCGTCGAGGTCATCAGCGGGCACAAGGCCATCTCCCCCGCCCATGACTACTTCGCCACGGGCATCTCCCTCGACATCTACCGTGACGGCGAGAAGGTCACCCGGACCGCGGCGGTCCCCGACCTCTCGCTGACCATCCCCTTCCCCAAGCAGTTCACCCGGGAAGGGCCGCTGCTGAGCGCCGACCACCCCGCGCCGCTCCCCCGCCACGAGGTGCCGGAAGGAGCGGGGCACAGGTTCCGTGACCACGGGATCGCCATCACCGGCCTGGACGTCACGCCTCTCGTGCTGGAGGTGCAGCGCCGGGGGCTGGCGGCGGGGCTGCCCGCGGGCGAGGTGGTCAGGATCACCGACCATCTCACCTCCAGCCTGCTCAGCGAGCAGGGGATGAAGAACCGCAGCCAGTCGATGTTGTCGAGCGGGGTCTCGTCCGAGGCGATCCGGTACAAGACGTCCCTGCTGCGGTCGGCGGAGGACTCCGTCCGGATCACCGGCGAGATCACGCGGGTCGAGCCGATCGACGGGAGCGGGCGCTCGCCGGTCGAGACGATGTTCCGGGACGACCTGGGGCGGCGCGAGAGCGAGGGCACGTCGTACCGGCAGGGCGCGAGCGTCGGCGTCCACGCGGGCGGCAAGATCGGGTTGCCGCTGGGTGACCGCGCGGAGGTCGTCGCGAGGGCCGTCGGCGGGGTCGGCTACGGGACGGACCATGTCACGTCCACCAACAGGGCGCACGGCAACCACACCGTCCTGACCAGGCTCGGCGACGTCACCATGTACGACGCCCGCATGCGGCTGCAGGTCGAGACCGACAAGCTCGGCACCTTCGAGGTGGAGGTGCCCGCCGAGCTGATCGTCCCGACCCGCGACGCGTCCCGGATGGAGCAGGACGTCTTCGGGCACGATCTGCGCCCGCTGGGAGAGTTCAACGACATCCAGCGCAAGCTCGCCGACCTCCACCGGGAGATGGACGACGTGCGGGCGGGGTTCTCACTGGACGAACCGGTCGGCGAGTACCCGGCCAGGGGCGAGCACCCGAACCGCGGCTACGACCCGCACGTCCTGGAGCCGGAGACGCTCGCGGCCGGTCGGGGGACGGGGCTCGGCAGCGGCGTCCGGGTCCATGGGGAGACGCTGCTCAGCGCGGAGATCCACCAGGCCGTCGCCCGGGCGCTGCCCGACCTCCCGCCGGAGATCGCACGGCAGATCATGCGGGACGTCGAGAGCCGCTTCGGCGCCGCGGCGCTGGAGGCCGACCTGACGCACGCCCTCCACGGCATCAGGTACGACAGGTCGATCGGCGGCTACACCGTCGAGATCCTGGCCGAGGGCACGCTGGGCCGGCGGCACGAGGTCGGCGCGTCCGACCTGACCGTCAACGAGCGCCGGATCACCTCGCGCACCGACACCAGCCAGCGGGAGAGCTCCCGCACGGGCCGTGCGGAGGTGCGTGGTGTCGCGCGCCTCGACGTGAACGATCGGCTCAAGATCGACCCGGTGAACCTGTCCCTCACCGGGAGCGGCACCAAGTCCGGCAGCACCGGCTTCTCCTCGGGCCACACGAGGTACGACCGTACGGAGACCAGCGGCGGCTTCACCATCACGCGGGATCTCTCCTTCGACGTCAGGATGAGGATCTCGCGGGACGGCACGGAGACGTTGAACACCTCGTGGGAGGTGCACGGCAGCAGGGCGGAGGTCCTCGTGCCGAACGTCCACCTGCCGCAGAGGCCGGTGCTCGCACAGGACGTCGCGCATCTCGGACGGGTCGAGTCGTCGTCCGAGCGGCCCGCCGACCTGTGGCGGCCCGGGGCCGACGAGTTGTCGGCCATCGTCCGGATGGGGGCCGTGCCCGACCTTCCCTCGACGCTGGCCGAGGTCTACCACCGATGGGCGGAACTGCCGGCGCCCGCGGAGCGGCTGGACGTGCCGCCGGTGTTCGAGACCGCCACCGACGTGATCAACCTGGAAACCATGATCACGTCTCATCCCGACGGCCTGCACTACACCGTGTCGGACCGTTCGGGGTCGCGGCACGACGTGCACGTCAAGGCCCACGTGGCCGGGGTGAGGCACGTCAAGTCCGAGACCGGGGTGGAGCACGAGAGCTACTCCAGCAGCAATTCCAGGGCGCTGGACGCCGAACGCGGCAGGCGTACGGTCGGCGGGCACGCCAGGACCGGCCTGCGCGTCACGCTCAGCGACGGCGAGGGCTCGGGGGCCGCGCACACCGGTGGAACGGAACGCAAGGTCGTGGCGCGAGCCGGGGTGCACGGCGCCGCGAAACGCAGTGCCGTGGAGAGCTCCTACCTGGGCAGCAGCGACGTGTCCCGGGTCACCTACTCCGACGGCAGCACCTCCCACTGGTACCGCGCGGACCTGGTCCTGGAGGTCACCCCCACCAGGACCAGCGGCGGAACGGTCGAACAGGGCCCGACCACGTACGTCCGGGTGGAAGAGATCATGGACCTCGTGCTTCCCGACGAGGTGGCACGCCGTCACGGGCTCGACGGCCCGGAAACCGTGAACCCCGCCGGTCAGGCAGGGCACACGACGCGCGCCTACGCGGCGCCCGAGGCGGCGTTGAACACCGCCTTCGTCCTGCACCTCGACGCGCAGGCCGTGCTGCCGGAGATCCTCGGGCTGCTCCGCCGCGACGGCCTCCTCCCTGACGGCCAGGAGCTCACGAACCATCCGGTGGCCGAACACCTGCGCGGCAACTACAGCCAGGGCGCGCTCGGCACGAAGCTGGGCGAACTCCGCGGGAACGGCGTGTCCTCCTGGTTGTTCGTCACGGACGAGAACGACCGGGTCACCGAACGCGTGGGCATCCGGGTCACGGCCGAGGTGGACGACGGCGTCCACGTCGGTGAGCGTCCTGACGCCGGCCTCATGCTGCGCAACGAGCGCCTGAGCGGCGACCTGAGCGTGCGCGAGGCGGGAACGGACCACGGCGCGGAGGCGATCGTGCGTTACATGCAGTCCTCGGACGGCGAGCTCAGGGGCGCCGAGGCGGGGTTCGCGAACAACCGCGACTCCCACACCGTGGACGGGCGGGGCACGATCGCGAAGGAGATCAACCGCTACCAGACGCGCGAGGCCCCGCAGGAGTTCAAGCACCCGGTCAGGTTCGAGATCACGCTCGAACACGTCCCGGTCCGCCCGCTCCTGGAGCCCGTGCAGAACGTGGCCCGCAACGTGCTGCTCAAGGTGGGCGAGGTGACCGGGCACGACGGCGCCGGGAGAATGTTCGACCGGCACGCCGGGGTCACCTCGACGTCCCGGGCGGTCGCGGACGGCGAGGTCGGCGTCCTGGTGCCGGGACACCTCACCACGGAGGTGCCGCAGGGCACGCCGGTCACGGGACGCACGCCGGTCGTCGCCGCGGATCCGCGCTGGGCGGACCCGGCGGGCCCCAACCCCATGTCCGCCACCCTGGGCGACGGCGTCCCCAAGGGGGACGTCAGCCAGGTCGCGTTCCCGGCCGCCACGCTCGTCGAGCAATGGGCGCCGATGAGCGCGGTGCCGCCGAGACTCCGGGGCGAGGTCCCGTCCCTGGCCGACCGGCCCGGCGGATTCGAGCTCTCCCGCCCGGCCGGCATGTCACTCGCCGAGGCCACCAAGGAACGGACCATGCGCGCCCATCTGGAGCAGTTGCTCGCGCATGAGTACGTGATCCCGGGGATCGGCAGGGTCGGCATCGACGTCACCGGAGCGCGCGAGATCACCACCGCGCTGGTCAAGCAGCGTGTCTACGCCCAGACCATGAGCACGGTCGGGCACGGCCAGGAGCAGGGCCGGGGCGTGGCGGCCCGGGCGGGCGGGTCCGCCGGCTCGCAGGACGGGGGCCTCGGCTTCGGCGGCGTCGGCGGCAACCTGAAGACGGCGGACGAGGCCGCGTCGCGGAACGCCAACATCGTCGAGCGCAACTTCCTGGAGGAGCAGCACGACAACACCTATCTTGAGCTGGACGTCTCCCTGGTGTTCCACGGCAGGGACAAACCCCTGACCGTGGACGTCGCCGGCGGCCTTCATCTCAGACTCACCGCCAAGGGGCTCGCCGACTTCGAGGCCGCGCACCCCGGCGTGATCACCCGCTGAGGACGGCCCCCCTGTACCGTCGGACCGTGCACATCGGCTCACCGGACACGGTCCTGATCGTCATCCGGGGCAACTCCGGATCCGGCAAGTCCACCGTGGCCCGCACCGTGCGGGAGACGTACGCCCAACGCGGCATGGCCCTCATCGGCCAGGACGTCGTACGCCGGTAGATCCTCCGCGAACGCGACAAGCCGGACGGCGTGAACATCGGGCTGCTCGACGCCATGTGCCGCCACGCCCTGAACGCCGGCTACCACGTCATCCTGGAAGGCATCCTCGCCCGGAGCCGCTACGGAGAGATGCTGCAGGCGCTGTTCCACGACCATGGAGGCACGAGCCACGGCTACTACCTGGACGTCTCCTTGGAGGAGACGCTCCACAGGCACCGGACTGATTCTCCAGAGCGCGGGTCTCGTGACAGGCGAAGCGACACGCCTGTGAGCAGCCGGGCGGGCGACGGCGGGCCCGCACCGAAGGGCTGGCGTCGTTTTCGTCCAAGACGGTCACGATGACCGGTTCGTAGCATGGGCGCAGGCGTTCCGCCACCGCGTCGGCCTGACGCTGCGGCCCGCTTGACGATCCATCTGGCGACCTCGTCGCCGGACCATGAGGAGAACAGCACATGCGTGATCTGATCTATACCGGATTCATGTCGCTTGACGGCGTTGTGGACTCCCCGGGCGGCGGGCCGGGCGAGGAGCACCGCAGCGGCGGCTGGGTGGCCAACGACATCGAGTTCCTGCCCGAGGCCTTCTCGCTGAAGGGCGAGGAGCTGGAGGACACGACGGCGCTGATGTTCGGCCGCCGGAGCTACGAGGCGTTCGCGCCGATCTGGCGTGACTCGGAGGACCACGCCGCCTACAAGGACCTGCCCAAGTACGTGGTCTCGACCACGCTGTCCGACGACGACCTCGTCGAGGGGTGGGGGCCGACGACGATCCTGCGCTCGGCCGACGACGTCGTCGAGCTCAAGAAGAGCGAAGGTGGCGCGATCTTCATCCATGGCAGCGCGGAACTCGCCCGGCGGCTGTCGGAGTCGGGCCTGATCGACCGGTACAACCTTCTCGTCTTCCCCGTGCTGCTCGGCGCCGGGAAGAGCCTGTTCAGCGAGGCGGACAAGGACAAGCAGGTGCTGAGCCTCCGCGCGTCCGCCGCCTACCCCAACGGTGTCGTGAAACTGATCTACGACGTCGTCAGCTGACCCAGGTCCAGGGCGATGGCGCCGCCGGTGCCCTCCCGGAGTTGCCGCGCCGTGCGCCCGACGTAGCGGCGCAGCGCGCGGGCCAGATGTGGCTCGTCGAAATACCCGAGCCCCGAGACGACGTCGGCGACTGATACGCCGGCGGCCAGGAGCACCGAGGCCTTGCGGGCCCGTTCGATCTGCCGGACGGCGCCCTGGGTCAGCCCGGTCGCCGCCCGGAACCGGCGTTCGAGGGTGCGCCCCGAGACCGCTGGACGGCGGCCTCGGCGAACGTCGGTGACGAGCGGGTCACGGACCAGGGTTCCGACGCGGACCAGACGGTCGACCAGGGCCTCGGCGTCGTCGGGGGCGGGAGACTCCCAGCGGACGCCGTCCAGCACGAAGGTCCTGCGCATGGTGTCGGGGAGCTCGACGCCCCCGTCGACCAGAGTCGGCGGGGGGACGGCGCGCAGCGACGTGCCCACGGCGAACTCGATGCCGACGAAGGTCGCGCCCTCCGGCACCTGCGCGGTGCCGCTTCTGGTCTCGGGACCGGAGATGCCCGCGTACGCCCTGCCCTCGCGCTCCCAGAAGACCAGGCCCCAGCACACCGCCGCGACGGACGTCATCTCCGCGACGTGCTCGCTCGTACAGCTCCACACGGCGTCGACCCACGGTGAGTCGGACGCGCGTGTCTCGAACCGCAGTGCCACGAGAGCAGGATACGCGCGCAGCCGGCCGAGGGTCCGCCCCGGTCCGGCCGAGGTACGGGGACCATCCGGGAGGCCGTGAACTACACGGGATCGGGACCGAGGTCGAGTGCCGGTTCGAGTCCCGGGAAGTCCCGGACGGCGGTGGCGAACTCCTGGAACAACAACCACTGGTCCTTGGTGATGATCCAGTCCTTGGTGATGCTGCCCGTGACCGTGCCCATCGCGCGGACCTGGGCGTCGCCGCCGGTCAGCTCGAAGACCGGCCCTCCGCTGTCGCCGTGTCGGGAGCTGTCGACCCGCTGCTCGGCCGAGACCAGGTTGCTGTAGCACTCCTGGTTGCCGTAGATGTCCTTGCCGCAGACCTCGCTGTACTTGTAGTCCACGGTTCGGCCGCACGAGGCTCCGGAGGTCGCGCCGGACATGCACAGCGACTGGTTCTTGTAGGTGAATCCCCATCCGACCACCGGCTTGGTGTAGTCGTTGACGCCGGGGGTGCCGTCCCACATCCTGCCGTTGCCCTTGCCGGTGCCGACGAGCCCGGTGATGCGGATGAGCAGAAGGTCGTGACCAGGGACTCGATGGAGTCGTCGGCCTGGTAGTCGCGGAGTTCCGCCTTGAGCAGCCAGTTGCCGCCGAGTTGCTGAGGGGTCAGGTCGGTCGTCGTCATCGGGTGATGATCCTTTCCGTTGGTCGCGGCCAGTGGACGGTCACCTGGGCCGGGCCGTTCAGTCCCAGGTCGGTACGGGGTGGCGCGGAGCAGACCGCCAGGTCCAGACGCAGGTCCGGCAGGCGGCGGCGCAGGGCTCTGACGAGCGTGTGGACGATCAGACGGCAGAAGTGGGCGGCCGGGCAGTAGTGGATGCCGGCGGAGCCCGTTCGACGTCTACGTCGTCGAGCCGCCCTGGGGTCCGGCCTTCACCGAGCAGGGCCTGGACCTGACCCGCACCTCGCCGCCCGTGCCGCGGATCGTCGCCGACATCGCCGCCTCCCGGCAGGGGACGGCGTGCCTGATCGTCGTCAAGACCCCTCAGGTGATCGCCCACGACTCCCTGCGGCGCGCCTTCGCCGGGTGCGAGCCGCTCGCCTCGCTGCCTCCGGAACTGGGCCTCGCGCAGGGGACCGACATGGAGTTCCACGTCTTCCGGCATCCGGGGAGCTGATCCCTCAGTCGATGCCGGCAGCCGAGCTGGAGGAGGTCGCCGATCCCGTCATCCCCGTCACCCTAGGACGGGTCCTCGCCCGGAAGGCGCAGGGTGAAGGTGGTGCGCACGCCCGGGGTGCTGGTGGCGGTGGCGGTGCCGCCGTGCGCCTCGGCCAGGTCGCGGACGATGGCGAGGCCGAGGCCGCTGCCCCCGGTGCGGCGGTTGCGGGACTTCTCCGCCCGCCAGAACCGGTCGAAGACGTGCGGAAGGTGCTCGGCGCGGATGCCGATCCCCGTGTCGGCCACCTCGATGATCACGTGGTCGCCGTCCTGGCGGGCGGTCAGCGTGATGTGCCCGCCGGCCCGCGTGTAGCGCAGGGAGTTGGTGACGAGGTTGCCGACGGCCTGGCGGAGTCGTACGGGGTCGGCGGTCAGGGCGGGAGTGCCGGTGATCCCGGTGGTCAGGGTGAGCCCGGCGGCTTCGGCGCGGCCTCGGTGGGCGGTGGCCACCTGGTCGAGGAGGTCGCCGAGGTGGACGGGTTCGAGATGCAGGCGGAGCTTGCCCGCGTCGGCGAGGGCGAGGTCCTGGAGGTCGTCCACGATGTGCTGCAACAGCAGGAGCTCCTCGACCAGGGACGCGATCAGCGCGGGGTCCAGCTCGGCGACGCCGTCCTGTGCCGCCTCCAGCCAGCCTCTGAGGTTGCTCAGCGGGGTGCGCAACTCGTGGGACACGTCGCTGACCATGGCCTTGCGCTGTTCCTCCATGCGCTGGAGATGCTCGGACATCTCGTTGAACGCCGTGGCGAGCTCGCTGATCTCGCCGGTCGTCCTGACCTGGACGCGGGCGGAGCTGTCCCCGTCGCGCATCCGCCGGGCGGCGTGGGTGAGCGCGTTGACCGGGCCGACCAGGCGTCTGGCCGCCATGACGCTGACGCCGACGGTCAGCACGAGCACGAGGAGGGCGGCGCCGGCGATCGAGGGCAGCGGGATGCGCGGGCCGGTGGCCTCGGCGGGGGATCCGATGTACAGGTAGGCGGCCGGAGCGACGTAGGGATCGAGCTGTTCCTTGCGGGCGGTGACGATGCAGGAGGAGATCGTCTGGCCGGGTTCGGCGGCCGACGACGCCGGCCGCCTCTCCTTGGAGATCCAGGTGAAGTCGAGGCCGACCGAGCCGCGTTCCGCGTTCTTGCCCTTCAGGCATCTGCCGACCAGGAGGTTGAGCTGCTTCAACGCGGTCTTCTCGGTGGGCGTCGGCGCGTTGAAGGTGACGGCGTCGCAGGGGGCCGTCACCGCCGGGACCGGGCTCGGCTGGCTCGGCTCCCGCGGGACACCCTCGCCGGTCGTCGTCACGGAGGGCCTGCCGGTGTGGGAGACCGTCGTCCGTACGGCCTGCCCGGTACGTCTCATGCAGACGGCGTAGGCGTCGGCGGCCTTCCCCAGCCGGGCACGGTCACGGTCGGGCAGCAGGAAGGGGCCCACCGCGCGCGGATCGATGCGGTCCTCGGCCGCCCCCGGCACCAGGGTCACGTCCACGGCCAGCGGATCGACGACGGCCGACACCCGGGCGGGCAGCGCTGTCCCGGCGGACGCCGAGTCCGCGATGAGGGCGCCCTTCTCGGTGGTCAGCGCGATGCGGCGGCTGTTGGCGGCGGCGAGGTCGCGTACGGTGGCGGCGACGCCGGACCAGTCGGGATGGCGGGAGGCGTAGCCGAGCAGGCTGTTGTTGATCTGGGCGTCGCTGGCCAGCGTCTGGCCCTGCTCGCGCTGGATCGCGCCGGAGGTGCTGTTGGCGGCCAGCCACGCCGTCGCCGTGATCGAGCAGACCGCCACGACGGCCGAGCTCGTGAGCAGCCTGACGAACAGCGACCTCATGCCTGGGTCAGCTTGTAGCCGACGCCGTACACGGTCAACAGCCGGGACGGCCGGCGCGGGTCGGGCTCGATCTTCTTGCGCAGGTTCATCACGTGCACGTCGACCGTGCGTTCGGTGATGAACCGGTCGAACCCGTGGACGCGCTCCAGCAGTTGCTTCCTGCTGAACACCCGTTCCGGCTCGGCGGCCAGCGTCTCGATGATCCGGAACTCCGCGAGCGTGCAGTCCACCGGCGTGCCCGCCACGGTGACGGCGTGCCTGACCGGGTCGACGACGAGATCGCCCGCCCGGAACAGCCGGCCGGCCTCCGGCGACCTGCCCGTACGGCGCAGCAGCGTCCGCACGCGGGCCATCAGCTCGCGCGGGCTGTACGGCTTGGTGACGTAGTCGTCGGCGCCGAGGTCGAGCCCGAGCAGCAGGTCGTCCTCGGTGGACCTGGCCGTCAACATCAGGATCGGCAGGTCGGACTCGCCGCGCAGCACCCGGCAGACGTCCAGCCCGTCGACCTTCGGCATCATCACGTCGAGCAGCACGAGGCCGGGGTCTCCCTGCCGGGCCTCGTCGATCGCCGAACGTCCGTCGTGCACGACGCGGACCTCGTGGCCCTCCCGCTCCAGGTAGCGCCTGAGCAGTTCGGCCTGCTTGGGGTCGTCCTCGGCGACCAGTACGTACGCGCACATGGCCCGAGGTTATGCGCACTCCGAGAGTGCATACGGGATTCGCACGACAGGCAAACAGGTTCCACACATTCTGTCGCCAGGCTGCGCCGGGTGAGACCCAACCTGCTTCGTACGGCCGCGGCGACGGCACTCGCCTTCCTGCTGGCGGGCTGCGCGGGCAGCGCCGGCAGCACGGACCGTGCGGCCGGTGCAGACAGCGCCGGCAGCGCCGTACGCCCCGGCTCGGCGAGCACCCCGGCGGGCGGCGCCAGATCGAAGATCGCGAGCGCCAAGAGGGCCCGGATCACGATTTATCGGGACAAACAGGGCGCGGTCCAGAGGACGATCACCAGTCCCAACGACTACGGCGCGACGCGCGTCTTCCTGGTGGAACGCGACGAGGGCGACTGGCTCCAGGTGCTGCTGCCGATCCGGCCGAACGGCAGCAAGGGCTGGATCAAGGCCGCCGACGTGACGCTCACGGAGACCTCCCACCACGTGGAGATCGATCGCGGGGCGTTCCGCTTCACGGTCTACGACGACGACCGGGCCGTCAGGACGGGCCGGGTCGCGACCGGCGAGGCGGGGACGCCGACGCCTCCGGGCCGCTACTTCTTCACCGAGTTGGTGCAGCCCACCGGTGACGGCGGGGCCTACGGCGCCTACGCCTTCGGGCTGAGCGGCTTCTCGCCGGTGCTGAAGAGCTTCGCCGGCGGCCCCGGCCAGCTGGCGATCCACGGGACGAACAGACCTTCCGCCATCGGCACGCGGGCCAGCCATGGCTGCGTCCGGGTCAGCAACGACGACATCACCTGGATGGCGAAGAACCTGGCGATCGGCACTCCGGTCGTCGTCAAGGGCTGAGGCCCTGTTCGAAGGATGAGAGGAACCCTATGAAGATCAGAAACATCCTCGTCGGCGCCTGCGCGGCGCTGGCCCTCGCGGCGGGTGTCGCCGGGTTCTCGGGGACTGCCTCGGCCGAGCCCAGGAAGCCCGCCGCGGTGCCCTCCGCCGCCCCCTCCGCAGTGCCTTCCCCGGCGCCCGCCGACAGCCGGCCCAGGGTCGAGCGGACGGCGGGGCCGAGGGAGCCGGTCGCCGTCAAGCCGCGCTACACCGGCTGATCACGACACGTCGCCGCCGCATGACGTCCCGCCTCTCCTGCCCGTCGGCCGCGTCAGCGGCCTGGCCATCGCGGGCAGGAGCAGGCCCCGGACGCCGCGGCGGCGCGTACGGGCGGCGAAGGGGACTGCGCGGCCTGCTGTCAGCGTCCGCATGGAGCGGCTGCCCCGGATCTCCCCGTGCGATGCGACGCAACGTGGAGTTCCCGTAGTACTGGCCGGTGGGCAGCATCCTTTCAGAGGAGCCTGCCCGACCTGCGCAGTCGGCGTTCCCTCAGTGCGAGGAGTGGGGGCAGGGCAAGCTGTGTCGCCACGTACGCCGTCACGGCGAGCGCCTCCCAGAACGCGGCCGAACCTGTCGCGCCGGCGCTCAGCCGTACCAGGCCCCACTGAGCGAGGGCAAGCAGCAGCGGCAGGGCCACGAGCACGAACATGCCGGCCATGACCACGACCCCCGCCACGTACAGCAGGGCGAACCAGCGCGCCACGTGCCGATCACGCTCGCCCGCCGAGGCCAGCTCGGCCGCCTCGGCGGGAGGCAGCCGGAAGAGCCCGGCCTTGGCGGTCAGCCACGTGACCCGGTACAGGTTGTGGCAGCGCAACGCGTTGGCCAGTACGGCGTAGCCGTCACTGCGCATGGGCACCGCGGCCCACTGCCAGACGATCCCGACGAGCCGATACAACACCACCGCGCCGAGAAGACCGCTCAGCGTCTCGGGCAGTGTGAGCATCCCGGCCCTGTCGAGCAGCCGCAGCCCCAATGCCGTCGCCACGACCACGACGTCGATGGCCATACCCGCCAGGTAGGCCCCGTACCTGCGGCGGCGCGGCACGTTCACGATCTGGGTCAGGTCGGTCTCGAAGACGATGTAGTGGCCCCGATAGCTGACCCTGAACGTGGCGGGGACGCCGAGCGCCCTGCCCGCGACCCAGTGCCACGCCTCGTGCAGGGCGCTGAAGGCGATGTCGACCAGCAGGTAGGTGAGCATCGACAGTGCGGCGCTCGGGAGAAACCAGGCGTCCTCCCATGAAGGACGCAAGTCGGGCGCGAATGTCAAGACGGTTACGACGAAGACCGCTGCCGCCGCGTAGCACGTCCAGGCGGTCCTGCCGAAGAATCTGGCCGCCGTGTCCTGGCCGAGTCCCTCGATCCAGCCGCTGGGGGCTCGCTCCTCGGGAGGTGCGGGCGGGTCGAGCAGGCCGGCGCCGGTGAGACCGTCGAGGAAGTCGGCGCCGTCGACCTCCTCGCCCGCCACCTCGCTGGCCCGCCTCGCGGCCTCGGCGGCCGAGCCGCCCTCCTGCAGTGTGGTGACGAACACCGCGCCCGGCTCCGGCACCGCGACGAAGATTCCGAGGTCGGGGCGGCCCAGGATCCAGGCGTCACCGTCGAAGGCGACGGTGAGCCGGGCGGCCCGTTCGCGCAGGTCCCTGTCAACGATGGCGGACATCCGTCCTCCTGGAGCTCGCGGAGCGACAAGAGAGGCGCACCCCTGCCTCGGCCGGGGTGCGCCCTCGATGGTCAGGAGTCGGGCGTGTTCAGCCCGGTCAGGCGGGTGTTCTCGATCCGCACGATCTCGATCTTCATGGTGGTCAACTCCTTCCGCAGGTCACACAGTCGGGATTGCGGGACCACTCGGCCTGACTCATGGCGCAGGCGCCGGCGAAGTCGATGGTGAGTGGCCGACCGGCGTACGCCGGTGGCTCGAAACCGGTCAGGTAGCGCAGCACCTCGAAGGCGTGGAGCGCGCCGAGCAGGCCGGCGACGGGCCCGATGCCCCTGTTGGGCTGCGGCCTGCTGTAGAACAGGCGGGCCGCGGCGATCTCGGCGCTCAGCGCGGGCTCGTCGGGATCGGCGTGGCCGTCGGGCCTGGTCGGATCGGCGGGGACGCAGGCCCTGCAGGCGCTCTCCCCTGGCGCGACCGACCAGACGATCCCCTTGGTGACCGTGATGCCGCCGCGTACGAACGGCACGCCGTGCCCCACGCAGGCCGCGTTGACCCAGAGGTCGACCTCCTTGGGCTGGTCGATCCCCGAGGCGACCACGTCGGGGCGTGTCTCGTCGAGGAGCTCGGCCAGTTGCCCGGCGCTCTCGACGCCCGTGTCGATCGCCTGGACCTTGATGGCCGGATCGAAGGCGCGCACCCACTCCGCCGCCCGCTCGACCTTCCTGGCGCCGAGGTCCTCCCAGCGGTAGAGGTACTGCCTGGCGAAGTTGCGCACGTCGACGGTGTCCCTGTCGACCAGCGTCATCCTGCCGACGCCCAGCCCGCTGAGATGCGGGATCGTGTTGGAGTTGAGGCCGCCGGTGCCGAGGACGAGCACGTGCGACTCGCGCAGCCGGCGTTGCAGGTCCTCGCGGCTGCGCGACAACGTGCCGAACGACTCGAAGAAGGCCAGGTTGCTGAAGTGGCGCTCGGCTTCGGCGGCGTCGAGGACGCCCAGGCGATCGCCGTCCTCCAGCAGTCGCTCGGCGTCGAGGGCCTCGATCGCGCCGAGCACGTCCTGGACGGGGAGCGCGAGTTCGCCGGCGAGCTGGCCGACGGTGCGCCCGCCCTCGCGCAGCAGGGCGAGGAGCTTCTCCACCTGACCGCCGGGGTCGGTCACGATCAACTGGTCACGCAGGTCGTACACGAGGCGGAGCTCCTCCCCCATCCGTTCCCAGGCGACGTTCTTGAGTCGTGGCCGCATACGTCCTCCGATGTGTGGTCCCGGCCGTGACGACCATGGCCGCTGCGTCGAACGTGTGGTGGAGAACCCCGTTCGGCGGTCCGACGTGGGCAGCATAGGCACGGCGGATCATGGAAGTCGTTGGCGGAGCGCGCACTGTTCCTTGGCGACGACGGCACGGACACCGGCTCGCACCCCGGTCCGGCCGGCCGACGCGGCCTCGGGATGGCGGATGATGTGGTCGGCGGGGGGCGCCGCGATCGTCGCATCGGCTGGGCTTCTCGTCACATCGAGTACGTCTCGGAAGCTCGAGATCACGGCGTGAGAGGTGAAATTGGGAATCGTCACCCTGCACAGCACGGACCTGCCGCCCGACCAGCGATTCGACTGGTGGTGCGACCTGATCAGCCGCGACGTGGCGCCCATCCGGGTCACCAGCGACCATGCCGCCGACTTCCGGGCTTCGGCGGGGGCGATCGACCTGGACACCGTACAGGTGACGACCATGTCGTTCCCGGCGCTCAGCTCGGTGCGCACGCCCGCGCTGATCCGCCGCTCCGACCCCGAGAGGTACGAGCTCGCCCTGATCGTCGGGAGCACGATGTGGATCTCCCAGGGCGGCAACGACACCCGGATGGGGGCCGGCGACCTGGTGATGTGGGACACCTCGCACCCCTACGAGGGCGGTGCGTTCGACGGGCCGGGGCCGGCGCGGGCGATCATCGTGCATCTGCCCAAATCCGAGCTGCCCCTGCCGTCCGGCAAGGTCGACGCGCTCCTGGCCCACGCGGTGCCCGCGGGCGGCGGCTTCGGCGCGATCCTCGCCGGCTACCTCAGGACGCTGGTGCGCGAGGCGCAGTCCATGTCCTTACCTGACGTGAAGCGCCTCGGCGCCGCCACCCTGGACCTGGCCCTGGCCTTCCTCGCCCATCTGCTGAACGCGCAGGACCGCCTGTCGCCCGAGACCCGGCAGCTTGCCCTGATGGCGCGCATCCGGACGTTCGTCGAGCACAACCTCGCCGACGCCGACCTGACGCCCCGCGCGATCGCCCACCGGCACCACATCTCCGTGCGCTACCTGCAACTGCTGTTCCAGCGTCAGGGCACGACGCTGACAGCCTGGATCCGGCGCCGCCGCCTGGAGCACTGCCGTGCCGACCTGGCCGATCCGAGCCTGGCCGCGCAGCCCATCCATGTCATCGCCGCCCGCTGGGGATTCGTCCGCGCCGCCGACCTCAGCAAGTCCTTTCGCGCCAGGTACGGCCTGCCGCCCAAGGACTACCGGCACGAGGCCCTGACCCGCGCCACGTCGGCCGCGGACGACGGCCACACACGCCGATGACGCCGGGAGCGTCCCGACGTCCGCCTTCCATGCTCGGCACCTCAACGTCCGGCTGGCTACCATCGGCTGGATGGGAGATCGTCTCAAGGGCATTCACGCACCCCTGTACCTGCTCGCGGGGGCGCCCGGCGCGGGCAAGACGACTTTGCTGCCGCACCTCCTCCAGGCGGCGGACGGGTTGGTCGTGATGGACATGGACGAGCTGCTCGAGGACGGCGAGTTGATCGGTGTGCCCATCGCGGTACCCGAGGCGGCGCCGATCTGGCCGGCCTACGACCGGATGTGGCGACGCATCGTGACCATGGTGCGCCGGGCCGGTCATCCCGTGCTGCTGATGTGTCCGATCCCCGACGCCGGCGAGGTGCCCGCGTTCGTGCGATGGGACGGGCCGGTCCATTGGGCTCTGCTGGACTGCCCTGATGACGAGCGGAAACGCCGGCTGCGTGAGCGTGAAGCGCCGCAGGAGTGGATCGACGACGCCCTGGCGGACGCGGCACAGGGCCGAGAGCTGATCACGACCGTGTTCCACGCCGTCGGCGCCAACCATGCTGAGCTGACGACACAGGTGCTCGCGTGGGTTGCGTCCCGGAGCATCAGCATGCCGACCAGCCAGAACGCGGCGTCTTGACCCAAAAAGATCACCATTGCGGCGCCTGATCGAGCTCGTCGGCGAGGTCGTCGGGTTGGAGAAGGTCAGGTCGCGCTTCCTGGCGGGCCCAGGATCGAGTGTGGCGCCACCTCACCCCCTCTTCGCCCAGGATTCGTTCTTCCCTGCCCGCGGCTTCCGGGGCCCCTCTGGGTGCTCTGTCGCGAAGCTCAACTCGGAGGGCTACAACGCGTGCCACAGGGACGGTGTGCGATGGGGACGCGGCTACAAGTGCCCATGGTTCCGGAGCAGTTGGGAGAACGGGCAGCCGCACTACGAACTGTGGATTCTCTACTGAGCGCCTCGGAACAGCACGGCGAGCGCCGCGTCTGTCCGGCCCGCGGATCGGACCGTGGCGCCGCCCGGCCTCAACCGCCGAGTCGCATGACGATGCGCGGCACTCCGGCGGCCGTCGCCCCGGTGTCGGCGATCTTGACGAAGCCGGCGGACTCGAACAGGGAGCGGGTACCGACGAACGCCAGCATGGTGTCGATCTTCTTGCCGTCGTTGTCGACCGGGTAGCCCTCGACGGCCGCGGCGCCGTGCTCGCGTGCGAACCGGACCGCGCCGTCGATCAGCGCCCTCGCCACCCCCCGGCCGCGATGGCCGGCACGGACTTTCAGGCACCAGATCGACCAGATCGCGAGGTCGTCGCCGATCTTGGGGATCCTGCTGTTGTGGGCGACGGAATACACCTCGACGCGGGGCGCGACACCGGCCCAGCCGACGACCTCATCGACGTCATAGGCCAGGACACCCGGTGCGACCGGCTGTCGGCACAGGCGTCGCATGTAGCCCGGCCGCTGGTCGGGACCGAGTTCGCGGTTGACCGCGGGATCGATGCGATGGCTCAGGCACCAGCAGGCGGTCGTGCCCGGCCTTCTGGGGGCGAGCATGGTCGAGACGTCGTCGAAGCGGTCCGCCGACGCGGGCTCGATCCTGAACGCCGGAGCGCTCATCGGCCGAGAGGGGTCAGCGGGGGCACCGTGTCGATGAGGTGACAGAGGTGGCGTTCGGTGGCGCTGCCCTCATGGTGCCGGGTGACGTCGGCCCAGGCGCTGTGCGCCGTCTCGGCGAGCAGGGCGCGGGCGTATCGGTCGAGGAACTCGCGCACGACGGTGTTCTCGCTCATGGGATGTCACGTTAGCCACGAACCTGGACAGGCCTGTGTCATGGTTACGATCCTTCGACATGAAGTCGTCCGCGAAGTCCGCTGCCTCGCGCGAGAACCACCTGACGGTGCGCCGTGTCGAGCGCCAGCAACACCTCATCGAACGGCTCCACGCCGTCGCCGATCGCATCACCGTCGGCACCCTCGCCCGCGACTTCGGCGTCTCCGCACGCACCATCGCCCGTGACGTCGAACGCCTCCGGCAGTCCGGCGTCCCCATCGACGTCACCACCGGCCGCGGCGGAGGAGTCGCTCTCGGCCGGCACGGCCGTATCCCCGCCATCGCCTTCGACCTGCGCGAGATCGCCGCCCTGATGGCCAGCCTCACCGCGCTCGGCCCCACCGCGAGCCCGTCCGCGACGTCCGCCATGGACAAGCTCGCCACCGCGCTCACAGGCGGCAGCATGACGTGAGGCACACCGCGCCACGAGGCGCCCCATCGTTGGCCTCCCCGCGTGGCAGTCCGCGAACGCGGTGCCCTGGACGCCGAGGAGGCAGCCGGAATACGGCGGCGGCCGGCCGGCATCGACAAGGCCGGCCGCCGCGGCCCCTGGACCGACGATCTGCTGCGCCTCATCCACGAAGTGCCCGCGACCGCCGCCGCCGAGCTCGCCCAGCGCCTCGGGCATGACACCCAGGCCCTCAAACGGGACGTCCGCAACCACGGCGCCGATCGCGTCGAAGAGGGCGAAGGCCCGTCACGGACGGGCCCGCTGATGCGCGGTCGAGCGCCGGGTCATCCGGTGGTCGCCTGCCGCCACGGGGTCCGTTCGGCGACGTGGCGGCGGAGCTCGCGTGCCTGCCGGGGCAGGTTCCAGGTCATGGCGCCGATGACGTGGCCGTCCCTGCCGTACAGGCCGGCGAACCGGCCGGTGGCGGGGTCCCCGGCGACGACCTGGAACCGGGCGTCGCCGCCGGTGACACCGTGGACCTGGATCTTCACGTCGTACTGGTCGGTCCAGAAGTAGGGCACGGGCGCGAAGGGGGTCTGCCCGCCGAGGAGCGTCCTGGCTGCGGCCGTGCCCTGCTCGGTGGCGTTCAGCCGGTGTTCGACGCGCAGGCGGCCGAAGCGGGGGTGCCACCAGGAGGCGACGTCGCCGGCGGCGACCACGCCGGGCGCGGCCCGGCACCGGTGGTCGCATTTGACGCCGTCTTCCACGTCCAGGCCGCTGCCGGTCAGCCAGCCGGTCGCCGGGGCCGAGCCGACGGCCACGAGCACCAGGTCGGCCGGGACGTGCGCGCCGCCGTCCAGGTCGACACCGTCCACCTGGCCGTCGTGGCCGGTCAGGCCGGTGACCAGGGTGCCGGGGCGCAGGCGGACGCCGTGCCCGGTGTGCAGGCCGGCCAGCAGTCGCGCCACCCGGTCGCCGAGCCGGTCGGTCAACGGCGCGGGGAGCGGATCGACCAGGGTGACGTCCAGGCCGAGCCGCCGGGCGACGGCGGCGACCTCCGTTCCGAGGAAGCCCGCGCCGACGACGACCACCGACCGGGCGGCGAGCAGCCCCTCCCGCAGGGCGAGGGCGTCGCCGAGGGTGCGCAGCACGTGCACGCCGCCGAGTTCGTGTCCTGACGGCAGCCGGCGCGGGACGACGCCGGTGGCGATCACCAGCCCGTCGTAGGGCAGGACGCCGCCGTCGGAGAGGGCGAGTTCGCGCGCGCCGGTGTCGAGGCCGGTGGCGGCGACGCCGAGCCGCCAGTCGGCGCCCAGCGCGGCGCGGGACTCGTGGCGGCCCAGCGTCACGCGATCGGGCGTCCACCTGCCGAGCAGGATCTGCTTGGACAGCGGGGGCCGGTCGTAGGGCTCCCGCCGCTCCGCGCCGACCAGGGTCAGCGAGCCGGTGAATCCGTCGCGGCGCAGGGCCTCGGCGGCGGTCAGGCCCGCCGCCGAGGCGCCCACGACCACGATCCGGGAGGGCCGGCTCACGACCCGCTCAGCGTGATCGCGCGGGCCGGGCAGAGCCGGGCGGCCTCGCCGACGCCCTCACGCAGCCCCGGTTCCGGGCTGTCCCGCAGCAGGACGACGATGCCGTCATCCTCGCGCTGGTCGAACACGTCGGGACAGACGAGGACACACTGCCCCGAGCCGGTGCAGGCGTCCTGATCCACGGTGACCTTCATGTGCTTGACTCCTTCGTTCGATCACCAGGTGACGGGCAGTTCGCGGACGCCGTAGAAGACGGCCTGCTGTTTGAAGTCCAGCTCCTCCAGCGGCACGGCCGCCGCCAGCGTGGGGACGCGCCGGTAGAGCGTGCCGTAGACGACCTGGAGCTCCACCCGGGCCAGCGACTGCCCCAGGCACTGGTGGACGCCGTACCCGAAGGCGACGTGGTGACGGGCCTTGCGGCGGACGTCGAGGACGCCGGGGTCGGGGAAGGCCGACGGGTCCCGATTGGCGGTGCTCTTCACGACGACGATGCCCTCGCCCGCCCGGATCACCGTGCCGCCGACCTCCAGGTCCTCGCGGGCGACGCGGCGGGCCTCGGTGTGGGTGATGGACAGATAGCGCAGCAGCTCCTCGACGGCGTCGGCCACCAGCGCCGGGTCGCCGTCACGCACCGCCGCGAGCCGGCCGGGGTGGGCCAGCAGCGCGGCCGTGCCGAGCGCGATCATGTTGGCGGTGGTGTCGTGCCCGGCCACCAGCAGGAGCTGGCCCATCGTGGAGATCTCGTTCAGGGTCATCGCCCCCGTCCTGTACTGCTCCACGGCCAGCCTGCTGAGGATGTCGTCGCCCGGCTTGTCGCTCTTGGCCTGCACCAGCGCCTCCAGGTAGGCGTTCAGCTCCTCGGCGGCGGCCAGGGCCCGCGCGGGGTCGCCCTCGTCCATGACGAGTTCGCCGGCCACGCGCTGGAAGAAGGCCCGGTCCGCATAGGGCACGCCGAGCAGTTCGCAGATCACCAGCGAAGGGACCGGCAGCGCGACCGCCTCCACCAGGTCGGCCGGGTTGGGGCCGGCGAGCAGGTCGTCGATGAGGTCGTCGACGATCCGCTGGATCCTGGGCCGCAGCGCCTCCATCTTCCTGATCGTGAAGTCGGCGGTCAGCAGGCGCCGATGGGCGGTGTGCTCGGGGGCGTCCATCTGCATCAGCGTCTTCATCCGCGCGTCGCGTGCCTTGCTCACCGCGTTGGTGTGCGGGAAGCCGGGCTGCGACACGTCGACGCTGACACGCGGATCGGCCAGCACCGCGCGGACGTCGTCGTAGCGGGTGACCAGCCAGGGGGTGGTGCCGTCCCAGAGGCGGACGCGTGAGACGGGCGATTCCTCGCTGCGGCGGGTCAGCTCGGGCGCCGGGTCGAACGGACAGGCCGCCGCACGGGGCATCGGGAAGGTCACCGGATCCGGCAGGGCATCAGTCATGATCTCTCCTCATCTCGGTCGTGGTCCGCGCAGGGCCGATGACGGCCGCCTTCGTGAGCGGGACGGGCACGACGGCCGCCACGCTCACGGCCCCGGCGGCGGCCGTCATCGGCAACGCGTGGGCCAGGTTCGGCCCCTGAACGCCGCAGGACACGAACGGCACCGGGTTCCCCGCCCTTCCAGCGCTCATACGTCAAGGCTGTCGTTGAACCAGCCCCGGAGACTTCCGCCGGGGAGCGCTGGAAGGGCGGGCGGGAAAGCCTCAACCGCCGGTGGAACCCCGGCAGACGGTTTCGCCGCCGCCACCGCCCTCGCAGTCGCCATGGGCGTCCCAGCGGAAACCGTCTCGCGCGCCTATCCGGCGGGGAGGCGCGTTTCCGAGGCCCTGTGGCACAAGGAGGACAAGTACGTCCTGACACGGATGGACGGCACCCCACTCACCGAGTGGGTGGTGCGCGACCCGTACACCTGCATCACCGACGCCTACGCCCGCGGGTGGCTCCGCCCCGGATCGTCAGTCCGCCGGGCGGCGTGGCGGGGAGGCGGCGAGGATCGAGGCCAGCAGCCCGGGGAAGCGGCGTTCCCAGCCAGATCTTCGCCCCCGCCGCCCCGACGGCTCCACGCTGGCGGCGGCCGCCGCGGCGCTCACGGCCGTCGCGACGCGCAGGCTTCCCAGGTGACCCCGGACGACTGACATCCGTCATACGGGCCCGGCTGACGTACGGCACTACCTCCGTCACCACCCCGGCGACCAGGCTGGCCGCATGGGAAACGCACTGGAGATGGAGGCCGTGAGCAAGCACTACGGCCGGATCGCCGCGCTCGGCGGCGTGGATCTGCACGTGGGTGAGGGAGAGACGGTGGCGGTGCTCGGCCCCAACGGCGCGGGCAAGAGCACGCTGCTGTCCGTCGCGCTCGGGCTGCTGGCCCCCGGCACGGGCTCGGCCCGGGTGCTCGGCCGCACACCGCTGGAGGCGCTGCGCACAGGACGGGTCGGAGTGCTGCCGCAGGAGTCGGGGCTGCTGGAGGACGTGCGGGTGGCGGAGCTGGTGAGGGCGGTGGCGGGGATGTACCCGCGGGCGATGGCGCCTGAGCGGGCGATGCGGGCGGCGGGCGTCGAGGAGCTCGCCGGGCAGCGCGTCGGCCGGTTGTCGGGCGGGCAGCGGCAGCGCGTCAGGTTCGCGTTGTGCGTGGTCGGCGATCCCGAGCTGCTGGTGCTGGACGAGCCGACGGTCGGCCTGGACGTGGAGAGCCGCCGCGCCCTGTGGCAGGAGGTACGGTCCAGGACCGCCGCGGGCCGTACCGCCGTGTTCGCCACGCACTACCTGACCGAGGCCGACGACCACGCCGACCGGATCGTGCTGCTCGCGCAGGGCAAGGTCGTCGCCGACGGCCCCGTCGCCGCGGTCAAGTCGCTGGTCGGCGGCCTGGAGGTGCGCTGCGCCTTGGACGGCGCGGACCCGGCCCTGCTCGGAGCGCTGCCCGGCGTGCTGCACACCGTGATCGAGGGCCACGCCGTCACCCTGCGCACGAACGACTCCGACGCCACACTGCGGGCCCTGTTCGCCACGTACGAGCAGGTCCGCCACGTACGGGTGGAGAGCACGGACCTGGAGAGCGCGTTCCTGAGCCTGACCGGAGGAGGACGGGACTGATGGGTGCCTACGTGCGGCTGGAGCTGCGGCGCGGCTTCCGCAGTCCGGTGAACCTGGTCATGCTGACGGCGTTCCCGGTGGCGCTGTACCTGCTGTGGACCAAGGTGCTGAACCTGGCCCCGCAGGGACGGCAAGGGGACCTCGCCGCGTACACGATGGTGTCGATGGCCACGTACGGCGCGATGGCGGGCGCGCTGTTCATCGGGAACACCATCGCGCTGGAGCGCGGCAAGGGCTGGCTGCGGCAGCTCGCGGTGACGCCGCTGCCCGCGCACGGCTACGTGACGGCCAAGCTGCTGAGCGGGGCGGCCGGGGCGCTGCCGGGCATCGTGGCCGTGCTGGCGGCCGGGGCGTTGCTGTCGGACGTGCGCCTGTCCGTCGGCACCTGGCCCGCGCTGGTGGCGCTGATCTGGGTGGGCGTGCTGCCGTTCGCGGCGCTGGGCATCGCCTTCGGGTACACGTTGCGGGGGCCGGCCGCGACCTTGGCCATGACCGCCGTCTACTTCGGGCTGTCGGTGCTGGGCGGGCTGTGGCTGCCGGTCGAGATGATGCCGGAAGGGATGCGGGTGCTGGCCGAGTACAGCCCGGCCTACCAGGCGGGGTCACTGGGGTGGCGGGCGCTGGACGGCCTGCCGCCGACCTGGTCGGGGCTGGGCGTGCTGACGGCGTGGACGCTGGGCTTCGGCGCCCTGGGGCTGTGGTGCTACCGTCGATCGTCGTGACGGTCCCTGTGAGGTCGCCGGCACGGGAGCCCGCCGTCCGGCGGGGCCGCACGCTGGCCCGTGCTACCTGCTTCGTCTGGTTGCTGCTGGTGGTCTGGCCGTTGCGGGTGTTCCTGGCCGCCGGTCCTGAGCCCGTGGCCGTGGTGGGGGCGCTGGCGCTGGTGGCCGGGTTCGCCGCCTGCTGGCTGGCGATCATGTGGCGGGTGCTGGGCGGGCGGGCACTGAGGCCGCGGCCGTGGGCGTTGGCGGGCATGACCGGGTCGGCGCTGGCACTGCTGCCGTTGTTCGGAGCGCCGTGGGCGTACACGTCGTTCGTGTTCGTGATCAGCGCGTTCGCGGCCTCGCTGGGCGATCGGGCGTTCGCGGCGGCGGCGGCCGCGACCGCCGTCGTGGAGGTGCTGGTCCTGGTGGCCGCCGAGGTGCCGTTCGGGCAGCTGTGGTGGGTGCCGCTCGTCATCGCGGTGCAGGCGGCGACCTGCTACGGCATGAAGCACATGGGGTTGCTGCTGGTCCGGCTCCAGGCGGCGTACGCCGAGGTGGAGCGGTTGGCCGTGGAGAACGAGCGGCTGCGCTTCGCCAGGGACCTGCACGACACGCTCGGCCACACGCTCACCTCGATCACCATCAGGAGCCAGCTCGCCGCCCGGCTGGCGACCACCGACGCCGCGCGGGCGGCGCGGGAGATGAGTGAGGTGGAAGGGGCCGCGCGGCGGGCGCTCGACGAGGTGCGGCTCGCCATCGCGGGCTATCGCACGCCGTCGTTGTCAGCGGAGCTGGAGACCGCCACCCAGAATCTTGAGGTGGCCGGGGTGGAGGTGCGGGTCTCGCCGGCCGACGGGCCCATCCCGGCCGCCGCCGAGGTGCTGCTGGCCTGGGCGGTACGCGAGGCCGTCACGAACGTCCTGCGCCACAGCCGGGCCCGGCGGTGCTGGATCGAGCTGGGGGTGAGTGAGACGGCGGCCAGCCTGGAGGTCCGCGACGACGGCCGCCCGACCGGCCCCATGGACGACGGGGACGCCCGTGCTCCGGGGAACGGGCTCGCCGGGCTGGCCGAGCGGGTCGGGAACGCCGGCGGGCGGCTGGAAGTGGGGACGCTGCCGGGCGGCGGCTACCGGCTCCGCGCGCGGGTTCCGCTGGAGGTGCCGTGATCCGGGTGCTGATCGACGCTCCAGGCGGGGCCGGGCGCGGCCGGCGGGTCCAAGGAACAGCTCTTGCACTAGGCCGTTGTGTTGCGGTGGCCGTAGGTCAGGCGCCGTAGGAGGACCTCCATCGGGCCTCGGTGGCCTGTGCGGTCCAGCCAGGTCGCGAGGACGATCGAGACGGCGCCGACCGCGAGGGCGGTTCCGAAGGCGGCGGCGAAGCCCAGGTCGTCGGACAGGCCCAGCGTGAACGGGTAGAACAGGGCGAGGAACACCGCTGACTGGAACAGGTAGAAGGTCAGCGAGCGCCGGCCGAGGGCGGCGAGTGCGGCGGTGAGGGGGCCGAGGCGGGGGCGTGTCGCGATGAGCCCCATGAGGGCGGCCAGGCCGATGCCGCCGGCATAGCCGGTGAGGGTGTGCGCGAGGACGGCTGCCCACGGCGCGGGGGGCGTCCACGCGCCGGACAGCAGCAGGGCTCCCGGGAGCCGGCCGGCGAGTGCGACACCGAGGCAGATCACGGTGACGCGGCGCAGCAGGGGCCGGTGCCGCTCGGGGTCGTCCAGGAGGCGGCGGCGGGCCGCCCAGATGCCCAGCATCATGCCCGGCACGATGTCGATCGTGCCCAGGACCGTCTTCAGCGGCCACATCTGGAGGCCGGACAGCAGATGGGAGCCGAGGTCGGCCGGCATGATCCCTGCCCCGGCGACGTCCACGGCGCCGGCCAAGGCCATCAGGACCGGTCCGGAGGTCACGAGCACCGCCGGGAGGAGGGTCAGGGCGGCCGTCCAGCACAACACCGAGTCCCGGGCCCGTACGAGCGGGACGAGCATCAGCAACGTCAGCCCGTACACCGCGATGATGTCCAGCGGCACGAGCACTCCGTGCACGAAGCCGATGACGATCAGCCATCGGCTCCGGCGCCGCAGGAGCTTCTTGAGCGAGTCCCAGTCCCCGCCCTTCACCTGATGCCGGTACGCGAACTGGCCCAGCGCGTAGCCGAACATCACCACGAACATCGGCCGGGCCTGGTTGTGGGCGAGCAGATGATCGAGGAACGCGGCCACGCCGTCGAGCACCCCGAAGGACGTGCCCGTGACGAACACCGGCGCGTGCGCCACCGCGATCGCCAGCAACATCACGCCCCGGGCCAGGTCCGGCGCCAGGGATCGGCCGGTCACCGTCGTGACGGTCACGGCGGTCACCCGACCCGCCGCAGGGCACGCTCACGGCGTGCCGCCACCGTCGAGCCGGACTCCCCGCGTGCCATCCGCCGCAGCACGAGCGGCGCCACGAGCAGGCCGAGCACCGCCCAGGCGCCCAGCACTCCGGCGGTCTCCAGGTGCCGCCAGGACTCGCCGATCTCGACGGCGAGCGCCGAGTCCGGCAGCAGGGCCGAGCGCATGCCGAGTCCCATCCAGTAGACGGGGAAGATCTGGGCGAGCCACTGCAGCCACTCGGGCAGTGCGGTGATCGGGTAGAAGATGCCGGAGATGCCGATCAGGGCGAGGAACGGCAGCTGGACCAGCCCCTGGGCGCGTGCGGTGGTGAACACCGAGCCCAGGACCGCGCCGATGGGCAGGGTCGCGACCAGTCCGAGCGCCAGCACCCAGGCCAGGCCGGGCCAGGAGCCCGGGCCGATCCGCAGGCCCTCGACGAGGAGCGCGGCCGGCACGAGGAAGATCACCAGGTCGGCCAGCAGGCCGCCGGACACCGAGATCAGCTTGCCCATCAGGTAGGCGGGCATCCCGTGCGGGGTCGCCTTGGCGCGCAGCAGCGTGCCGTCCTCGCGGTCGGCGGTGAGCTGCTGGCTCATGCCGATCACGCCGGTCGCGGCGTTCATGCCGAGGATGCCGGGCAAGGCCAGGGCGCCGAGCATGAGCGTGCCGACCGGCAGGTCCCGGATGAAGAACAGCGTGCCCACCATCAGGGCGGGCCACAGGAAGTGGGAGAACAGCTCGGCGCCGTTGGTGAACGACTGCCGCAGCTCGATCAGGCCCCGGGACCAGCCCGCGCGCAGGGCGGTCGCGTTCATCGGGCCTCCCTCTCGGCCTCGCGCACCAGCGCCAGGTACGTCTGCTCCAGCGAGGCCCGGTGGACCTCCAGTTCCTGGACGTCGTCGCCGTGGCGGGCGAACAGCTCGCGGGCGAACGTGGTCGAGTCGGGCGTCCTTTCGACGTACCGCCGCCCGTCGCGCGTCCAGCGCACCTCGTCCTCGCCGGCGATCCGCCGTGCCAGCTCGGCGGAGGTGCCGTCGGCGACGATCCGGCCGCCGTTCAGCACGAGGATGCGGTCGGCCAGCTTCTCGGCCTCGTCCAGGTCGTGGGTGGTGAGCAGGACGGTGGTCTCGCGGGCTTCGGCCAGGTCGCGCACGAGATCGTGGAAGTCGGACCTGGCCTGCGGGTCGAAGCCGGTGGTCGGCTCGTCGAGGAACAACATCTCGGGGCGCCCGACGAGGCCGACCGCCACGTCGAGCCTGCGCCGCTGGCCGCCCGACAGCGTCTTCAGCTTCTTGCCGGCGTGCTCGGTCAGACCGACCCTCTCGATCAGCTCGTCAGGGTCCCAGGGCCGCGGGATCCCGGGGGCGGCGTAGGGGGCGTAGTAGGCGCCGAGGTGGGCGAGGAACTCGCGTACCCGCCATTTGCCGTGGTCGCGCCAGGACTGCAGCACGATCCCGAGCCTGGCCCGCCACAGCTCGTCGCCGTGCGCGGGATCGGCGCCGAGTACCGAGACCCGGCCCTGCGACCGGGCGCGGAAACCCTCCAGGATCTCGATCGTGGTGGTCTTGCCCGCGCCGTTCGGCCCGAGCAGGGCCAGAACCTCGCCGTGGCGGGCCTGGAACGTGACGTCGTGCAGGACGTCGAGCGGGCCGTAGCGCATGCGCAGCCCGTCGACGTCGAGCACGACACCGTTGCTCTTCGTCATGAGATGACCTCTTCTCGTGATCGGATGCCCTCGTGCCGGCGAAGCCCGGCGCGAGGGCATGGCGCATCGCGGCCCGAACCGGGGCCGGTGCGTGGGGAGGCAGGGGTGCTGGTCACCAGCTTTCGCGCGTGAGCGTCTCCTTGACGCGATCCATCAGTCCGGCCCGGTCGACGCCCGCCAGCGCGAGCGCACGGGGAACGATGCCGACGTCGGCACTCAGGACGCCGAGCAGCAGGTGCGCGGGACGCAGGTCCTTCTTGCCTTTGGCGGCGGCAAAACCGCGTTCGAGCGCGAGCCGGGCGGAGGCGCCGGGCTTCGGTTGATCCTTGGGGTCGCGGAAGGGCTTCGGGAGGTCATGGGAGGCGAGGGACACCCCGACCGCTTCGAGGCTGTGCTCGAACTCCCGGTGCAGCGCGTCCCTGACGGCCTGCCGCCCGAGCCCCGCCGCCGTCAGCACGCGGTGCGCGACGGTGCCCTCGACGGCGGCGATGGCCAGCAGGAGGTGGTGGGCCTCGGTGGCGGCAGAGCCTTCCTCCCGCGCCTCGGCCGCTCCCCGCAGGACGATGTCGTTGATGTAGTGGTCGATCGTGCTCACTGTCGTCTCCTCAGCGTCACGCCGGCGGCGATGAGCCGCTTGGCGTGCTTCTTGTGGACCGCCTGCCGGGTGACGTCGAGCGCCTCGGCGACCTCCGGCCAGCTCCACCCGGCGCGCATGGCCTGCTCCACGGCGGCGTCCTCGAGGTGGTCGGCCAGGCGCCGCAGCGCCGCGACCGCCGCGAGCGCGTCGGCAGGGTCCTGAGGTGTGGTTTCTGCCGGCATGCAAGCAACCATAGTTGACTAATTCGGCTTTAGTCAACTGAGGTTGCTTACCTTCCCGATGCCCGGGTGAGCGCCGTCGTGGGTGAGGACGGTGCACGCCGGGACTTGTCGGCGCTGAAGGTCGAGTCGTGGAAGCAGCGGGGGTGACCCCACGCCGGGTTGTCAGTGGCGTCTACGACCGTGTGCCGCGACCCGACGGGGCGGATCCTCGTGCTGCGCCGGGCCGAGGGGCATGTTCGTCTTCCCGGCCACTATGACGTGATGGTCGGCGGCGGCGCGGGCGTGGGCGAATCGTACGAGGACGCGGCGGCCCGCGAACTGGCCGAGGAACTGGGCGCCGTCGTCCCGGTCCGCTTCTTGTTCAAGTTCCTGTGCCAGGGCGGGATCAGCCCCGTCTGGTTCGGGGTGCACGAGGCCGTGATCGCCGGGCCGTTGGCCGCAGATCCGTCCGAGATCGGGTGGCATGCCTGGCTCACCGAGGCCGAACTGCGGAAGGTGGTCGATCGAGGGCCCTTCGTTCCGGGTGGGCGCGAAGCCCTGCGCCGATATCTCGGCCGCTCGGCTCGGTGACGGACAGCCGCCGGTCATCCTTTGACGTTTGCGCATTTTTCCCGACACGTTGGGACATTTATTGATCACCTGTTCACCGCCGCCTTGGAGTGTCGGATCCCATGCGCCGTCTCGCCCTCATCGCCGCCACCGCCGTCACCGCGCTCGCGGCCGTCCCCGCTGCCGACGCCGCCACGAACGGCCACGGCACCCTGCGGATCAACCACGTCCAGACCATCGCGACCCACAACAGTTACCACCGCGAGCTGACCGACGCCGAGAAGGACGTGCAGCGCAGGACCGACGCCAACTGGTGGAACCTGCAGTACTCGCACACCGCCCTGCCCAACCAGTTCGGCGCCCAGCACGTGCGCGGCATCGAGCTGGACGTCTTCCCCGACCCTCGGGGTGGCCTCTACAGCAACCCGCTGGTGCGCCGCGACGCCGGCCTGCCCGCGCTCGACGACCCCGCCCTCGCCCGGCCCGGCTTCAAGGTGCTGCACTGGGCCGACCACGACTACGGCACCAACTGCTCCGCACTCCTCACCTGCCTGCGTCAGGTACGCGAGTGGTCCGACAAGAACCCCGGCCACGTTCCGCTGACGATCCTGACCGAGTTCAAGAGCACCGACCCGGCCAAGGAGGCCATGGGCGGAGCCAGGAGCCCGGCCTGGGACCCGGCGCTCATGGACGCCCTGGACGCCGAGATCCGCTCGGTCTTCCCCGCCGACCGGCTCATCACCCCCGACGACGTCCGCAGGCCGGGGCTCACCCTCGAACAGTCGGTGCTCAAGTACGGCTGGCCGGAGCTGAAGGCGTCCCGTGGCAAGGTCATGTTCTTCATGGACAACCAGGCGAGCGCCATCCAGGAGCCTTACCTGGCGGGCCGGCCGAGCCTTGAAGGGCGGGTGCTGTTCACGAACTCCCGGCCCGGCCGGCCTGACGCCGCCTTCGTCGGCTGGAATGAGCCGGAGGGCTCCAACACCGCGCAGATCCAGGACCTCGTACGCAAGGGCTACTACGTGCGGACCCGGTCCGACGTGCCGTTCACCGAGGCCAGGTCGGGCAGCACCGGCCGGTTGAAGGCGGCACTCGACAGCGGCGCGCAGATGGTCAGCACCGACTTCCCGGCGATCGGCCTGTCGGCCAGGCACGGCAGCGACTACACGGCCGAGCTGCCGAGCGGGGCGCCGGTCCGCTGCAACCCGGTGAGCGCGCCCGCCGGCTGCCGGGACGACTCCCTGGAGCGGATCAGGACCAGGTGACCCGCAGGAGCGGCGGTGATCGACGCCGTCATGGGGTCATCGCTTCTGCGGGATCGAGTCGAGGAACCTGCTCAGCGCCTCGTTCAACTCGGCCGGTCGTTCGAGGTCGGGCAGGTGTGCGGTGTCCTCGGTGACGGCGGGCTCGGAGCCCGGGATGATCTCGTGCACGAGCCGGGCGTCACCGATCGGGGTTAACTCGTCATCGCCATCCGCCTCGACATCAGCCTGGTCCCGCTCGCCATGGACGGCTGCGGAGTGCTCCCGGAACCGGAGGCGATCGGCGACCGGGTGGCCTCGGCGCTGCGCCGGCGACCCTCGCCGCACTGGCCGGGAGCGTCCCCGAGGACACCGAGGTCGAGTAACGAAAACCGGTCAGTGATGCGTGGCGGCGACAGTGGCGGCGACAGTGGCGACGCTGCCTCCCGTGACGCGGAGAAGGTCGAGCTTTCCGTCCTCGGCGCTTCCGGACGCCGCCGTGTAGGTGACCAGGCGCAGGTCGGCGCCGGGAACGATGAGGACGTCGCAGTCGAGCAGGATGTCGCCGACCTGAGGGTGCCGGATGGTCTTCGCGTCGGTCGTGTGCGGGGCGGCGGTCGTCCGCGCGGCCCAGTGATGGGCGAAGGCGCCGGATGTCTCGCGGAGTTCTCGTACGAGACGATCGAGCCGGGCGTCGGTGGGATAGCGGGAGACGGCGTCCTTGAGGTCGGCGACGATCGAGGCGGCGAACGCGTCCGGTCCGCGTTCGGACCGGACGGGGAGCATCAGGGCGCTCGCGGCGCCGTCGCCGAAGAGCGCGCGGGCGAGGTTGCGCTCGGCGGCCGGGAGGGCGGCGGGGTCGCCGTGCAGGGCGCTCCACATGGTGTTCCACCACACCAGGGTCCAGTCCGCGGTGAACACGCCGATCGGGACGTCGCCGAGGCGCGAGACGAGCCGCTGGATGCCTGGGGGCACGTGGGTGTCGACGGTCCCGTCCTGCGGCGGCAGGAGCCCGGCGCTGCGGTAGAGCTGGTCGCGCTCGGCGCGGGCGAGCTGAAGGGCGCGCGCGAGAGCGCCGACGACCTGCGCCGAGGGGTTCTTGGCGCGGGCCTGTTCCAGGCGCAGAACGTAGTCGACGGACAGCCCCGCCAACTGGGCCAGCTCCTCGCGGCGCAGTCCCGGCGCGCGACGGCCGCCGGTCGCCGTGAAGCCGGCGTCGGCCGGGGAGAGGCGGTCACGCCAGGCGCGCAGGAGCGCGGCGAAATCGGAGCGGGAGGCAGCCATGGACCCATTCTCGCGGCACGGCGACGGCTGAGCCTGGGTACTGCCGGTCCTAGTGACGGACGGTGCACTGGCCGGCGACGGCGCTTGGGACGACCGTGGACCTGCGCCCGGAGCGGGCGCCACCGGTGCGACAGCGAAGGAACCCGGCATGAAGCACACCCTGGTGATGACGGGCGCGAGCCGCGGAATCGGCCGCGTCGCCGCCCGGCACATCCTGCGCCGGTCGCCGGAGACGCATCTCGTCGTCGTCGCCCGCCCGTCCTCCGGCGCGCGGCTCGCCGCGGAGCTCTCCTCGGGCGGGCGCCCGGTCTCGCACGTCCAGGCGGACCTCGGCTCGCTGGACAGCGTCCGGGCGGCCGCCGTCGAGATCCGCGACCGGCTCGACCGCGGCGACCTGCCGCCCCTGCGCGGCTTCGTGGGGAACGCCGGCATTCAGCACAGCAACGCGCTGACCGAGGGACCGGAGGGGCTGGAGTCCACCTTCACGGTCAACGTGCTCGCCAACCATCTGTTCGTACGCCTGCTCCAGGACCGTTTCGCCACCCCTGCCCGGATCGTGATCACGTCAAGTGACACCCACTTCGGCGACCTCAGGCACAACCTGGGCATGGTGCCGGGGCCGGTCTGGAAGTCCCCGGACGCTCTCGCCCGTACGGGCGCCTTCGCCGAGCCGCACACCGCGGCCGGTGGGCGCACCGCGTACTCGACGAGCAAGCTGGCCACGATCTACCTGGTTCACGAGTACGCGCGCCGCCTGCCGTCCGGGATCGACGTCGTGGCCTACAACCCGGGGTTCGTCCCCGGCACCGGCCTGGCCCGCGACGCCGATCCCTTCTCCCGGTTCGCGATGCGGCGCGTCATGCCCCTGATGATCCTCACCCCCTTCGCCACGAGCCCCGGCGCCGCCGGACGCCACCTCGCCGACGTCGTCCTCGGCACGCTCCGGGCGCCGACCGGTTCCTACGTCGACCGCAACCGTGTGGGCCGCTCCTCGGACGAGTCCTACGACCCGCAGCGCGAAGCCGACCTCTGGAAGGCCGTCGAACGGTTGACCGCGGTCGCGCCGGAGTCGTAGCCGGAGCCTTTGGCGTAGAGGCCGCGTTGAGCAGGGTTCAGCCGGCCGCGGACCGCACGATGTCGTCGACGAGGGCGGCCAGACGGTCCGGCTGGGACAGGAACGGGGAGTGGCCGGTGGACAGCCTGCGGATCTCGGCGGCTCGGGCTGCCATCCGCTCTTGCAGGGCGGGCGGGAGAGCCTGGTCCCGCTCGGCGATGATGTAGGTGGAGGGGATGTCGTGCCAGGCGGCCGTGTCGGCCTTCTCCGTGAAGGACCGCCTGGTCTGGTTGACCAGGCGGCTCATCGCCTGCTCGGCCTCGGCGTCCGGAAGGTCGCCGTAGAGCGAGGTGCGCGGCTGGTCGACGAGGGGGAACAGGCCGCTCGTGTCGTCGGTGTCCGGCAGGCCGTGGAGGGTGTACAACGACTGTCCCCGGTCCGGCATGTACGCGGTGAGGTAGATCAGCCGCTCGACGTTGCCCGCCCCGGTGGCGGCCTCGGTCGCCGGGATTCCCCCGTAGGAGTGGGCGAGCAGCACGATCGGGCCTTCGACCGCGGCCAGTTCCCCGGCCAGTACGGCGGCGTCGTCGTGCATGCCCGCGGTGGGACGTTCACCGGCGCTCGGAAGCGCGGGCGTGCGCGTGGCGTAACCGAGTGCGTGCAGTTCGGGCTCCAGCCTCGCCCAGGTGCTCGGACGGTGCCAGGCGCCGTGGACCAGCATGACGGTGGTCATGGAAGGGACTCCTAGGCTCCTATGTGATCGGTGGTGACATAGGTGGATGTGTCCTTCGGCTGTGGTCGACGTGCGGCCGTCGGCGACGCGGCGGAGGTGGGTCAGCCCGGCGCAGATGGCCACGGCCGTATTTTCCGACGTGCGCGCGCCAAGGTCGAGCCCGATGGGGTGGGCGCGGTTCGGCGACTGCTCTGGACATGCCTCACCGCCGGGGGGGCACATCTCGCCGTAACGTCGTCGAGAGACGCGCTCCGGTTCACGACCCTCTCTACAGGCAGGGCGGTGAGGCGGTCAGAGGGTCGCGGTGGCGGACCGTAGCCACGCGATCTTGTCGGCCGTGTCGGTGCGGGGAAGCGGGTTGTACAGCACCATGGTCAGGTCGGGTCTGGCGGGCAGTCTCAGCTGGCTGCTCTCGAACGTCAGCGTGCCCACGACGGGATGGTCGACCTCGTTGATCCAGATTCCGGCCGCCTGTACGTCCTGTCGTGCCCACAACCGGGCGAATTCGGGGCTGGTCGCGGCCAGTGCCCCGGCCACGTCATGGATGTCGTGATCGGGGGGCTGCTCGGCCGCCGCGGCGCGGAAGGCCGCCACCACGGTCGGCGCCAGGTCCTGCCAGGCCCGCTCCCGGCGGCGGAACCGCGGGTCGTGGAAGAAGCCCACCAGGCAGTTGCGCTCGGCCTGCGCCATGTTCAGCGCGAGCCTGGCCGACTCGTTCCAGGCCACGTGGTTCCAGGAGGCGTCCAGCATGGTCGCCGGTTTGGGATCCCAGGCCTCGATCAGTCGTTGCAGGCCGTCGCAGTAGGCGTGCGGGTGCCCGGTCGGCGGCGGTGGATTGAGCCCGGCCAGCGTGTACAGGTGCCGCCGTTCGACCTCGTCCAGTCGCAGCACCCGGGCCACCGCGTCCAGCACCTGCGCGGAGACGTTGATCTCGCGTCCCTGCTCCAGCCACTGGTACCACCCCGGGCTCACCCCGGCCAGCACCGCGACCTCCTCACGGCGCAGCCCGGGCGTGCGCCGGCGCCCACCGGCCGGGAGGCCGGCCGAGGCCGGGCTGATGCGGGCACGTCTGCTCACCAGGAAGTCACGCAGGTCCCGGCGACGTCCTTCTCCCGGCGTCATCGCGCACCGCCTCGGCTGGTGGTGCCACCACCAGTGTCACCGCGCTCTCCCCACGGCGTCCCGTCATGGCCGAGCGTGGACGCCATGACGATCGACCCCTTGCCGAGGGACGCCGCTGCCGGGACCTCCTCCGGGGAGCACGACGCCCGGTTCACGACGCGTGCGAAACTCATCCTTGCCATCCTGTGTGCCGCGCAATTCATCATTTCTCTGGATTTTTCGATCTTAAATGTGGCCTTGCCTGATCTCGGCCGGGAGCTGGGGATGGAACAGGCCGACCTGCAGTGGGCCGTCACCGCCTTCGCGCTGCCGTCGGGAGGATGCCTGCTGCTGTTCGGCCGCATGGCGGACCTGCACGGCCGGCGCAGGCTCTTCCTGGGCGGCGTCCTGCTGTTCACCGCGGCCTCCGTGCTGGCCACCCTCGCGTGGAGTCCGGGGGTGTTCGTCGCGGGGCGTGCCCTGCAGGGGCTGGGGGCCGCCGCCGTCGTACCCACCGGCATGTCGCTGCTGACGACGACCTTCCCCGAGGGGCCGCGGCGCAACCGGGCGCTCGGCGTCAGCGGGTCGGTGCTCTCGCTCGGATTCACTGTCGGCATGCTGGTCGGCGGCGCCATGACCGACACTCTGGGCTGGCGGTCGACGATGGCGTCACTGGCCGTCGCGGGCGTCGTCCTGGCCGTGGTGGCGCCCGGCCTGCTGACCGAGAGCCGGGGTGCCCGATCCTCCCGGCTGGATCTGCCCGGCGCGGCCACCGTCAGCGCGGGGCTGGTCTGCCTCATCTACGCCCTGTCGGCCACAGGAGCGGTGAGGGTGGTGGCCTTGGCGGCGGCCGTGCTGTCGCTGGGCGTGTTCGTGATCATCGAGTCGCGGGCCGCGCAACCGCTGGTTCCGCTGACGATGTTGCGCCGGCCCACGGTCGCCTTCGGCAGCCTGGGCGGCCTGATCACCTTCTCCATGATGAGCGCGTTCATCTTCCTGCTGACTCTCTACCTGCAGGAGGTCGTGGCGCTGTCCCCCTTGTGGACAGGTCTGTTCTTCGGCGGTCAGGGCGTCGTCCTGGCCGTGACGGGCATGGTCTCCTCCCGGGTGATCCGCGTGCTGGGCGCGGGGCGGACGCTTGCGGCGGGGCTGGCCCTGCAGGGCGTCTGCACCGCCGCGATGACCGTGACCGAGGGTGCCTGGCCGGTCCTGGCCGTGGTGTGCCTGGCCTCGGTGGGCCACATGTCGGCCGTGGTCTCCTACGGCGTCACCGTGACCTCCGGGCTCCCCGACACGGTTCAAGGGCTGGCGACCGGGTTGGTGACGAGCGCCCAGCAGATCGGCATCACCGTGGGCATCCCGATCCTCAGCGCCGTCTGCGTGACCCGCGCGTCCGCGCTCCGATCCGCCGGCCAGGCCCCGGCCGCGGCCCTGCTGAGCGGTGTCCGGCTGGCCGCCGTCGTGGACGCGGCCGCGCTGCTGGTGGTCTCGCTCCTGGTCGGGTACGTCCTCCTCCGCACCACCGTTCGCCGATCTCTGAGGACGTACGCATGAACGACTCGCACCTGGCCGGTCAGGTCGCCCTGGTCACCGGCGGCTCGTCCGGCCTCGGGCTGGCCATCGCGCAGGCGCTGTCCGGCGCCGGCGCCCACGTCGTGGTGTCCGGCAGGCGCCGCGAGGCGTGTGAGGAGGCGGCCGCGGGAATCACCCGGGCGACCCGCCGCCCCGCGTCGGGGCTGGCCTGCGACGTGACCGACGAGGACGCCACCCGGCGGCTCGTGGCGGAGATCCTGTCCCGTCACGGACGCCTGGACGTGCTGGTGACCAGCGCCGGCGTCCAGGCCCGCGGCGAGATCACGGACCTGGACGTGTCCGTCCTGCGACGCTGTCTGGAGACGAACGTCGTCGGCACCTTCCTGGCCTGCCAGGCGGTCGTGCCGGCGATGCGGGCCGCGGGGTACGGGCGCATCGTGACCCTGGCCAGCGCCCTCGGGCTCGTCGGCGCGGCCGCTCGGTCCGCCTACGCGGCGAGCAAGGGGGCGGTCGTCCAGCTCACCCGCAGCCTGGCCGTGGAGCTCGCCCCCTTCGGGATCAACGTCAACGCCCTCGCCCCCGGCCCCTTCCGCACGCCGCTCAACACGAACGCCGACGACGACCCGCAGGTGCGGCAGTTCCTGCACCATGAGGTTCCCCTCCGACGCTGGGCCGAGCCGGGCGAACTCACCTCCGCGGCCTTGTTGCTGGCCGGCCCGGCCGCGTCCTACCTGACGGGCGCGATCCTGCCGGTGGACGGCGGCTGGAGCGCCCACTGACCCTGCCGGGCAGCCACGCCGGGCAGGAGGCCGGTACACGCGTCACGACCTCCGCCGCTGCGGGACTGGAGCGGGAACTGCGCGAGGCCGCACCCGTCACGGGCGCGCGGGAACGGGTGAGGTGGTGGTGATGAGGAAGCGGTGGAGGCCGCGGCCCACCCAGCGGTCGCGGTGGTCCGGGGGCTCGGCGGCGGACAGGGCCGGGAAGCGCCGCAGGAGCAGCGGCAGCGCGATGCGGGCCTCCATCCGCGACAGCGGCGCCCCCAGGCAGAAGTGCGGCCCGGCGCCGAAGCTGAGCGGCTGGACGTCCGGCCGGTCCGGGTCGAAGCGCGCCGGGTCGGGGAAGCGGCGCGGGTCCCGGTTGCCGGCGGCGAGCATGAGGACGACCTTCGTCCCGCCGGGCACGGGGATGCCCGAGATGTCCGTCGCGGTCTCGGCCCACCGGCTGGTCGCCTGGACGGGCGCCTCGAACCGCAGGACCTCCTCCACGTACGCGGCGGCGAACTCCGGCTCCTCGCGCAGCCGCGCGGCCAGGCCCGGATGCTCGAACGCCAGCCGCAGCCCGTGCCCGAGCAGGAAGCTCGTCGTCTCGAACCCGGCGGTCAGCAGCAGCATCAGGTTGCCGACCAGCTCGTCGTGGCTGAGCCGGGTGCCGTCGTCGTGGGCCCGCACGAGGGCGGTCAGCATGTCGTCGGCCGGGTGGCGGCGGCGGTCGTCGATGAGGTCGCCGAAGTAGCCGGCCAGCTCGTCCATGGCCTTGTCGGCGATGGACAGCCTGGAGACGTTGGTGATGCCCTCCAGGGCGATCGTCAGGTCCGAGGCGACCTGGCGGAACCATTTCTGGTCGTCCTCGGGCACGCCGATGAGCGCGCTGATGACGGCGATCGGCAGCCGGGAGGCGAACTCGGCGACGTAGTCGACGGGCGTGCCGCCGGCGCCCAGGTCGGCCAGCCGGTCCAGCAGCCGGTGGACCATCCGCTCGACCGACTCCTGCATCCCGGCCACGCGGGCGGGGGTGAAGCCGCTGCTGACCAGGCGGCGCGTCTGGGTGTGGCCGGGCGGGTTGCGGTACAGCATGGAGTCGGTGTAGCCGCGCAGCGAGGAGTGCGAGCGCCAGTCGGGATAGATGTGGTCGTACCCGGCGGCGTCCTGGACGCGGAGCCGGTTGTCGCGCAGCGCGCGGTTGATCTCGGCGTAGCCGACGGCGACGGTCAGGCCGGGGCGTACCGGGACGACCGGCCCGTGGGCGCGCAGCAGCTCGTACAGGGGGTAGGGGTCACGGCGGCCTTCGGGGGCGACCAGGGCGGCGACGATCTCGGCGGGGGTCACGGGCGGGCCACCAGCCGGACGATCCGCAGCGCGCCCGCCGGATGCACCGAGGCGATCTCCAGGCCGCAGCGCCCGGCCAGGGCCCGCAGGTCGGCGACGGCGCGCTCGCGGCCGCCGTAGTAGACGAGCATGCGCAGGTCCATGCCGGTGCGCGGCGACTCGCCGTCGGGGCCGAAGTCCTCCACCACGAAGACGGAGCCGTCCGGCCCGGCCGCCGCGGCGCAGCGGCCCAGGATGACGGCGGCGTCGTCGTCGCTCCAGTCGTGCAGGATCCACGACAGCAGGTAGCCGTCGGCGCCTGGGGGCAGCGGGTCGAAGAAGCTGCCGCCGACGGCGTCGCCGCGGCCGGACAGGCCGGCGGCCTCCAGCGCCGCGGCGGCGGCCCGGGCGGTGGCGGGCTGGTCGACGACCGTACCGCGCAGCCCGGGGTGGGCGGTGAGCAGCGCGATGAGCAGAGAGCCGTCGCCGCCGCCGACGTCCACGACGTGGCCGAGGCTGCCCCAGTCGTAGCCGGCCACGATGGCGGGGGCCCGGCCGGGGACCTCGGCGGCCATGCGCGCGTCGAACGCGGCGGCGCGGGCCGGGTCGGCGGCCAGGTCCTCCCAGAAGGAGCGGCCGAATTGCCGGGGGAAGGCCGCCTCACCGGTGCGCACGCTGTGCAGCAGGTGGGCGAAGGCCAGCTCGGCCCGTCCTTCCCAGCTCTCGATGTCCAGCATGGCGCGCATCCCGGCCGGGTGGTCGTCGCGCAGCTCCTCGCCGAGCGCGGTCAGCGTGTACCTGCCGTCGTCGTCGCGGCCGAGCACTCCCCTGGCGGCCAGGTAGCGCATGAGGCGTTCCAGGGTGCCGGGGTCGGCGCCCACGGCGGGGGCGAGTTCGGCGCCGGTGGCCGGCGCCTTGGCGAGCCGGTCGGCGATCCTCAGCGTCGCGGCCACCCGGATGGCCATCGGGGTTCCCAGGTGGGCCAGCGCCCACAGGCGATGCTCCGTCACGCGGCCATCGTCACACCGTGGCGCGCGCAGGGGCACCTTCCAGAGTGCCGCCCGCGTCCGCGCCCGCGAAACAGCGCACATCGCGAGATGGCCGCCGCGTCCCCGGGTGCCACGCTGAGGGTGCACCGTGCCGCCTGCCCTTGGGAGATGTCCGATGCCCGATGCCGCGCCGAAGACCCGTCCGCTCACGGGCGGCGAGTACGTCGAGAGCCTGCGTGACGATCGTGAGATCTACCTCTACGGTGAGCGCGTCAAGGACGTCACCGAGCACCCGGCGTTCCACAACCCGGTGCGGATGACCGCCAGGCTCTACGACGCCCTGCACGCCGACGGCACCCGTGAGCTGCTGACCTGCCCCACCGACAGCGGCGGCGAGGGCTACACGCACCGCTTCTTCACCACCCCGCGCACGGTCGAGGACCTGGTCGCCGACCAGCGGGCCATCGCGACGTGGGCCAGGATGAGCTACGGCTGGATGGGCCGCAGCCCCGACTACAAGGCCTCCTTCCTCGGCACCCTGGGCGCCAACGCCGGCTTCTACGCCCCCTTCGACGGCAACGCCCGCCGCTGGTACCGCGAGTCGCAGGAGAAGGTGCTGTTCTGGAACCACGCGATCGTGCACCCGCCGGTCGACCGCAACCGCCCGCCGGACGAGGTCAACGACGTCTATGTGCACGTCGAGCGGGAGACCGACGCGGGGCTCGTGGTCAGCGGGGCGAAGGTGGTCGCGACCGGCTCGGCGCTGACGCACTACAACTTCATCGCCCACTACGGCCTGCCGGTCAAGAAGCGCGAGTTCGCGCTGGTGGCCACCGTCCCGATGGACGCGCAGGGGCTGAAGCTGATCTGCCGCCCGTCCTACGGCATGGCCGCCGCGCTGACCGGCGGCCCGTTCGACTACCCGCTCTCCTCCCGCCTGGACGAGAACGACAGCATCCTCGTCCTGGACAAGGTGCTGATCCCCTGGGAGAACGTGTTCATCTACGGCGACCTCGGCAAGGCGCAGCTGTTCACCGGCCAGTCGGGCTTCACCGAGCGTTTCACCTTCCACGGCTGCACCCGGCTGGCGGTCAAGCTGGAGTTCATCGCCGGGCTGTTGGTCAGGGCGCTGGAGATCACCGGCACCAAGGACTTCCGCGGCGTGCAGACCCGGATCGGCGAGGTGCTGGCCTGGCGGAACCTGTTCTGGGCGCTGTCGGACGCCGCCGCCCGCAACCCGGTGGAGTGGCGCAACGGCGCCCTGCTGCCCAACCCCCAGTACGGCCTGGCCTACCGCTGGTTCATGCAGATCGGCTACCCGCGGATCAAGGAGATCATCCTGCAGGACGTGGCCAGCGGGCTCATCTACGTCAACTCCGGCGCGGCCGACTTCAAGAACCCGGACATCCGCCCGTACCTGGACAAATACCTGCGCGGCTCGGACGGCACCGACGCCGAGGGCCGCGTCAAGGTGATGAAGCTGCTGTGGGACGCGATCGGCTCGGAGTTCGGCGGCCGCCACGAGCTCTACGAGCGCAACTACGGCGGCAACCACGAGAACACCCGGGTCGAGCTGCTGTTCTCGCAGATGGCCGGCGGCCAGCTCGACGAGTACGCGGCCTTCGTCGACCGGTGTCTCGGCGAGTACGACCTGGACGGCTGGACGGTGCCCGACCTGTCCTCCTTCGAGGAGCTGCGGCGCACCGGCACCGGCTGACCTGCTCGACCCAACCCTGAGGAGAGAAGGGCGGACACTCATGCGTCCATTCCGCATCGACATCCCCGA
Organism: Nonomuraea sp. NPDC047529; assembly: GCF_040642995.1. Classification (NCBI taxonomy): domain Bacteria; kingdom Bacillati; phylum Actinomycetota; class Actinomycetes; order Streptosporangiales; family Streptosporangiaceae; genus Nonomuraea; species Nonomuraea sp. NPDC047529. Next base: position 30,892 of record NZ_JBEYTJ010000006.1, on the reverse strand, counting down.
CGCCGACCTGCTGGACCTGCACCGCAGGCTCGACGCCACCCGCTGGCCGGACGAGCTGCCCGGCACCGGCTGGGAGCGCGGCGTGCCGCTGGGCTACCTCAAGGAGCTGGCCGACCACTGGCGGCACGGCTTCGACTGGCGGGCGGCCGAGGCCGAGCTGAACCGGCACCCGCAGTTCGTCGACGAGATCGACGGCGCGGACGTGCACTTCCTGCACGTGCGCTCGCCGGAGCCGGACGCCGTGCCGCTGCTGCTGACGCACGGCTGGCCGGGCTCGGTCGCCGAGTTCCTGGACGTGATCGGGCCGCTCACCGACCCGCGCGCGCACGGCGGCGACCCGGCCGACGCCTTCCACCTGGTCATCCCGTCGATCCCGGGGTTCGGGTTCTCGGGGCACACCAGGGAGGCGGGCTGGCACCCGTACCGGGTGGCGCTGGCGTGGGCCGAGCTGATGCGCCGGCTGGGCTACGACCGCTACCTGGCGCAGGGCGGCGACGCGGGCGCGGTGATCTCGCTGGAGCTGGCCAGGCTGGCTCCCGAGCACGTGATCGGCGCGCACGTCAACATGCTGATGGCCTTCCCGTCCGGCGACCCGGCCGAGCTGGCCGGGCTGTCGCCCGCCGAGCAGGGCCGGCTGGCCGGGCTGGCGCGGTTCGACGAGGAGCTGTCGGGCTACATGAAACTCCAGTCCACCCGCCCGCAGACGCTGGCGTACGCGCTCACCGACTCGCCCGTGGGGCAGCTGGCCTGGATCGTGGAGAAGTTCCACGACTGGACGGACTCCGACAAGGCGCCCGAGGACGCCGTCGACCGGGACCGGATGCTGGCCAACGTGTCGATCTACTGGCTGACCGCGACCGCCGGGTCGTCGGCGCGCTTCTACTACGAGGGCGCGGCGGGGCTGAAGATGGCCGCCGAGGGGCACCGGCCGCCGCCCATCACCGTGCCCGTGGGCGTGGCGGTCTTCCCCAGGGACATCTTCGTGCCGGTGCGCAGGCTGGCCGACCGGGACGTCCCGACGATCAGCCACTGGACCGAGTTCGATCGGGGCGGCCACTTCGCCGCCATGGAGCAGCCTGAGCTGCTGGTGGGCGACGTGCGCGCGTTCGCCAGGTCGCTGAGGTAGCCGTACGACGCGAAAGGACGCCGGCGGAGATTCCGCCGGCGTCCTTTCTCGTGCGGACGGGGTCAGGACCTGAGCAGCGGGACCTGCGGCTGCTGCCCGGGGGCGGCGACAGGAGCCGCGCCGCCGCCGCTCTGGCACAGGACCCGCAGCATGAGCGCGGGCCGCATGAGCGTCTGCGGCGGGTCCACGAGCCCGGCCACCCGCATGAACGCGGCCGTGACCGCGCCGTCGCGGGCCGCCGCGGCGTGCAGGCGCGCCATGTAGGCGTTGCCGATCCGCACCTTGGCGGTACGCCGCCCCTCCACCCCGGGGAAGGCGAGGTCGGCGCCGGCGGAGATGTCCCACGGGACGTCGATGACCCGCGAGATGTCCCTGAAGAAGGCCCGCCAGGACGGGACCGCCCCCGCCTGGAGGTGCCCGCGCAGGATCATCGCCTCCATGGCGGCGACGGTCATGCCCTGGCCGTAGACGGGGTTGAAGCTGCACACGCCGTCGCCCAGCACCAGCAGGCCGTCGGGGAAGGCGGGCAGGCGCTCGTAGCGGCGCCGCACGCTGGCCGGGAAGGTGAAGGTGACGCCCTCGTCGAGGGGTTCGGCGTCGCGGATCGCCTCGTAGACGTCCGGCACGGGCAGGGACTTGGCGAAGGCCAGGAAGCCGTCGAGGTCGGCCGGCGGGTGGTCGCCGAGGATGCCGGTGAGGGAGAGCATGCTCATGTCGCCGGGCAGCTTGGGGAAGAACGCGCCGCGCGGGTTCGCGGGCGAGGCGACCGGGTTGATCGACAGGTCCTCGCCGTACGGGTCGCGGCGCAGGCGGAAGTGGCGGGTGGTGTAGGCCAGACCGATCTTGACGCGGTCCTCCTCCGGCCGGGGGAAGCCGAGCTCCTGGAGCCAGGCGGGGGTGCGCGAGCCGCGGCCCGTCGCGTCCACCAGCAGGTCGCAGGCCAGATGCTCCTCGACGCCGGCGGCGTCGCGCACGCGCACGCCGGTGACCCGGTCGCGGGCCGGCGTCGCGGTCGGGCCGAGGATGTCGGTGCGCTCCAGGAAGCGCACGTTGGGCAGGGCCGAGACGCGGTTCCTGACCTGCTCCTCCAGGACGGGCCTGGTGGCCGAGACGCTGATCAGGCCGGTGGGGGCCGGGCGCAGCCGGCGGCCGTTGAAGTACCAGCGCAGGCTGGTGGCGAGGTCTCCGGCGGGCACCCCGTCGTCGATCATCTGCTGGGTGAGGCCGGGGAACAGCTCGTCCAGGATCTGCTGGCCGCGGGCCAGCAGGGCGTGGGCGTGGCAGCCGTGCGGCACGCCCCGGCGCGGGCCCTCCGCGCCGGTCAGCGTGTCCCGGTCCACCAGCAGGACCTCGGCGCAGTGCTCGGCGAGCACGCGCGCGGCCAGCAGCCCCGCCATGCCTCCGCCGAGCACCACCGCGCGCTGTGCGACGTGAGCGGTCATCTCAGTCACGCGGGCTGTTCTGGTAGGCGGCCAGCTTCCACTGCCCGTCGCGCCGGACGGCCAGCCAGGAGGCGCGGACCGCGCGCTCGGGGGCGACCTCACTCTCGCCGGCCGCCAGCACGCCGCCCTCGGTGGTCAGCAGGCAGACGTCCTCGCCGAGGAAGCGCAGGTCGATGGGCTGCCCGGTGACCTGGGTGCCCTGGTACGGCCCGGCGAAGGCGTGGCCCATGAAGGCGCGGATCTCGGCCTGGCCCTTGCGGTACACGCCGGGCAGGATCATGGAGCCGTCCTCGGTGAAGACGGCGGCGAACGCCTCGGCGTCGTGGGCGGCCCAGGCGGCGATGATCTGCTGCGGCAGGGCGGCGACGGCGAGGGTCTGGTCGGGGGCCGACACGGTGGTCATGGCGATCTCCTTCAGATGTAGAGGGTGTCGGGTTCGAGGCCGCACAGAATCCGCCCGTACAGCTCGGCGTTGGTGTTGGGGTGCATGAGGGCGTGCTGGTTGACCGCGTGCACGTCGCGGGCGATGCGCTGGATGGGCACGTCGCTGTAGATCGAGGAGCCGCCGCTGGCCGTGGCCAGGATGTCGACGGCCTCCTTGCCCAGGCGGCAGACGGCGCCCATGTCGGCGCGGGCGCGTACGCGCTCCTCGATGGTCCACTGGGCGGAGGCGGTGTCCTTGGCGTCCACGGTCGAGGCCAGGCGGTGGGCGTGGAACTCGGCCTGGTCGAGCTTGAAGGTGGCCTCGGCGACCTGGAGGTGGGTCAGCGGGGCGGCGCTCTGGCTGGCGTACCCGGTGTAGGTGATCTTGCGGTCGGGCAGCCGCTCGAAGAAGACCTCGCGGGCGGCCTTGGCCAGGCCGAGCACGGTCCCGACCGAGGAGGCGGCGGCCACGGGCAGCAGCGGCGAGCGGTAGATCGGGGAGCCGGCGTTGACGTCGTCGGCGTGCTGTCCCTGGAGGATCGCGCCCAGCGGCATGACCCGCTCGGCGGGGACGAACAGGTCCTGGGCCACGGTGCTGACGCTGCCGGTGCCGCGCAGGCCGGAGGTGTGCCAGTCGTCGATGACGACCAGGTCGCTCATGGGGACCAGCGCCATGACGGGCTCGGGCTCGCTGTCCGGGCCCACGACGACGGCCACGATCTCCTGCCAGTGGCTGTGGTGCGCGCCGCTGACGAAGCCCCACTTGCCGTTGACCACGATGCCGCCCTGGGCGCGCACGGCCATCGCGGTGGGGCTGAGCGTGCCGCAGATCCGCACGTCGGGGGTGGCGAACACCTCGTCCTGGACGGCCTCGGGGAAGTGGGCGGCCATCCAGGTCGGGATCCAGTAGACCGAGGCCGTCCACGCCGCGGCGCCGTCGGCGCGGCCCAGCTCGGCGGCGACCTCGACCAGGGTGCGCGTGTCCGCCTCGGCGCCGCCGTAGCGGCGCGGGGTCCGCAGCCTGAAGACGCCGGCCTCGGCCAGCGCCTCGATCGTCTCCTCGTGCAGCCTGCGGTTCTCCTCCGCCCAGGCCGCGTTCCTGCGCAGGACAGGGCCTGCCTCCGTCGCGCGGCGGACGAGGTCTTCCCGCGCCGGAGCACCTGTCATCAACACCATGTCCTCCCGGGACGTCAGTCGGGACACTGCTCCCTGAACGTCCCATTCGCCGGTTGCGGGGCGCATCTTCCGGCGTGCGGGGTTGCCGGGCACGCACGGAGATGCGAAGGTCACCGGGGCCGGGCGAGTCTTGGGGGAAAACCCGAGACGAAGGGTTCGCGCAGCATGACAGCCGTCACCCACGCCCCCGTGGCTCCGCCCGAGCCCGGACTCACCCCCGACGAGATCGTCGCCAGGGCCGAGGCCATGGTGCCTGCCCTGGTCGAGCGCCAGGCCGAGACGGAACGGCGCACCTACTACGCACCCGACACCCACGAGGCGTTCGCCAGGGCGGGCTTGTACCGCATCCTGGTCCCCCGCCGCTTCGGCGGCTACGAGTTCGGCGTGGAGACCTTCATGCGGGTGTCGATGACGCTCGCGCGGGGCTGCCCGTCCACCGGCTGGATGTACTCCTTCGGCTCGGCGCACACACTGGCGGTCGCCACGCTGTTCGGCGAGCGGGCCCAGAGCGAGCTGTTCGCCTGCGGCGACTTCATCTGCCCGGCCACGGTCGCGCCCGGCGGCTCCGCCCGTCCCGACGGCGAGGGCGGGTGGCTGCTCGACGGCACCTGGAGCTACTGCTCGGGCGCCCCGTACGCCACCCACTTCATGGGCCACGTCGTCGTGGACGGGCAGCCCATGTTGTTCACCGCGCCGCGCGACCAGTGGCGCCGGCTGGACGACTGGGGCGGCCAGCTCGGCCTGAAGGGCAGCGGCTCGCACAGCATCGTCATGGACGGCGGCCGCGTCCCCGGCCACCTCACGCTGCCGCTGCACCTCAGCCAGGCCGTCGTCACCGGCGGCACCCCCGGCCGCGAGCTGCACGGCAACCCCGAGTACGGCGGCGGCCCGCTCAGCGTCATGCTGCTCGGCAGCGCGGCCGTCGTGCTGGGCATGGCCCAGGGCGCCCTGGACGCCTACGAGGAGCTGATGCGGACCAGGACGACCATCTTCCCGCCGTTCACCATCCGCGCCGAGGACCCCGACTACCAGTCCTGGTACGGCGAGGCCGCCGGCATGCTCGCCGCCGCCGAGGCGGCCCTGACGAACGCCGTCCAGCAGTGGAGCCGGACCTGCGCGGCGGGCCCTGAGGCGTTCACCAGGGAGCGGGACGTGCGCCTGGCCACCATCAGCCGCGAGGTCGCCCGCCTGGCCTGGCGGGCCGTCGAGGGCTGCCTGTTCCCGACGGCCGGTTCGAGCGCGGTCCGGGACGGGCAGCGCATCGAGCGCATCTGGCGGGACATGTCCACCACGCACAGCCACGCCGGGTTCGCGATCTACCTGGGAGCCCTGGCCAACCGGGAGCTGTCCCGCGCCCGCTTCGGCCTGGACTGACCCCTCGCAGGACCAAGGCGGGCCCGGTTCCCCGGGCCCGCCTTCGTGTGCGCTCAGTCCTTGGTGTGCGCTCAGTCCACCAGGACGGGTTCCTGGTCCGGCTGGTGGTGGCCGTCGTGCACGCCGGCGAAGGGCGCCACGCCGCGCAGCCGGACCAGCGCGAGCACGGCCAGCACGGCGCACAGGGCGGCGCTCGCCCACGCGACCGCGTGCAGACCGGCGGTGAACGCCTCGCGGGCCGCGCCGAGCAGCGCCGCGCCCTGGTCGGCGGGCAGGTCCCGGGCCACGGCGACCGCGCCGGTGATGCCGTCCTGGGCGAGCGCCGGGGTGCCGGTGGGCGGGGTGAACGCGCCCCGGTAGACCACGGTGCCGAGGCTGCCCAGGGTCGCGACGCCGAGCGCGACGCCGAACTCGCCGCCGGTGGCCACCAGCGAGGCGGCCGAGCCGGCCTTCTCCGGCGGGCTGGTGCTCATCGCCACCTGGTTGATCATGCCGCCGACCGGGCCGACGCCGAAGTAGCACACGCCCAGGAAGACGATCAGCGCGGTCACCGCGCCCACCACGACCTGGGTGAGCAGGAGCTGCCCGACGACCGCGATCACCATGCCGCCGCCCAGCAGGTACGCCGGCCGCACCCGGCTCGCCAGCCGCGGCGTGAGGTTGATCGAGACGATCAGCGCGACGGCCGGACCCAGCAGCCACAGCCCGGCCTCCAGCGGCGACATGCCCTCGACCGTCTGGAGGAACAGCGCGACCTCCATCCCGGTCCCGGTCTGCAGCGCCCCGCACAGCAGCCCGATCAGCACGGCGGCGGTGAACGCGCGGTGGCGGAACAGCCGCACGTCCAGCAGCGGGTGGGTCAGCGCGCGCTGCCGGTGCACGAACACCGCGGCCACGAGCAGCCCGGCGGTGACCGCGACGGCGGGACCGGCGCCCCAGCCGTCGCGGGCGACCGCCTTGAGCCCGTAGATCAGCGGCAGGATGGCGCCCAGCGACAGCACGACGCTGACCAGGTCGATCCGCCCGCCGGCGGGATCGCGGAACTCCGGCAGCAGCGGGGCCGCCGCGAGCAGCAGCAGCATGACCGGCACGCCCATCAGGAAGACCGACCCCCACCAGAAGCGCTCCAGCAGCGCGCCGCCGACCACCGGGCCGAGCGCGATGCCGAGCATGAAGGCCGTGCCCCAGGCGGCCATGGCCAGGCCGAACTGCCGGGGGTCGCGGAACATGACGCCGATCAGGGACAGCGTCGAGGGCAGCAGCGTGGCCCCGGCGACGCCGAGCAGGGCGCGGGCCAGGATCAGCATCTCGGGGCTGGTGGAGAAGGCGGCCAGCAGCGACAGCAGGCCGAAGGCCGCGCCGCCGGCCAGCAGCAGCCGCCGGCGGCCGATCCGGTCGCCGAGCGAGCCCATGGTGACCAGGAACCCGGCGGTCATGAAGCCGTAGATGTCGGTGATCCACAGCTGCTGGGTGGCGTCCGCGCCCAGGTCGGAGCTGAGGTGCGGCAACGCGAGGAACAGCACGCTGATGTCCAGGGCCACGAGCATGGTGGGCAGGAACAGCGCCACCAGCCCGAGCCACTCTTTCCGCCCCGCGCGCGGGGCGCCGTCGTCGGTCACGTCCTCACTCCTTGTTCCCTGGGTTCATGTGGTCAGCTCGATCCGCGTGTGGTCGCCGACCACGAGACGGTGGTCGCTGCGGCCGGGAGCGACGGTGGTGTAGCGCCCGATGAGCGAGCCGCGCAGGCCGCTGGCGGCCACGATCGAGGCGCCGTCGAGCACGATGGAGTCGGACAGGCGGGTGGAGCGCACCACGCAGTCGCGTCCGATGGAGGTGCCGGGCCCGATGTGGCTGTCCACGATCAGGGTGTCCGGGCCGATGATCGCCGGTCCCTCGACGACGGAGGCGACCACCCGCGCGCCGGGGCCGAGCACGACGTCGCCGCGTACCAGGCTGGCGGCGTCCACGTGGCCGGCGATGTCGCGGGAGAGCCGGGCCAGCAGCCGCCGGTTGCACTCCAGGACGTCGTCGACGCGGCCGGCGTCGCTCCAGTAGCCGCGGTAGAGGCTGGCCCTGACCTCCTGGCCGGAGGTCAGCAGCCACTGGACGGCGTCGGTGATCTCCAGCTCGCCCCGGCGTCCGGGGACGATCCGGTCCACCGCCTCGTGGACGGCCGGGGTGAAGAAGTAGACGCCGGTCATGACCAGGTCGCTGCGCGGCCGTTCCGGCTTCTCCACCACCCGCAGCACCGCGCCGGTCTCGTCGGTCTCGACGACGCCGAACGGCCGGGGGTCGGCCACCCGGTGCACCACGATCTGGGCGGCCGGGCGCAACGCGTGGAACTCCTCGGCGATCGGCCCGATCCCGTCGGCCAGGACGCAGTCGCCCAGGTACATGACGAAGTCGTCGCCGCCGAGGAAGGGGCGCGCCAGCTTGACGCAGTGGGCCAGCCCCAGCGGGCGGAGCTGGCGGATGTAGGTGACGCGCGTCCCGAACCGTGAGCCGTCGCCGACGACCTCGGCGATCTGCGCCTCCCTGTCGCCGACCACGAGGCCGATCTCGGTCACGCCGAGCGCGCGCAGGCTCTCCAGCACGTGCTCCAGGACCGGTTTGTTGGCGATCGGGATGAGCTGCTTCGGCATGGAGTGGCTCAAGGGACGCATGCGGGTGCCGGACCCGCCGGACAGCACCAGAGCCTTCATGCTCGCCAGAATCCCAACGGCGGACCCCCGCGGGCATCTCTGACAGTGCGGGATGACGCCGGAGGGCCGCGGGCTACCCGATGCCCTCCACGAGCCCGGCGGCCGAGGACAGGTTGTCGCGCAGCCGCTGACCGGCCCGTTCGTCGACCGCGTCGGCCAGTTCGTGCACCCGTGACAGCGCCCGTTCCGCCGCGCTGGCGTCGCCGAGGGCGACCAGCACCTCGCTCAGCATCGTGAGCGTCTGCGCCTCGAACAGCGGCGCGCGCATCTGGCGGAACAGCGTGACCGCCTTGCGCAGGCGGCCGATCGCGTCGCCGGGCTCGTTCGCGGTGACGGCCAGCTCGCCCAGCCCGGCCAGGGCGTGCGCCTCGGCCAGGCGGTGGCGGGCGGTCTCGGCCACGGCCAGCGCCCGGCGCAGCAGGTCGGCGGCCTCGCGCAGCCGTCCCCTGCGCAGGTGGGCGATGCCGAGGCCGTGCAGGGCGAAGGACTCGCCGACGGTGTCGCCGATCTCCTCCACCAGCGTGAGCGCCTCCTCGAACGCGCCCGCCGCCAGCGCGAACTCCTCGGCCTGCAGGTGCACCCGGCCCATCCGGTGCAGGATCTGGGAGATGATGCGCCGGCTGCCGCCGCTCTTGCCGCGGACCAGCGCCTCGGCGAGCATGATCTTGGCGTCGTCGATGTCGCCGCACTCCGACCTGATGGCGGCCAGGTTGTCCAGCGTGTGCGCGGCCGAGATCTGGTCGCCGATGTCGGTGAAGATGGCCAGCGCCTGTTCCAGGTGCGTCGCGGCGGCCTCCAGCTGGCCGTTCATGCGTTCCAGGAACGCCAGGTTCCGCCGGGACCGGGCGATCTGCACGACGTTGCCGGTCTTCTCGAACAGCGTCAGGGCGGCCTCGAAGTCGCGCCGGGCCTCGCCGAAGTGCTGCTCGGTCTGCGCCAGCGTGCCGCGGACGCACAACATCTCGGCCTGGCCGCGCTCGTCGCCCGCCCGGCGGGCGGCCTCCAGGGCGATCTCCTGGATCTCGCGCCAGTCGTCGAGGTAGACGTGCAGCTCGAAGAACGGTTCGGCGTTCATGGCGGTACGCCAGCACAGCTCCACGAACCCGGCCTGGGCGGCCTGGCGGATGCCGGCGAGCAGCACGTGGCGCTCGCGCTCGAACCAGCCGATCGGGTCGGCGATCAGCCGCTCGACCAGCTCGGCCGGGAGCGGCGAGTCGGGGGCGGGGCTCAGGTGGGGGCCGGCGGGCGGGCCGTACTCGCGGGTCCTGGCGGTCTCGGTGAGCCGGTGCAGCGCGCCGAGCACGCGGGCCAGCGCCGCGGTGCGCTCGGGGGGCGGCTCCTCGGCGGCCAGGCGTTCGTGGGCGTAGACGCGGACGAGGTCGTGGAAGCGGTACTGGACGTTGACGTTCCTGCCGGCGCCCGCGACCTCGATGAGCTGGGCGTCGACCAGGTCGTCGAAGAGGTCCTGGGCGTCGGCCAGCGGCCGGTCGAGCAGGGCGGCGCCGGTCCAGGCGGAGAAGATGTGCGAGTGCAGGATGGCCAGGCGGCGGAACAGGCGGCGGGCCTGCTCGCTGAGCGCGTCGTAGGTGAGCGACAGGCTGGCCCTGATGCCCATGTCGCCGTGCTTGAGCTCGTCCAGGCGGCGGGCCTCGTCGCCGAGCCGGTCCACGAGCTGCTCGACGGCCCAGTGGGGGCGTGAGGCCAGGCGGGCGCCGGCGATGCGCAGCGCGAGGGGCAGGAAGCAGCACAGCTCGGCCAGGGCGGCGGCCGACTCCGGCTCGGCCCGTACGCGTTCGGCCCCGGCGATGCGCGACAGCAGCTCGACGGACTGGGCGGCGTCGAAGAGGTCGACGTCCACGTGGGTGGCGCCGGCCAGGCCGCCGAGCCGGGTCCGGCTGGTGGTGATGACGGCCGAGGTCGGGCTGCCCGGTAACAGCGGCAGCACCTGGCTCTCGGCGGCGGCGTCGTCGAGCACGATCAGCATCCTGCGGTCGGCCAGCAGCATGCGGTACAGCTCGGCGCGCTCGCCGAGGGTGTCGGGCAGCGCCGTCCCCTGCACGCCGCAGGCCCGCAGGAACCGGTCGAGCACCTGCATGGGGTGCACCGGGCGGGAGACGCCGCCGTGCAGGTCGGCGAAGAGCTGGCCGTCGGGGAAGTGCGCGGCGACGCTGTGCGCGGCGTGCACGGCGATCGTGGTCTTGCCGATCCCGGCCCGTCCGGCGACGGCGATGATGGGCACGGCGAAGCGGCCGTCCCCGGCCAGGGGGACGGTCACCCGCTGCCTGATGACGTCGAGCTGCGCCTGCCGCCCGATGAAGTCGGCGATGTCGGAGGGGAGCATGCCCGGCACCGCGGGCGGACGGGCGGGCGGCTCGGGCGGGGCCACCGCGGCGGGCGGCTGGGCCTCCAGGCTCTCGTCGGAGGTGAGGATGGCCGATTCGAGCTGCTGAAGGCGTTCGTTGGGCTCGATGCCCAGTTCCTCGACGATCACCCGGCGGGCGTCGCGGTAGACCTGCAGCGCCTCGGCCTGGCGTCCGGAGCGGTAGAGGGCGACCATGAGCTGGGCGGCCAGCCCCTCCCTGAGCGGGTGTTCCTGCACGAGCGCGGCCAGCTCGCCGACCAGTTCGTGGTGGCGGCCGAGGTCCAGTTCGAGCTGGACGCAGTCCTCGTTGGCGGTGACGCGCTGTTCGGCGATGCCGCTGGCCAGCGCCTGCACGGCCCTGCTGTCGATGCCGTCGAAAGCCGGGCCGCGCCATAACGCCAGCGCCTCGCGGTAGTGCTGGATGGCCTCGGGGAAGGAACGGCCGTCCCGAGCCTTGCGGGCCCGGCTCACAAGGCTCTCGAAACGGCGTGCGTCGATCGCGTCGGCGGGGGCGCGCAACATGTAGCCCTGCCGGGTGGTGACGATCATCTCGGGATGGCCGTGGGCGCTGAACAGGCGCCTGAGCGCGGAGATGCAGATCTGCACCTGTGCGCGCGACGTGGCCGGCGGGTCCTCGTCGTAGATCGCCTCGACGAGGCGGTCCAGAGTGACCGAGTGATTGGCGTTCAGGATCAGGACGGCGAGGACGATCTGCTGCCGCGCCCCGCCCAGATCGAGCTGTCTCTCGCTCGCAGTGACCTCGAGCGCACCCAACACGCGAAACTCCACCCGCATCCCCTCAAACAAATCACCGCCCTCGGTCGGAGATCTTTCCCGACGCGACCGGAAACCGGGCGTGTTTGCCATGATGAGCGGCGTAATTGGTGCTTACCCCTCAAAAGTTTCTGCCATGGTTGGGTGGATGGTACAACGCCCTTGGGTATGTGGCCAGTTTTGGATCGTTTCAGGGTGATCCGGGTTCCCTGTCGCCGTCAGTCCTGGAAGACACCGTCGATCAGACCCCAGGGCCAGTCCATGGTGCCGTTGACGCCGTCGTGCTGGACGGCGGACGGGACGGCGTGCGCGGGGGCGGGGGCGGCGGCGATGGCCGCGAAGCCGGCGAGCGCGGCGAGCACGACGGCGAGGGCGAGGCGGACGCGGGCGGTGATGGCGGTGGTCGCGGTCATTTCGATCTACCTCCGTGTGATTACCGCGGTCTTGTTCGCGGCTTCGGAATGGACGCTCACACGGTCCGCAATTCACGCTTTATCCATCTCCTTTTCACCTGCCATCAGCGCACGTTGGACGCTGTGCACACCCATCCCGGCACCCGCCGGCGATAGCCGGGATAGCGCAAAATAAGAAGAACGCCTCATCTGCGATCGCACGGCGATCGGACGGCGATAGCGCAGCGATAGCGGCCGGAGGTCCGGCGAATAGCAGGCGACGCCAGCCTGGGCGCGAGCCCGGGCGGCGCGAGCTGTCGCCGTCCGGGTGGCCACGTGCGCGGAGGGCCCGCGCGGACCACTCGGAGAGGTTCGATGGGAATAGCGGTGCAAGCCCAGGACGCCGTCTACGGCCGGGGGGCGGCTGATCTGCACGTACGCCTCGACCATGACGCCGACGGGCAGTGGGTGCTCGAAGCCGAGACCCGTACGGATCAGGACGGATCGGTCAGCGCATGGGCCGATCGCCTGCTCGACCGCGGCCTTTACCGCATCGTGTTCGCCACCGACCCGTACTTCGTCGGGCTCGGGCTGCGGCCGGCCTATCCGGAGATCGTCGTCACCTTCCGCATGGTGGACGAGACGGCCGTGAACAACATCGTGGTCCTGATCTCGCCGTATTTCTCGACCGTCTATTTCGGATCGCTCAGCTGAAGGACAGTGAGGCCGGACATGAAGATCAGCCGCTATCGCCCCTTCCCGCGGATGCCGCTCGGCGACCGCGCGTGGCCGGACGCCGTGCTCACCGCGCCGCCGCGCTGGCTGTCCACCGACCTGCGGGACGGCAACCAGGCGCTGCCCAGGCCCATGGACCCCGAACGCAAGCTGGTGCTGTTCGACCTGCTGGTGGGCATGGGCTACAAGGAGATCGAGGTCGGCTTCCCGGCGGCCAGCCAGGACGACCACGACTTCGTCCGGCTCCTGGTCGAGCGTGACCGCATCCCGGACGACGTGTGCGTGACCGTGCTGACCCAGGCGCGCGACGAGCTGATCGAACGCACGATGGAGAGCGTGATCGGGGCGCCCAGGGCGACGATCCACCTCTACAACGCGACCTCGCCGGTGGCGCGGCAGCTGGTGTTCGGGATGAACCGGGACGAGTGCAAGGATCTGGCAGTCCAAGGAACCCGACTGGTCATGAAATATGCCGATAAATTGCTTGAAGAGGGCGATGTCCGGTTCCAGTATTCGCCTGAGCACTTCCACGACACCGAACCGGACTTCGCGCTGGAGGTCTGCGCGGCCGTCATGGACGTCTGGCAGCCGGGCCCCGACCGGCCGATCATCCTGAACTTCCCCACCACGGTCGAGCGCTCGACCCCCAACGTGTTCGCCGACCAGATCGAGTGGCTGCACCGCAACCTGCCGCATCGCGAGCACGTCTGCCTGTCGGTGCACACGCACAACGACCGCGGCACCGGGGTCGCGGCGGCGGAGCTGGCGCTGATGGCCGGCGCCGAGCGCGTCGAGGGCTGCCTGTTCGGCAACGGCGAGCGGGCGGGCAACGTCTGCCTGGTCACGCTGGGCCTGAACCTGGCCACCCAGGGCGTCGACCCCGGCGTCGACTTCTCCGGCCTCGACCGGGTGCGGCGCGTCGTCGAGGAGTGCACCGGGCTCGCGGTGCCGCCGCGGCACCCGTACGGGGGCGACCTGGTGTTCACCGCGTTCTCCGGCGGGCACCAGGACGCGATCAAGAAGGCGTTCGACGCGATGGACCGGGAGGCGGCCCGTACCGGGCGGGATCCGGCGGAGCTGCCGTGGGAGGTGCCGTACCTGCCGGTGGACCCGCGGGACCTGGGACGCACGTACGAGGCGGTGGTCCGGGTGACCAGCCAGTCGGGCAAGGCCGGCCCGGCGTACCTGCTGAACGCCCGGTACGGGATCACGCTGCCGCGCGGGCTGCAGATCGAGCTGGCGCGTGCCGTCCAGGCGATGGCCGAGGCCGGGCAGGGCGAGGTCGAGCCGGAGCGGATCAGGCGGCTGTTCGAGGAGGAGTACAGGGCGGCGCCCGTCGGTGACCCGGCCGGGGCGGTGGCCACGCTGTACGTCGACGACGGCACGTACGGGCAGGCCCGTTCGGCCACGGTGGCGGCGCTGCGCGCGGCGCTGGAGGCCGCCGGCGTCCGGGTCCGCGCCGTGCACCACCTCGACGGCGCGACCGGCGCGACCGGCGGCGAGGTGGCCGTCTACGCCCGGTGCGGGCTGGACGGCGGCACGGCGTGGGGCGCCGGCGCCGGGCCCGAGGCCGGGGCCGCGGCCCTGGCCGCCGTGGGCGCGGCCCTGGCCCGCGCCCGCCGCGAGGGCCGGCCGCCCGCCGCCCCCGCCTCCGGCCTGCCCCTTCCCGATGCGGGACGCCGGCGCCCGGCCAGGAACCGGCGCCAGATGGCGGGACGATAGAGATCGAATACCGCCCCGGCCTAGCGTGAGCGCAACACGACATGTGGGGAGACGGCCATGACTCTCATCGAACGGCAGGAGGAGATGTCCTGCCTGGAGTCGCTCGTCGCCAACGCCATCCTCGGCCATGGACGGGTCGCGCTGGTCGGCGGGCCCGCCGGGACGGGCAAGAGCGCGCTGCTGCGCACGCTGTCCGAACAGGCCATAGAGCTGGGCGCGCTCGCGGTGACGGCGACAGGATCGCGCATGGAGCAGGACCTGCAGCTCGGCCTGCTCCGCCAGCTCATCCAGGACGCCCCCTTGGTCGAGGAGGAGCGCGAGCGCTCGGAGAAGCTGCTGGCGGAGGGCGTGCGGACCGCGACCGCGGCGCACGCCGACGCCGAGCGGCTGCTCGACCCGCAGGTCGTGCACGCGCTGGTCACGGTGCTGCTCGACCTGTCCGAACGTTGCCCGCTGGTGGTCGTCGTGGACGACGTGCACCACGCCGACCGCACCTCCCTGCTCTGCCTGGCCTACCTGGCGCGGCGGGTGCGGAACGCGCGGATCGTGGCGGTGTTCGCGCTCAACGACCGCCAGGGCACGGACGGGCCGCTGGAGACCGACCTGCTGCGGCTGCCGCACTGCCTGCGCCTGCAGCTCGCCCCGCTGTCGCGCAGGGGCGTGGCCGCGCTGGTGGCGGGCCAGGTGGGGCTCAGCGCGACCGAGCGGTTCGCCGACGAGTGGCACACGATCAGCGGCGGCAACCCGCTGCTGGCCGGTGAGCTGGCCGCCGACTACCGCCAGCACCTGCGGGCCGTGGAGGCGCCGCCGCGCGAGCTGGTCGTCGGCGACCGGTTCGTCCGAGCGGTCGAGACGTGCCTGCGGCGCAGCCACCCGCGTACGGTCCGGGTGGCGCAGGGCCTGGCCATCCTCGGCGAGGCCGACGGACTGGCCGAGATGCTCGAACTGCCCACCGTGGACGTGAGCAGGGAGCTGCTCACGATCGGCGCGACCGGCCTGCTGCGCGGCGGCGGCTACCGTCACGAGGCGGTGCGCTCGGCGGTGCTGGCCGGCATGGACCTGTCCGAGCGCAAGGAGCTGTACCGCCGCGCCGCCGAGCTGGCCTACACGCGGGGCGTGCGCCCCGGCGTGGTCGCCGACCGCCTGCTCCAGGCCGCCAGGGTCGAGGCGCCGTGGGTGGTGCCCACGCTGGAGGAGGCCGCGCTGGCCGCGCTGCGCAAGGGCGAGGTGGAGTCGGCGGTGGCCTACCTGAAGCTGGCCTGGCGCGAGTGCACCGACGAGCTCCAGCGCTCCAAGCTGATGACCATGCTCGTACGCGCGGAGTGGCGGATCAACCCGGCCGCCCCCGCCGGGCACCTGGACCAGCTCACCGAGGCCCTCCAGAAGGGCAGCCTGCACGGCAGCGACGCCGTCGTGCTGGCCCGGGCGCTGCTGTGGCACGGCCGCTTCGAGGACGCCCGCGACGTGCTGGAGCAGCTCAACCAGGAGGCGTCGGCCTCCGACCACGCGACGCTGGCCGAGCTGGTCGTGGCGCAGCTCTGGCTGCGCGTGACGTGCCCGCCGCTGGCCGCCTACGTGGCCAACCCGCCCCGCGAGCACATCCTGGCCGGCATGGTGTCGGTCGCCGTCAACCGGCGGCTGGAGTCCACGCTCGCCCTGGCCGAGGTGCTGACCCACGGCCCGCGCGAGCACAACCTCGACGCCGTCGAGCGCATCCTGGAGGGCGAGCGGCTGGACGAGATGTCCCTGGACGTCGTGGAGAACTCCCTGCTCGCCCTCACCTACGCCGGGCGTTGCGAGCGCGCCGCGCCGCTGTGCGACCTGTTCGGCGACGAGGCGGCGGCCCGGCAGGCGCCCAGCCGCCGGGCCCGGCTGGCGGCCATCCGGGCCGAGATCGCGATCCGCCAGGGCGACATGCCGGCCGCCGAGCGGCACGCCCGCATCGCGCTGGACACGATCCCCATGAGCAGCTGGGGCGTGGCCATCGGCGGCCCGCTGGCCAGCCTGGTCATCGCGCTGACCGCGATGGGCCGGCACGAGGCCGTGCGCGACCCGCTGGACCGGCCGGTCGCCGAGGCCATGTTCCAGACCCGCTACGGCCTGCACTACCTGTACGCCCGCGGCCGCTACAACCTGGCCGGCGAGTCCTTCGTCCCGGCTCTGCACGACTTCCTGCGCTGCGGCGAGCTGGTGACGGCCTGGGGGCTGAACAACCCGGCGCTGATCCCCTGGCAGGCCGACGCCGCCGAGGCGTGCCTGCGGATGGGCCAGACGGAGGAGGCCAGGGAGCTGATCAAGGCCCACCTGGACGGCTGCGGCCCCGGCGCCTACCGGGGGCGCGGCATCGGGATGCGGCTCAAGGCGGCCGTCTCCGAGCCGGCCCGCCGTCCGGCGCTGCTGCGCCAGGCGGTGGAGTACCTCCAGCTCGCCGGCGACCGGTACGAGCTGGCCAGGGCGCTGTTCGACCTGGTGGAGGCGTACGAGGCGCTGGGCGAGTACCGGCGGGCCCGCACGGTGGCCGGACGGGCGCAGGCGGCGGCGCTGGAGTGCGGGGCCGAGCCGATGATCAGCGCGCTCAGCCGGGCCGCGGACCCGGACGGCGCGTCCTCCCCCCTGCCGGGCGACCTGATCGGCGTGCTGAGCGTCGGCGAGCGCCGGGTCGCGGCGCTGGCGGCGGCCGGCTACAGCAACCGCGAGATCGCGGCCAAGCTCTACATCACGATCAGCACCGTCGAGCAGCACCTGACCCGCACCTACCGCAAGCTGAACATCCGCCGCCGGGCCGACCTCCCGCTCGTGGTGGAGTTCGACGACCAGGCCCAGCCCTGACCACCCGACCCTGACCGTCCGCCCCTGACCCGGGGCACGGGCAGGGGCAGGGCGGGGGCACGGGCGGGGGCACGGGCGGGGGCACGGGGCGGCCCTTCGTCGCCGGACCGGGCTCGGGCGTGCGCACCGGGCATGCAGGAAGTTGCGGGCGTGCGGGCCCGCGGGCGAGCGTCGAAGGCATGGAACTCACCGTGGTGCGGGGGCAGGCGACCCCCGAAGAACTCGAAGCGGTCGTCGCGGCGGTCTTCCGCCGCCTGGCCGAGGCGGCCGAGCGCGAGGCGTCGGCCTGGTCGGACCCGTCCGTCCTGGTGCGCAGGCCGCTGCCCGGCGGAGGCGGCGACTGGCGGCTGGCGGCCTGGGCGAGCTGACCCCCGTGCGCCGATCGCGCACTTTGCGACATGCCCGTGGCGCCGGTCCGGCCGCATCCTGAAGCGGACCCGTCGTCCGCCAGGGCGGGACGTGCCCCCAACTCCCCCGCCGGGGACGGCCGTCCCCGCGCATGGGCCGTTCGCAGGCGGGGTCTTCACGTTCCTGAAGGAGGAGCACACCATGTCGTCTCTGCTCGGTTCGCTGCGCCGGCTCGTGCTGGCGCCATCCCTGGCCGACGTGACCTTCGGCGCACGCGGCTTCCCCGTCGTCCCCTCGGCGCTCACCGACCGCCTGGAGGCCATCCCGCAGGCCGTCGTGTGCGGCTTCGAGTGGGGCATCGACGTCCGCGACCAGTGGGAGATCGAGCGCCGGCTGTCCCTGGTGGACGTCGAGCAGCGCGGCTTCGCCTACGAGGGCGCGACGATGGCCTTCACCGTGCTCGACGCCATGGGCGGCGGGCGCGGACGGCGTACCCGGGACCTGCTGACGGGCCCCGGGCAGCCGCACATCTTCCTGGCCTACATCGGCATCGGCTTCGCCATGGCCCGGCTGCCGCGGGTGTTGTGGAAGAAGGTGCTGCCGGACCTGAGCGGCACCCCGTACCACCCGACGATGAGCTGGCTGGCCGTGGACGGCTACGGCTTCGACCTGGCCTACTTCCACACCCGCCGCCACGTGGACGGGCAGCAGGTGCCCGACCCCTACCCCTGGCAGGGCGACGCGTCCTACTTCCCGCGCGCCGTGGACCAGGGCGTCGGCCGGGCGTTGTGGTTCATCCACGGCGGCAGGCCGGGCGAGGTGGCCGCGGCGGTGCGCGCGTTCGCCCCGGGCCGGCAGGCGGACCTGTGGAGCGGGGTCGGGCTGGCGGCCACGTTCGCCGGGTGCGAGGCGGGCGCGGCGGCGGTGCTGCGCGAGGAGGCCGGGGAGCACCGGGGCGAGCTGGCCCAGGGGTCGGTGTTCGCGACCAAGGCCCGGCACTACTCGGGGTTCGTCCCGGAGCATTCGGCGGCCACGGGCGCGGTGCTGACCGGGCTCGACGTTTCCGGTGCGGTCGCGCTCGCCGACGACAGCGAAGTCGCCGCGGGCACGTCGGAACGCGTCCCGGATTACGAGCTGTGGCGCGGAAGGGTGCGCGCGCATTTCGCGGTCGAGGCCGAAGTGCCGTCCCGCTGACCGGCGTCCCCGAATAAGCACGTCATTCGCTTTCGCACGCCCAAAAATGACCCTCCGAGCTGAGCAAACCCGAAGTTGTCCGGCCACCGGGCGGCATGTGTCAATGAAATTGAATTGTTCGGGCTATAAGCGGCGGAGGCTCAATTGGCAAGCGCATTGCGGTCGCTCAGACGCAAAATTCTGGTGCCGGACGTCAGCGAGACGAAAGTCGAGACGCGCGGCTTCTGGGTGAAGAACGCGGCATCCACCGAAATACTGGAGACGGTCGGCGAATACTTTCTCGCCGGTTACGCCTACGCCGTGGAGTCGCGCACCGTCGCCGAGGCCGAGGACCGGCTCGAAGAGGTGCCCGCCCGCTTCCGCGGCTTCGCCTACGAGGGCGCGGGCATGGGCTTCGCCATCCTGGACTGCATGACCTTCGGCAATCTGCGCCGGGTCAACGCCTTCCTCCAGGGACGCGGCCACCACCACAACTACATGGTCTACGTGGGGATCGGCTGGGCCATGGCCCGGCTCCCCCGCTTCCTGTGGCCGAAGCCCGGCCTGCTGGACCCGCTGCTGCTGTGGCTGGTCCACGACGGGTACGGCTTCCACCAGGCCTACTTCCACACCGACCGGTACGTGCACCAGCAGGTGCGCGAAGCCCGCTTCTCCTGGCCGGCCGGCCAGGAGGAGTACGCGGCCCACGCCCTCGACCAGGGCATCGGCCGCGCCCTGTGGTTCGTCGCCGGCACCAGCGCCGAGCGGGCGGTCACGCTGGTCGAACGGTTCCCCGAGTCCCGCCACGCCGACCTCTACGCCGGCATCGGCCTGGCCGCCACCTACGCGGGCGGCGCCGACGACGCCGAGCTGCGGTGGCTGCGCGAGCGCGCCGGACCGCACCAGGGGCCGCTGGCCCAGGGCAGCGTGTTCGCCGCCGAGGCCAGGATCCGGGCCGGGCTGCTCTTCCCGCACACCGAGTCGGCCGTGGGCGTTCTCTGCGGCACCACGGCGGAGCAGGCGGCCGAGGTGAGCCGCGCGACCCGTCCCACCGCGACATCGCATGACAAGCCGCCCGCCTATGAGGGGTGGCGCCGGCGCATCGCCGAGACGTTCGTCTTCCATGGAGGTGTTCCCTCGTGACCTCGGTAGCCGCGTGGTTGCGCAAGCAGGCGGCGGGCGTCGCCGCACTCGCGCTGATGATCGCCGTCTTCGCGATCGGCCACCCCACCTTCGCCTCCGACGCGACCAAGGCCGGGATGGCCGGCGCGTACGGCTTCAAGCCCCTGAGCATCGCGATGCCGGGCGGCGGCCCGGCCAAGACCGTCCGCAAGGTGAACCAGGCCTACAAGCACATCGACGCCTGGATCTCCTCCGTGGGGGCCGCGATCGCGCTCAACGACCTCGACGGCAACGGCAGGGACGACGACCTGGTGATCGTGGACCCGCGTACCGACCAGGTGGTCGTCACGCCGGCGCCGGTCGAGGGCGGCAGCGAGCGGTACCGGCCGTTCGCGCTGTCGCTCGGCTCGCTGCCGGTCACCGACGCGATGGCGCCCATGGGCGCGGTCCCCGCCGACTACAACGACGACGGCCGCACCGACCTGCTGGTCTACTGGTGGGGCCGGACGCCCACGCTGCACCTGCAGCGGCCCACGGCGTCCCGGTTCGAGGCCGCCGCCTTCGACGCGGCCGAGCTGGTGCCCAACTCCGGCGGCGCGAAGTACACCGGCGAGCTGTGGAACAGCAACGTCGCGACCGTCGCCGACTTCGACGGTGACGGCAAGCAGGACATCTTCGTCGGCAACTACTTCCCCGACGGCAGCCCCATCCTCGACAGCCGCGTGGACGGCGGCGTGCAGATGAACCACTCGCTGTCCAAGGCCCTCAACGGCGGCCGGGACTACTTCTTCCGCGGCACCGGCAACGGCGGCTTCACCCGCCTGGACGGCGTGCTGCCCTCCGACGTCTCCACCGGCTGGGAGCTGGGCGCCACCAGTGCCGACCTCGACGGCGACGGCCTGCCCGAGCTGCTGCTGAACAACGACTTCGGGCCCGACCACCTGCTCTACAACGTCTCCACCCCCGGCACGATCAAGTTCTCCCCCACCATCGGGACGCACGAGATCGGCGTGCCCAAGTCGAAGGTGCTCGGCGAGGACTCCTTCAAGGGCATGGGCTCGGACGCCGGCGACCTCAACCACGACGGGGTGCTCGACTTCTTCGTCAGCAACATCACCACCCCGTACGGCATCCAGGAGAGCAACTTCACGTTCCTGTCCACCGTCAAGACCCAGGCCGAGCTGCGCGAGAAGCTGCGGCAGGGCGAGGCGCCGTGGAAGGACCTCAGCGCCGAGCTGCGCACCGCCTGGTCCGGCTGGGGCTGGGACCCGAAGATCGAGGACTTCGACAACGACGGCGAGAACGAGATCGTCCAGGCGACCGGGTTCATCAAGGGCGACGTCAACCGCTGGCCGCCGCTGCAGGAGCTGGCCGCCGCCAACGACGGCGTGACCAGCAACCCCAAGTCGTGGCCGAACGTCACCGAGGGCGCCGACATCGCCGGCGCGCAGACGCTGGCCTTCTTCGCCAAGGGCCCCGACGGCCGCTACGCCAACCTGTCGGAGCAGCTCGGCCTGGCCGTGCCCGTGCCGACGCGCGGCATCGCGACCGGGGACGTCAACGGCGACGGCCTGATCGACTTCGCGGTGGCCCGCCAGTGGGAGGCCCCCGCCTTCTACCTGAACACCAGCCGCTCGGCGAACGCGTTCCTCGGGCTGCGCCTGCAGTACGACAGCCCCTCCGCGGCCGGCCCGCTGCCCGCCGCCGGCTCGCCGGTGATCGGCGCGACGGTGACCGCCACCACGCCCGACGGCCGCTCCTTCATGGGCCGCGTGGACGGCGGCAGCGGCCACTCCGGCAAGCGCGCGCACGCGGTGCACATCGGCCTCGGCGCGAACGTCACCGGCCCCGTGCGGGTGAAGCTGAACTGGCGCGACCGCGCCGGGCAGCGGCACCAGCAGGAGCTCACGCTCACCCCCGGCTGGCACACCCTCCAGCTCGGCTCGCAAGCGAAGGAGAAGTGACGGCATGGCCGACAAGACGATCACCCCGCCACGTCACGATCCCAAAGTGATCACGGCGCTGCGCCGGTTCGCGATCTCGATCACGATCTTCAACATCCTCGGCTACACCGTGCTGGGGTTCGAGCAGCCGTGGTCGTGGCCGTTCGTGGCGCTGGCCACCGGCTACACCGTGGAGATCATCCTTGAGGTGATCGGCGCCCGCCAGGAGGGCCGCGCGCCGCGCTTCCTCGGCAACGGGCCGCGCGGGCTGATGGAGTTCCTGTATCCCGCGCACATCACCTCCATCGCGCTCAACATGCTGATCTACGTCAACGACCAGGTGCTGGTCATGATGTTCGGCGTCACCGTCGCCGTGGGCGCCAAGTGGGTGCTCAAGGCGCCGGTGCGCGGGCGGATGCGGCACTTCATGAACCCGTCCAACTTCGGCATCGCGATCATCCTGCTGCTGCTGCCGTGGGCCAGCATCGCGCCGCCGTACCACTTCACCGAGAAGGTCGACAACCCGATCGACTGGATCATCCCGGGGATCATCATCATCGGCGGCACGATGATCAACGGCAAGCTGACCGGCCGCATGTGGCTGATCGGCGGGTGGGTGGGCGTCTTCGCCCTCCAGGCCGTGGTGCGCGGGCTGATCATCGACGACATCTCCATCCTCGGCGGGCTGTCGATGATGACCGGGGTGGCGTTCATCCTGTTCACCAACTACATGATCACCGACCCGGGCACGAGCCCGTCCAGACCGCTGTCCCAGGTCGCCTTCGGCGGCGGCGTCGCCGTGGTGTACGGCCTGCTCATGGGCATGAACATCCCGTACGGGATCTTCTTCGCCACGGCGGCCGTCTGCCTGATCCGCGGCGGCTTCCTGTGGGCGCTGCACATCGTGAACAAGGCGCGCGAGCTCGACGCCGCCAGGGTCAGCGCAGCCGCCGCCCAGGCGCTGCAGCACGCGCGGGAAGAGGTCGCGAAGGCATGACGAGGATCGCGATCGTCGGCATGGCCTGCCGGTACCCTGACGCCGCCTCGCCCAGGGAGCTGTGGGAGAACGCGGTGGCCGGCCGCCGCGCCTTCCGCCGGCTCCCGGACGAGCGCATGCGGCTGGAGGACTACTGGGACCCCGATCCCGCAGCGCCGGACCGCTTCTACGCCAAGACCGCCGCGGTCATCGAGGGCTACGCCTTCGACCGGGTGGCACACAAGATCGCCGGCAGCACGTACCGGTCGACCGACCTGGCCCACTGGCTGGCCCTCGACATGGCCGGCCGGGCCCTGGCCGACGCCGGGTTCGCCGACGGCGAGGGGCTGCCGCGCGAGCGCACCGGCGTCGTCGTAGGCAACACGCTCACCGGCGAGTTCACCCGGGCCAACGTGCTGCGGCTGCGCTGGCCGTACGTGCGGCGCACCCTCGCCGCGGCCCTGAAGGACCAGGGCTGGGACGACGAGCGCCTGGCCGCGTTCCTGGCCGACTACGAGGAGTCCTACAAGAGCCCCTTCCCGCCGGTGGACGAGGACACCCTGGCCGGCGGCCTGTCCAACACGATCGCCGGGCGCATCTGCAACCACTTCGACCTCAACGGCGGCGGCTACACCGTGGACGGGGCCTGCTCCTCGTCCCTGCTGTCGGTGGTGACGGCCGGCAAGGCACTGACCGACCGCGACGTGGACGTGGCCCTCGCGGGCGGCGTGGACCTGTCCATCGACCCGTTCGAGGTGATCGGGTTCGCCAAGACCGGCGCGCTGGCCAAGAGCGACTTCCGCCTGTACGACCGGCACTCCAACGGGTTCTGGCCCGGCGAGGGCTGCGGCATCGTCGTGCTGATGCGCGAGGAGGACGCGCTGGCCGCCGGTCGGCGGATCTACGCCACGATCGCCGGCTGGGGCGTCTCCTCCGACGGCAAGGGCGGGATCACCCGCCCGGAGGTGAGCGGTTACCTGCTGGCGATGCGCCGCGCCTACGACAAGGCCGGGTTCGGCCCCGAGACCGTCGAGCTGTTCGAGGGCCACGGGACGGGCACGGCGCTCGGCGACGCGACCGAGCTGACCGCGCTGTCGCGGGCCAGGGAGTCGGCCGCGCGGCCGGCCGCGGTCGGCTCGATCAAGGGCATGATCGGCCACGCCAAGGCGGCCGCGGGCGTGGCGGGCCTGATCAAGGCGGCCATGGCCGTGCACGAGCAGGTGCTGCCGCCGACCATCGGCTGCGTCGACCCGCACCAGGTGCTCACCGACGAGGGCGCCACGCTGCGGGTGCTGCGCACGGCCGAGCCGTGGCCGCAGGGCGCGCCGCTGCGTGCCGCGGTGACCGCCATGGGCTTCGGCGGCATCAACACGCACGTGGTGCTGGAGAACACCGGCCCGCGGCGGCGGGCGTCCAGCCGCGTCAAGGCGCTGGCCGCCGCCGCGCAGGACGCCGAGCTGTTCCTGCTGGACGGCGGCTCCTGGGACGAGCTGCGCGGCCTGGTGTCGGAGCTGCTCGCCTTCGTGCCCAAGGTGTCCTACGGCCAGCTCGCCGACCTGGCCGCCACGCTGCGCGGGCGGCTGCGCGGCCTGCCGTGCCGGGCGGCCGTCGTGGTCTCCTCGCCCGACGACGCCGTACGGCAGCTCACCCGCGTGCTGACGGTGCTGGAGTCCGGCGAGAACACCCTGTCCACCCCCGACGGCAAGGCGTTCGCGGGCCGCGCCTCGGCCCGGCCGAGGATCGGCTTCCTCTTCCCCGGGCAAGGCTCGGGCCGCGGCACCGACGGCGGCGCGCTGGCCAGGCGCTTCCCCGACGTCGCCGAGGTGTACGCCACCGCCGCCCTGCCCGCCGACGGCGACATGGCGGCCACCGAGATCGCCCAGCCGCGCATCGTCACCGGCTCGATGGCGGGCCTGCGGGCGCTGTCGCTGCTCGGCATCGAGGCGGACGCGGCCGTCGGGCACAGCCTGGGCGAGCTGTCGGCCCTGCACTGGGCGGGCGCGATGGACGAGGACGCGCTGCTGCGCGTGGCGACCAAGCGCGGCCGGGCGATGCGGGAGCGCGGCGAGCCGGGCACGATGGCCGGCGTGCGGGCCGCGCCGGAGAGCGTGCTGGAGCTGGCCGGCGACCTGCCGGTGGTGATCGCCGGGTACAACGGGCCGCTCCAGACCGTCGTCGCCGGGCCGGTGGCGGCGGTGGAGGAGGCCGGCCGCCTGGCCGAGCGGGCCGGGTTCACCTGGACCAGGCTGAACGTCTCGCACGCCTTCCACTCGCCCCTGGTCGCCCCGGCGGCCGAGGCGCTGGCCGGTTACCTGGCGGAGGAGCGGTTCGGGCCGGTCGCCCGCCGCGTCGTCTCCACCGTCACCGGCGGCGACCTGGCTCCCGGCACCGACGTCCCGGAGCTGCTGCACCGGCAGATCACCGCCCCCGTACGGTTCGCCCAGGCGCTGGGCTCGCTGGCCGCGGACGTGGACCTGCTGGTCGAGGTGGGCCCCGGCCGGGTGCTCAGCAGGCTGGCGGCCGAGCTGACCGACGTGCCGGCCGTCGCGCTGGACACCGACGGCGAGTCGCTGGCCGGGCTGCTCGGCGTGGTCGGCGCCGCGCACGTGGCGGGCGTGCCCGTCGCCTGCGAGGAGCTGTTCCACGGGCGCCTGGTCAAGCCGCTGGAGATCGGCGCGGTGTTCTCGTTCTTCACCAGCCCGGCCGAGCAGGCGCCGCAGGTGCGCGTCAAGGCCGCCGCCCCGCAGCCGGCGGAGCGGGCGGCCGAGCAGGGCGGCGGGACGGCGGCCAAGCCGGGCGAGTCGACGGTCGAGCTGCTGCGGCGGCTGGCCGCCGAACGCGCCGAGCTGCCGCTGGAGATGGTCACCGAGGACAGCAAGCCGCTGGACGAGCTGCACCTCAGCTCGGTCACCGTCATGCACATCATCGACCAGGCCACCCAGCATCTGGGCGTGCCCGCGGGCATGGCGCCGGCCAACGTCGCCACCGCGACGCTCCAGGAGCTGGGCGAGGCCCTGGACCGGCTGGCCGCGCAGCCGCGCGCCCAGTCGGCGCGGGGCGTGACGGGCGCGGCGCCGTGGGTGCGCCCGTTCGCCGTGGACCTGGACGAGCAGCCGCGGCCCCGGCGTACCGCCGAGGAGCGCGACGGGTCGTGGCAGGTGTTCACGCCCGCCGGTTCGCCCCTGGCGGGGCCGCTGCGCGAGGCACTCGAAGGGGAGAAGATCGGTTCCGGTGTCCTGGTGTGCCTACCCGCGCGGTGCGCGGCCGACGACCTGGAGCAGGCGCTGCTCGGCGCCAAGGCGGCCCTGGCCGGCGGGCCGGGCGCCCGGTTCGTCCTGGTCCAGCACGGCCGGGGCGCGGCGGGGCTGGCCAAGACGCTCCATCTGGAGAGCGGCGTGCCCACCACGGTCGTGCACCTGCCGCACGACGCGCCGCAGGCCGCCGCCTGGGTAGCCGCCGAGGCGGCCGCCACGGCGGCGTTCTGCGAGGTGCACTACGACGCCGACGGCACGCGGCGGGTGCCGACACTGCGCGCGCTGCCGTACCGGCAGGAGCGGACGGAGGAGCCGCTGACCGGCTCCGACGTGCTCCTGGTGACCGGCGGCGGCAAGGGCATCACCGCCGAGTGCGCCATGGCCATGGCGAGTGGGGCGGCCGGTGCGGCCAAGGTGGCCGTGCTCGGCCGCTCCGACCCCGCCCAGGACGAGGAGCTGGCCGCGAACCTGCGGCGCATGGCCGGGACCGGGCTCACCGTCCACTACGCCAGGGCCGACGTCACCGACGCCGCCCAGGTGCGGCGGGCCGTGGCCGAGGCCGAGCAGGCGCTCGGGCCGGTCACCGCCGTGCTGCACGGCGCCGGGCGCAACGAGCCCGAGGGCGTCGCCGGGCTGGACATGGACGCCTTCCGCCGCACGTTCGCCCCCAAGGTGGACGGTCTGCGCAACGTGCTGGAGGCGGTCGAGCCGGGACGGCTGCGGCTGCTGGTGACGTTCGGCAGCATCATCGGCCGGGCGGGCCTGCACGGCGAGGGCCACTACGCGACCGCCAACGAGTGGCTGGCCGACCTGACCCGCGAGGCGGGCGAGCAGCACCCGGGCTGCCGGGCGATCTGCATGGAGTGGTCGGTCTGGTCCGAGGTCGGCATGGGCGAGCGGCTGTCGGTCGTGGACCGGCTGGTCGAGCAGGGCATCACGCCGATCCCGGTGGACCGGGGCGTGGAGATCATGCGCCGCCTGGTGAGCGATCCCGACGCGCCCGGCGTGGTGGTGATCAGCGGGCGGACCGAGGGCATCCACACCGTGCGCCGCGAGGAGCCGGAGCTGCCGCTGCTGCGCTTCGTCGGCGCGCCGCTGGTCCGCTACCACGGCGTGGAGCTGGTCAGCGAGGTCGAGGTGAACGCCGGGACCGACCTGTACCTGGCCGATCACCTGCTGGACGGCAACCTGCTGTTCCCGGCGGTGTTCGGCCTGGAGGCCATGGCCCAGGTGGCGTACGCGGCCACCGGCCGTCCCGGGGCGCCCGTCGTCGAGCAGGCGGAGTTCGTCCGGCCGATCATCGTGCCGCCCGACGGGAGCACCACGCTCCGGGTGGCGGCGGCGGTCACCGGGCACGACACGGTCGCCGTGGCCATCCGCAGCCAGGAGACCGGCTTCGACGTCGACCACTTCACGGCCGTGCTGCGCCTGGACGCCGGGGCCGCGCCCGAGGGCCCGCCCGAGCAGGCCGGCGACGAGCTGCCGCCGGTCGCGCTGGACCCCGACACCCAGCTCTACGGCGAGGTGCTCTTCCAGGGCAGGCGTTTCCAGCGGCTGCGCCGCTACCACCGGGCCGCGGCCCGCGAGGTGGACGCCGACCTCCAGGTGGCGCAGGAGTGCGACTGGTTCGCCGGGTTCCTGCCCCCGGACCTGCTCCTGGGCGACCCCGGCATGCGGGACGCGCTGATGCACGGCAACCAGGTGTGCGTGCCCGACGCCACCCTGCTGCCGACCGGCATCGAACGCGTCCACCCGGCCGGGGCCGCGCTGTCCGGCGCGGACGAGGTGCGCTACTGCGCCTCCGAGCGGTCCAGGGACGGCGACGCCTACGTCTACGACGTCGCGGTGCGGACGAAGGACGGCGAGGTCGTCGAGCGCTGGGAGGGGCTGCGGCTGCAGGCCGTGCGGAAGAAGGGCGGGGCCGGTCCGTGGGCCGCGCCGCTGCTCGGCCCGTACCTGGAGCGCACGCTGGAGGACCTGACGGGCGCGCGGGTGGCGGTCGCCGTGGAGCCGGGCGAGGGCGCCGGCGACCTGGCCGCGGCCCGGCTGGCCGTGCCCGGTGCGGCGGGCGGTGTGGCCGGAAGTGCGGCGGAGGGTGTGCGGACGGTGTCGGCCGGCGTGCCGGGCCTGGCGGTGTGCGTGGCGGCCCCCGGGCCGGTGTCCTGCGCCGTCGAGACCGTCACCCCCACCGACCCTGGTGACGATCGGGACGGCGGCCGGGACACGCTCGCCGGTGAGATCGCCGCGGCCTGCGGGGACGACGCGGGCACCGCCCGCGCCCGCATCCGCGCCGCGCTCACCTGCCTGCGGACCACCGACCCCGCCGGGACGGACGTGCCGCTCGCGGTGGACAGGGCCGGGTCCGACGGCTGGGTGGTCCTGACCGGCGGCGGCGTGACCGTGGCCACGCTCGCCACCCGGGTGAACGGCCTGCCCGCCCCCGTCGTCGTCGCGATCCTCACCGAAGGGCGGTCCTAGCCCATGGGCACCTACTACGAGTACCTGCACACGGTCGGCTTCGAGGAGACCAACCTCGTCGGCAACGTCTACTACGTCAACTACCTGCGCTGGCAGGGACGCTGCCGCGAGATGTTCCTCATGGAACGGGCCCGCGACGTGCTCGACGACCTGCAGGACGACCTCAAGCTGTTCACGCTCAAGGTCGACTGCGAGTTCTTCGCGGAGATCACGGCCTTCGACCAGCTGTCCATCAGGATGCGCCTGATCGAGCTGGCGCAGACGCAGATCGAGTTCGGCTTCGACTACGTCCGGGTCACCCCGGGCGCGCCCGAGGTCCTCGTCGCCCGCGGCAGGCAGCGGGTGGCCTGCATGCGGGGGCCGAACACCAAGACCGCGCCGGCGAGGGTGCCCGAGCCCCTGGTCAGGGCGCTCGAACCGTACCTGGCCTAGAACCCGGACCCAGGAGGTCACCGTGCAACTCCACTCATCGGCCCCGGCGCCGCGGATCGCGGACGTCAAGGCGCTGCGCGACGCGTTCGGGGCGTTCGCCACCGGCGTCACCGTGATCACCACGGGCGGCGAGGTCCCCCACGCCATGACCGCCAACTCCTTCACCTCGGTCTCGCTCGACCCGCCGCTGCTGCTGGTGTGCGTCGGCAAGGGCGCCGTGATGCACCAGTGCATCTCCGCGGCGACGTCGTTCGGGGTGTCGGTGCTGGCCGGGCACCAGGAGGCCGAGGCGCGGCACTTCGCCGACCGCTACCGGCCGCTCGGCCTGGCCCAGTTCGCCGACGTCGAGGTGACGCCGGGCGAGGTCACCGGGGTGCCGCTCATCGCGGGCGCGGCGGCCCGCTTCGAGTGCCGGGTCTGGCGCGCCTACGACGGCGGCGATCACACGATCATCGTCGGCGAGGTGCTGTCCGTGGGCCGGCGGGACGACTGCGACGGCCTGCTGGTCCACCGGGGCCGCTTCGGGGAGACCTCCCCGGCCCCGCTGAAGGTGTCGGCGTGACCGCGCTGGGCACCCGCCCGGTGGCGCCGGGCGGCGTGCCGCCCGGCCCGCCGCCCTGGGCGGCGCCCGTGCTGTACCGGCGGCTGGTCACCGACCGTCTCGCGCTGCTGTCCAAGGCGACCGCCCGGTACGGCGACGCGGTGCGCATGACGATCGGCCCGAAGGCCATCTACCTGTTCAACCATCCCGACCACGCCAAGCACGTCCTGGCCGACAACAGCGGCAACTACCGCAAGGGCATCGGCCTGGACGAGGCCCGTCGGGTGATCGGCGACGGCCTGCTGACCAGCGACGGCGATCGCTGGCGGCAGCAGCGCAGGACCATCCAGCCGCTGTTCCAGAACAAGCGGCTGGCCCAGCAGGACACCGTGCTGGCCGAGGAGGCCGGCCGCCTGGTCGAGCGGCTGCGGGCCCGGGTGGGCGGCGGGCCCGTGGACGTGGCCGGGGAGATGACCGGGCTGGCGCTCGGCGTGCTCGGCCGCACCCTGCTGGAGGCCGACCTCGGCGCGCACGACTCCATCGGGCACGCCTTCGAGGGCGTCCAGGACCAGGCCATGTTCGAGATGGTCACGCTGGCCATGGTGCCGTTGTGGCTGCCGCTGCCGCTGCACCTGCGCTTCCGGCGGTCCCGGCGGGAGCTGTACCGGGTCGTGGACCTGCTGGTGGCCGAGCGGCTGGCGAACCCGACCGGCGGCGGCGACCTGCTGTCGCTGCTGATCGGGTCCACCCGGCTGCGGGAGGACCCGGCCGGCCGGCAGCGGCTGCGGGAGGAACTGGTCACGGTGCTGCTGGCCGGGCACGAGACCACCGCCAGCACGCTGTCATGGGCCTTCCACCTGCTGGACCGGCATCCGGAGGTGCGCGAGCGGGTGCGGGCGGAGGCCGTCTCGGTGCTGGGCGACCGGCCGCCGACCTACGAGGACCTGCGCAGGCTCACGTACACGGCGGCGGTGCTGGAGGAGGTCATGCGGCTGTACCCGCCGGTGTGGGCGCTGACGCGGGTGGCGCGGGAGGCCGACGAGGTCGGCGGCTACCGGGTCCCGGCCGGGGCGGACGTGCTCATCAGCCCGTACACGCTGCACCGGCATCCGGCGTACTGGCGGGATCCGGACGCGTTCCGTCCCGAGCGGTTCGAGCCGGGCGCGCCCGCCGACCGGCCGCGGTACGCCTACATCCCCTTCGGCGCGGGCCCGCGCTTCTGCGTGGGCAACCACCTGGGGATGATGGAGGCCACGTTCGTGCTGGCCATGGTCACCCGCGAGCTGCGGCTGACCGGGCTGCCCGGACGGCGGGCGGTCCCGGAGGCCATGCTGTCGCTGCGGGTGCGCGGCGGGCTGCCGATGACGGTGAGCCCGGCCTAGGGAACGAGCCGGAGAACACGAACGAGCCGGAGAACACGGAGGGGCCCGCGGGCCCACGGGCGCCGGCCCGGGCGGGGGGGGCGGCAGGCCCCCCCGGGCGGGGGGGGGGGGCGCGGGCGGGGGGGGGGGGGGGCGGGGGGGGGGGGGGGGGGGGGGGGGGGCGGCACCCGCAGCTGGGAGCGTAAC